>CAZHNA010000001.1:0-79059 GCA_964532775.1 uncultured Methanosarcinales archaeon
ATCTCAATTTTACATAGGATTAACTTTTTTACGGAGAGCCGGAGGCTTGGTAGAATCCCTGCCAATCGCTCTCAAAAGCCCTATATGAAATGAATCCGTATTTTATACTACAAGGGTCTTGGTGTTTTAATGGAAAAAAAAGTGCTTGTTTTTGTTTACAATGCTGATAGTGGTATAATGAATGAAATGAAAGATTATTTCCACAAAATAGTTTCACCTTCAACATACGGTTGTAATCTATGTGCTCTTACATATAGCAATACAGGAATGAAGAGTGACTGGAAATCATTTGTAGAGGATATTGGTTTACCTGTTAGGTTTTTGCATAAGGACGAATTTAGGCAGACCTATGGGAAAATGGAAGCTTCATTTCCATGTGTTTACACTGATGAAGATGGCGATTTATCCTTATTGATTACATCAGATGAAATGAATAAGCAAACCGATCTTGAAGATCTTAAATAGCTTGTTATAAAAAAAGTTGCTGAATTAGTAGCTTGATTGCTTTTTAGACAGTTCTACCCTTAGAGCCGGAGGCTTTGAGGAACCACTACTTATAATTGGAATCGTCTCTAATATTTCTTCACAAAGGGGTTTGATTATGAAACAATATGATCTTATTATTATTGGCACCGGTTCAGCAATGAACTATATTGGTCCGATTCTTCAGGAAAATCCAGAAATGAAACTTGCTGTTATTGATAAGGATGAACCGGGTGGAATCTGCCTCACAAAAGGCTGTATCCCTTCCAAAATGCTTCTTTATCCGGCAGAACTTGTTCGCAATATTGAAATTGCAAAGGATTTTGGTATAAGCTCCAAAATAGACAACATTGATTTTAATGCAGTTATGGAACGAATGCGTAAATCTATCTCTTCAGACATTGAAATGATTCGTGGAGGGCTTACTGAAACAGAAGATTTCGATTATTATCAGGAAATTGCTGAATTTGTGTCTCCATATACTTTGAAAGTTGGCGATGAAACAATAACGTCTCCTATGATTTTCCTTTGTACAGGTTCAAAAATCCTGATTCCTCCGATTAAAGGAATTGACGATACCGACTACCTCACAAGTGACAGCGTTCTTCAGATGTCTGTCCTTCCTGATAGCATTGTCATCATTGGGGCAGGCTACATAGCAGCCGAATATGGTCATTTCTTCTCGGCAATGGGTAGCAAAGTAACTGTCATAGGCAGAAACCAGCACATTCTCTCTCAGGAAGAACCGGAAATTTCTATTCTGGCCAGAAAAGAAATGTCGAAGTACATGGAGATTCTGACCGGATATGATGTTACAGAAGTTCGTGAGGAAAATGGTACGAAAATAGTGACCGGAGTCTCCTCAGAAGATGGTTCTCCATTGGAAGTTGAAGCTGATGCCATCATGTTGGCTACAGGACGTGCATCAAATTCTGACATCTTAAATCCAGAAAAAGGGAATATTGAAGTTGATAAAAGAGGTTGGATCAAAGTCAATGATAATCTTGAGACGACATCTCCCGGCGTCTGGGCTTTTGGTGATGCAAACGGACAGTATCTTTTCAAACATGTGGGGAATCATGAATCAACTGTAGTATATAGAAATGCTATCCTTAAACATGAGGCAAAAGTCGACTATCATGCAGTACCGCATGCAGTATTTTCATGGCCCGAAATCGCCGGTTTCGGTATGATGGAAAAAGCGGCACTAGACGAGTATGGGGAAGATAAAATTGCTATCGGTTTCCAGCCGTTTGAAGGTACCGGGAAAGGACGTGCGATGGGTCTTAAGGATTATTTTGTAAAGATCATACTGGAGGCAGAATCGCAAAAAATACTGGGGGCTCACATTATAGGCCCGGAAGCTTCAGTCCTCATCCATGAACTAATACCTCTCATGTATACTGAATCACAAAATGCTTACCCTTTGATGTATTCTATGGATATTCATCCATCACTCAGTGAAGTTGTGAAACGTGCAGTAAACTCACAGTATTCTGCTAATGAATACCATTCCATGCTAATGGAAATGGGCTTATCAGATTAAAAAAAGCAAAAAATATTTTCCTCCTGTAAAATCAGGAGGATAGTGCCATAATTGCTTCAGCGAGATCGCCCTTTGTATCTTTGAGGGCTTGTTTTGCTGCATCTTCAGAGACATTTGCTTGTTCCATAACAAGCCTTATGTCATCTTCAGGAATTTGTAACTCTCTTGCTACTTCTTCTGGAGTTCCGACTATCTGGTAAGTGTCTACTCCCTGTGCATTCATGATAGAAACATTGGCATCATTAAATATGATTTCTCGATCTGGCATGCGGATTATTACTTGTTCCACGTCTGCAAGCTCGTCTACGTTGATGCCCATTTGCTTCATCATTTGCTTAAGTTTCTTGGGGTTCATACCCCGGCCACCCATGCCTGGAATCATCTTGAATTACCTCTACTAGTGTAATTAACTGTTATGCAAAAAAAGGTAGGAAATAAAAAGTTAAATTAGTGGCATCCGCCACCGCAGGAACCACAGCTACTCGCAGCTTTAGGATTGTCAATGACGAATCCTTTGCCATCAGGAGTCTCGATGAAATCAATTTTAGCTTCATCAAGTTCTTCTTGAACATCAGGGGCCATTACAATTTTGACATCCTTGTCTTCAAATACGACATCGTCTTCTTTTTCTTCGTTGTCAAGTGCCATGCCGTACTGGACACCACTGCAACCAAGTCCTGCAACGAAAACTCTTAGTGCATGGTCCTTTTTGTCTTCGGATTCCATCAGGGACTTAAGTTCCTGAGCTGCTATATCAGTAATTTCTACCATTTGCTCTCTCCTTTGTATGTAATATAACTCCATTTTAGCCGGGGTTGGTATATATAAATTGTCGTGTAAAATTCTCACACAAATTCCACGTCACTGTCGGAAGGATTCACAAGTACTTCGGCGGTGGATGCGTTGATTTCCACGGAATTCCTTTTGCCTTTTGCTTCCCATACAGGTACATAAACAAGTTCGGTTTGAATTGATATGTCTTCCTTCATGGGCTTGAAACGCTTGTGTTCGGAAATAATTGCTTCACCAACGGTATTCCCAAATTTAACATCCTTTGTATGCTCTTCAACTATCTTTTCCAGAAGTTCTTCACGGATTTCGGCATCATTTGTAGAGGGACTCTTGATGTCATAGTCATCTTCGACCTGTACACTGTCCTGAATTACCGGAAGTGAAAACTCTTCTGGGTTCCCATTGACCGCATTGATAAATCCTTCTCCCTCTCCGGTAATATCTATTAATTTTGACTTAAATTGGTATTCAGAACGCAGTGAATAAACATACTTCCAAAAAGGAACAAATTTTAATTTGGCATCTCTGACAGTACCAAGGTGAGGTTTTGCAATTGAGATTGCTTTTTCTTTTGCAACGTTTATAGGTGAGGATTTCAAATTCAGCTCAGATGCCTGTTTTACTTCCTCAGTTAAGGCAACAACAGGTTGCACGGTTTCTGATACTTCTGGACTTGATGCCGGAGCTGCAAACATGTTGTTCTGGAATGTATTGTCCTCAGCAACAATATAGCTGCCTTCGGCAGGAATAGATGTGTCGGTTTTGACAAGATCTATTTCTTCTCCTTCCAGATCTGCGAGAACGGCTTTCCCTATTTGATATGCCAGTTCTTCTCGATCCCATACCATAATTCCGCTTTGCTTTGCATCAACTACTGCTTCCTGCTCAGCACTGCCTGTAAGCACGAAAAGGCCAACTCCGTCAGGAATATGTCTCGAGAAATCTTCTATTGAGATATGATCAAGCCCGTTTCCAAACTTGATATACATTTTATCCCCGTTTTTCTCCGCAATCAGATCCGCAGTACTTGAATCCATAACATTATACCCGGATGATGTAAAGATATCTTTCAGTATTTGTGAAAGGTTATTTTTCATGAATTACCACCTTTATTTCGTTTTAGGATTAGTTAAAGAACTCTGGTTGTGGTTTCGAGTTCAATTCCTTTATGAGTAATATTATATGAACTGGTTTTACTTGGAGGGATCATTCCACGCATTTTTCGTATAAGGATTGATCTTTCGACTTCACTTCCCCTCTCTTTCATCCTGAACTCAATGACACCGTCACATATGTCTTTCATTGTGTTTTCCACAGTGGGATCATGCATCCCTGAAGTCATCAATACAAGTTGAACTGCATTTGTGGCTTTTCCAACAGAGGAAATTACTTCAATTGCTTCTACCACACTGTTTAATTCATAGGCTCTTAAAAAGAAGGACATTGAATCAATAACTCCCCGGTATCGTTCTTTTCGGGGTTCATTAACAACCGACTTCAATAAATTCATTGCATCAGTGTTCTGCTTAACGAAATCTTTTGCTGAAAGATCAACGGAAAGGTGTTTTGGAAGGACATTGTAAAAACGAAGGCTATAGGCATCGATGAAATCCATCTGATTTTTATCAACGTATTCTTCGATATCCCATCCAAAGTTTTTCATATCTTCAATTATTTCGCTTATAGGATGCTCAGAAGAAAAATAGTATACTTCTTCTCCATCTTCCAGACCACCATTGACAAATTGCTGTGCAAACACTTCTGAACTGGTTCCGGGCTCTGCCAATAGTAATATCGTAGTTCCCGGTGGAACGCCCCCTCCCAACTGTACGTCAAGACCTGCGATTCCCGTTGGTGTCCTGTAGCTACCTGCTCCATCAAAACTATAGTCCATTTGTTCACCCTGTGATGATGTATAAAATGCGGAATTTTCAAAGTAATAATTACAAATATCTGAAGTCTTACTTTTATATGCAGGTTCTTACTTTTTATAGTTATAGTATATCTCACAGGTGATTACCATGATTGATCTCGATGAACTCAAATTTGACAATGGATTAATTCCTGCCATCGCACAGGACAGTGAAACAGGTGAAGTCCTAATGTTTGCTTTCATGAACAGGGAATCTCTGGAACTGACTATTGAAACAGGAGTAATGCACTACTGGAGTAGGAGTCGCCAGAAATTATGGAAAAAGGGTGAAAGTTCAGGTCATCTCCAGACAGTAAAAGAGCTTCTTGTTGACTGTGATATGGATGTCTTGCTTGCTAAAATAGATCAAGAAGGCGGAGCATGTCACACTGGCTACAGATCATGCTTCTATCGCAATATCGAAGGTGATGTTGTTGGAAAGAAAATCTTTAATCCGGAAGATGTTTACTGACTGTTTGAACCATTGAATTAAATATATTTGCAGCCTTTCTACTTGTCATGGGAGACTCCACTGATTTGAAAATCGTTCCTGATACAAGCGCAATTATAGATGGCCGTATTTCTGAGAAGATACGATCCGGGGAATATGTGGATGCAAAGATTTTCATCCCCGAAGCGGCTGTGGCAGAAATCGAAGCTCAGGCAAATCGTGGTCTTGAAATTGGTCACAAAGGTCTTGAAGAATTACAGAAAATTCAGGATCTGGCTCATAGTGGAAAGGTAGAGGTTTCTTTTGTAGGAATTCGTCCGGGTCCAGACCACGTTAAGCTGGCAAAGGGTGGAGAAATTGATGCCCTCATTCGTTCAGTAGGCGAGGAGTTTGATGCAAAATTCATAACTGGGGATCGAATTCAGGCCGAAGTTGCTCGGGCACGGGGAATGGATGTCGATTACCTAAAACCTTCCTTATTTGAAGTTACCCCTCTTAAAATAGAGGATTTTTTTACAGATGACACAATGTCTGTTCATCTCAAAAACGGTGTATTGCCTATGGCAAAAAAGGGTAGCATCGGAGATGTAAAATTCGTATCTATCCGTGAAAACCCATGCACATATGGGGAACTGCACTATATTTCAAGGGAATTATCTGAAAGGGCAAGATCAGACAACGAATCTTTTATTGAACTATCTGCTACAGGTGCTTCGGTTTTACAGATTCGTGATATGAGAATAGCTATTTCAACTCCTCCATTTTCAGATGATATTGAAATTACGGCAGTAAGACCTGTAGCTTCCGTAAGGTTCGAAGAGTACCGTTTAAGTGATCAATTAAAAGAACGTGTGCTCATGCAACGAGGAGTTCTGATTGCAGGTCCACCCGGCGCTGGAAAATCAACATTTGCTGCAGGACTTGCAAATTATCTCCACGAAAGCGGCTATGTTGTAAAAACCATGGAATCCCCGAGGGATCTTCAGGTTCCTCCTGAAATCACCCAATATGCTCCATTGGATGGAGATATGGCAAATACAGCTGATGTATTACTTTTGGTGAGGCCGGATTACACTATTTATGATGAAGTACGTAAAACTCACGATTTTGAAATTTTCGGGGATATGCGACTTGCAGGGGTTGGAATGGTTGGAGTGGTACATGCCAACCGTCCGGTTGATGCAGTGCAACGCCTGATTGGAAGAGTTGAACTTGGCATAATTCCACAGGTAGTGGATACCGTTGTTTTCATTGACAAGGGAGAGGTTGCAAGAGTTCAGGTTTTGGACTTCACTGTGAAAGTTCCGTCGGGTATGACGGAATCAGATCTTGCACGACCTGTTATAGTGATCTCAGACTTTGAGAGTGGGCAGGTAGAGTTTGAAATCTACACGTTTGGAGAACAGGTTGTAGTAATGCCTGTTTCAGAAGTATCAAAGAAACCGATCTGGAAACTTGCGGAAGGCGAGATCCGTGAGGTAATGCAACGGTATGTGAATGGTCCTGTTGATGTTGAACTGATTTCCGATAACAAAGTGATAGTGAAAGTTGCTGAACATGAAATCTCGCAGGTTATCGGCAAGGGTGGTTCAACCATTGATAAAATCGAAAAACAGCTGGGTCTTAGTATTGATGTCCGTGAACTTGATGGTAATTCCGGGGAAAAAGGTTCTTCATCTTCAGAATTAAGACCTGTAGTCGAACAGACAAAGCGTCATCTGATTCTTGATGTACCTTCGGTAGCTAAACGTGACGTTGAAGTTTTAATAGGGGATGAATATCTTTTCACAGCAACGGTTAGCAGGCATGGTGAAGTGAAAATAAGGAAGAACTCGCATGTTGCTGCTGATATTCTTGATGCACTTGAAGCAGGAGAAGCGATTGTTGTGAAACCGGTTTGATGACTATGCCTTTTTACCATTATCCTGATATACATACAAAAACATTTTACAAATTCGGGTGAGGATCACAATGAGAGTATCAATTATAGGTTCTGGTTATGTTGGTTCAGTAACTGCAGCGTGTTTTGCAGCTCTTGGACATGAAGTGATTTGCATTGATATAGACGAAAAAAAAGTAAGGCAGATCAATGATGGTTATCCGCCTGTTTGGGAAGAAGGTCTCGAAGATTTAATGCAAAAGCATGTGGGGAAAAACCTGATAGCAACTTCAGATTATGAATATGCTATCCAGAACACTGATATTTCATTCATTTGTGTCGGCACTCCTTCTGGGGATGACGGTGGAATTGATCTCTCTATTGTAGGTGCTGCAAGCAAGAGTCTAGGGTCTGCCATCGCTTCCAAAAATTCGTATCATGTTGTTGTTGTCAAGAGTACAGTAGTTCCCGGGACCACTGAAGATGTTGTTCTGCCTTTGATAGAAGAGTATTCAGGTCGTCTTCCAAGTGAAGGGTTTGGCATAGCTATGAATCCTGAATTCCTACGTGAAGGTCGTGCTGTCGAAGATTTCATGAATCCTGATAAAATAGTTGTGGGTTCAATTGACAAACGTTCAGGTGCACTTGTATCCGAACTTTATAGGGATGTTGACTGTGAGATTACTTATACGAATCCACGGACAGCAGAAATGATCAAATACACAAACAATTCTCTTCTTGCAACCAAGATCTCTTTTGCAAATGAAATTGGCAATATCTGCAAAAAAATGGGTATTAATACCTACGAAGTAATGGATGCGGTGGGAAAGGATTTCCGATTAAGCCCGAATTTCCTTAACAGTGGTGCGGGCTTTGGTGGTTCCTGTTTCCCGAAAGATGTCCGGGCACTTATGGGTAAGGCAAAAGAGATGGATTATTATCCTTCATTGCTTGAATCTGTAATGGAAATAAATGAATTACAACCTCTACAGATGGTAGAATTACTTCAGGAAGCAATTCCTGACCTGAAAGGAAAGAAGATCTCTGTTTTAGGACTTGCTTTCAAAGGCAATACAGATGATATCAGGGAATCACGCTCTATTCCCGTAATCAAAAAATTACTGGATCTTGGTGTTAAAGTGAATTCATATGATCCGCTTGCATCTGAAAACATGAAATTAATTATTGACAATATCACTTATTGTGAAAATATTGATGAATGTCTTAAAGATGCAGATGCCTGTTTGATTATGACTGAATGGGACGAATTCAGAGATCTGGATGAGGCTTTCTCTATGATGAAGAGAAAACTCGTAATAGATGGTCGTCACCTGATAGATCCTGATTCCTTGTCTACGGAGATCGAGTACATCGGAATTTGCTGGTAAGCAAAATATCGTTTCGTTAAATTGATGTATTAAAAACATACTCTACTCTCCCATGACAAATATTGTGATCATTGACTACGGTCTTGGAAATCTTCGCAGCGTCCAGAAAGGACTTGAGCATGCGGGAGCGTCTGTAACGATTACAAAGGACCCTGCTAATCTGGAACATGCGGATGGTCTTGTTCTTCCGGGTGTCGGGGCATTCAATGATGCAATGAAAAATATTGTTCCATTTCTTGATCAAATTGATGATTTCATTAAATCCGGGAAACCAATGCTCGGGATTTGCCTTGGGCAGCAGATGTTGATGGAACATTCTGAGGAAGGGGAGAAAGCTGAAGGGCTTGGTTTTATTCCCGGTGGAGTTGTCAGGTTCCCTCACTCTGAGTTGAAAGTGCCACATATGGGCTGGAATGCTCTTTCCATAAAACAGGAGCATCCTTTTTTCGAAGGCATAAAAGATGGTTCATTTGTTTATTTTGTACATTCATATTACGTAGATACGGATCTGTCTCACACACTTGCTTCATGTGATTATGGGGTAGACTTCGCCGCTTCCGTGGTGAATGGCGGGGGCAATGTTATTGGAACCCAATTCCATCCTGAAAAAAGTGGTGATGTGGGACTGAAAATGCTTCGCAATTTTGTTGATATGTGCTGAAAGGGATAACATGGATATTGAAGGATATGCAAAACGCGCTCTCTTAAAGGGCGAAGAAAATATTGAAGAACGTTTGGCAGATAGAATTCAGGAAGTAAAGGGCTCAACTCCTGAACGTTCACTTGCTCTTGCAAAAGCCACTATTGAGGAAGCAAAAGCAACCCTTATTGTAAAAGGCGATGTTCTGACTTCTTCTATTTCCGGAGTTAGCATGGGTAGATTCGGTGTTGGGTCCCGTGGAACCGGGGACTTTTATGCTCATGAGAAAATTGCGGAAGTGATCGGGGACACAAGTGCTGTTGTGGACAGTAGCCAGCTTGATGATTCCGGAGCTGTAAAAATTGGTGACGATCAATATCTTGTAATTACCATAGATGGTATTCATTCCAGGCTCAGTGATTTTCCATACCTTGCAGGTTTTCATGTGGCAAGAGCTTCCCTTCGTGATGTGTATGCGATGGGTTGCCGTCCTCTTGCATTATTGTCGGATATACACGTGGCAGATGACGGAGACGTGGCCAAAATATTTGATCACATTGCCGGAATTACCACCGTATCTGAACTCACGGGAATTCCTCTAATTACCGGCAGCACTCTTCGCATTGGCGGGGATATGGTTATCGGAGAACGTATGACCGGCGGTGTGGGATCAGTAGGTATTGCTTCCTCACTTACCGCACGTTTGAATTCAACTGTGGGGGATGTTATCCTTATGACAGAAGGCGCAGGTGGAGGTACAATCTCTACAACTGCTCTTTATTACGGTATGCATGATGTGGTTGATGAAACTATCAATGTCAAGTTCCTTGATGCATGTGAAGCACTAATCGAATCAGGTTTGTCACACAAAGTTCATGCAATGACAGATGTGACCAATGGCGGCGTACGTGGTGATGCCAAGGAAATCTCAAGAACCGCTGGTGTAAAACTTGTATTCGAAGAAGACAAACTTCGACCACTTGTAAATCCCACAGTTCTTGAAATGCTGGAAAAACTCGAGATCGATTATTTGGGTGTATCTCTCGACGCATTGTTGATAATTGCCCCTGCTGAGGAATCGGATGCAATAATGGAGTGTGTTAGAAAAGCAGGTGTTGCCATTGATGTTGTGGGTCGTGTGGAGGAAGGCACAGGTGCGGATCTTATTGTGGATGGTATTGTTCGGGATTTCTCTCCAAGGTTCAGGGAATCTGCTTACACTCCTATAAAGAAAATGATGGGTGATGAGCAACCTGAAGACTTTGAAACGATGAGAAGAGCAATTGACAAGGCCGCAAACGATGCAATTGAAAAGAAAAGAAAAGTTGTGGAAAGGCTTAGAAACCTTTCCTGATATTTCATTTTGATTTTTCCTCTAGTTTGACGGTTAAAACTGGACCGTCTTTGCCGATTATTTTTACTTTTTCTCCGACCTTGATTATTTCTTCAGATTCGGCTTTCCAGTATTCTCCGTGGTAGCGAACAAAACCGCTGTTTCCCGGTGAGATTTCGTCAAGTGCTTCTGCACGATCTCCAACCATGTCTTCGCCAACAATTGGCTTTCTTTTCCTTACCTGCATGACCTTGTACAGGGCAAAAGCAAAGAATATCGCTATGATAACAGTTGGGACTAGTACGTAATATATCATTGTCATTTGTGCCTCTGCTGGACCATACCAGCGTGGGAAATCATTAGGTACAAGGAAAACACTGCCTGCTACAAGACAGATAATTCCAGCAATTCCAAATATTCCAAATCCGGACGCTTGCAATTCCAGTATCAACAATACAATTCCAACACCTATCAGGAATATCGCAGCAAGGTTGACATCAAATCCGATTCCTATAAGTCCAAGAGTTAGACTGATTCCGCCGAATACTTCCGCACCGACGCCCGGACTTGAAATCCCAAAAATAATTCCGTATATTCCCAGCATGAGAAGCAGGGATGAGACAATTGGGTTTGAGATGACTTCCATGAATGCCAGTGAGATTCCCGGTTCATAAGGAACAATCGTTGCTCCCGAAGTATTGAGTCTCTCACCCTTTACGTTTTCACCATCTACCTGTTCAAGAAGATCATCAATATCTTCTGCAATGTACTCGATTACATTGGCTTCAAGTGCTTCTTCTGCGTTCAGGTTGAGATTTTTGGTAATGAATTCTTCAGCAGCTGTTTCATTCCTGTCATGCTTGCTCGCTTTTTCCTTGGCAAGTGCAACAATTGCGTTTATGACTTTTGAGTCATTGATTGGCTGGGAGCCAGTAGGTGATACACTCACGGGCTGGGCGGAACCAATGACGGTGAATGGTGCCATGGCTGCCACATCAGTGCTGATTAGAATTAGAGTGCCTGCTGACCATGCCTTTGTACCTTCAGGATACACGTATCCGATAACAGGCACAGGCGATTCATCGATTATCTCTATAATTTCCAGCGTTTCAGCAAGTCCGCCTCCGGGTGTATTTAGAGTAATAACAAGGGCTTCGTATCCTTCTTCCTCACATATTGCGAGAGCATCTACAACCATGTCATCGGCAACAGGTGTAATGGAATCATCCATCTCAAGCACCATCACCTCTTCTGCAGATGCAACTGGAGCAAATAGTAACAGGACTAGTATAAAAGAAAAGAAAGAAAGGTGTTGAAACCCTTTCATATCTTTATCCTCCACTTATTTCTTTGAAAATGCTTCCGTGAGAGCGGCAATATTACCTGTGTCGCCGGTATTGGTGACCACGACCATATTTCCTTCTCTTGCAACTTCCGCAATGGTTTGCAGTTCCCTGAGTTTAATGGCTACAGGTACTTCCTGGTACAACTGAGCTGCATCTCTCATCTTCTGGGCTGCCTTGAACTCACCATCTGCAAGAATAATACGTGAACGCTTTTCTCTTTCAGCTTCTGCCTGTTTGGCAATTGCACGAAGCATTGTATCATCGATGCTCACATCACGCAGAGTGACGGCGGTAACCTTGATGCCCCACGGGTCAGTGGATGCATCCAGCATTTCCTGAATATCCTTGTTGACATTTTCTCTTGATGAAAGAACATCGTCAAGTTCCATCTGTCCAATAACATCACGAAGGGTAGTTTGGGAAAGCATTGCAGTCGCAAACATATAGTCTTCTACTTCGGTAATTGCAGATTCTGGGTTGATTACTTTGTAGTATACAACAGCATCAACAGCTACAGTCACGTTATCGTGTGTTATGACCGCTTGTTTTGGAACGTCAATTGTTACGACACGCAGATCCACTTTGACCGCCGTATCGACAATAGGGATTATTAAGAAGATGCCGGGTCCTTTGACCCCACTAAATCGACCTAACCTGAAAATCACAACACGTTCGTACTCCTTCACGACCTTGATGGCCTGTGTAAGGATGCCTATCACTACAATAATTGCAAGAATTGTAATTTGTTCTAACACCATGATTTTAACCTCACCCTAGGGCTAATAATTTGTAAGTATTTGTTTTAAAGGTTGTTGGCGAAATTGATGGTATCAAGCAGTCTTAATTTTCATAAATCAGAACTTTTCCTTTTCAGCAACCTAAATAAACCAGTAGATCAATCACCCCTACAGATACAATGAAAGAGAAATGCAAAGACTGCGGCGGTGCAGGATATACTTCCTTGTCAAAGGAAAAATGCCCGGAATGTAAGGGCTCAGGAAAACCACGTTCTGTTAATCTCATGTCCATGTCTGAAAAAGATGTGAACAGTTTGCTGAAAGGAGCTGCCTCCTGCGAGAAATGCGGTGGTGCTGGTGAAATCGAAATTAAAGATGATTGTCCTTCTTGCAATGGGGCAGGTTATTTCTATAAATGTGAAATGTGTGGAAAATCCATTGATGAGCCAATTGACGGCAAAGAAGTTTGCAAGAATTGTGCAGAGATTCACGTTGTATATGAATTAGATGACTCCTGCGATAATGCTGAACTTGAAGTGGGTAATCTTTATCATGCCAAAGTGAACAATGTAGTGGATTTTGGTGCATTTGTTAATATGAATTCCAATGTCCGGGGTCTTATCCATTCCAGCAATATCAAGGACAAGCTGGAAATCGGTGACAAAATCATCGTTGAATTAAATGAGTTGAGACGGGACGGGAAAATGGATCTTATCCCTCGGACTGTTAAAAAATTCACGGCGGTTGAAGTCGAAAAACACATTCCTATTCGCACGTCTTCTGAACTCAAAGACCTTGTAGGTAAACTTGTGAAAGTAGAGGGTGAAGTCATCCAGGTTAAGCAGACCGGTGGACCTACTATTTTCATAATCTCTGATGACGAAGGACTCATATCCGGTGCAGCTTTTGAAAAAGCTGGAGAACGGGCTTATCCTGACATCGACACTGATATGATAGTACGGATTACCGGTGAAGTAAACCAGAGAGCTGACAAGTTGCAGGTTGAAGTACGCAGCATGAAGCATCTTACCGGTGAACTGGAAAAATCCGTAAAAGCAAGGATAGATGCTGCTCTTGATAAAAGGGCAGAACCTTCTGATACTGAATTCCTCGTGGAAAGCGAAATCATGGAGAAACTACGTCCTGCAATGAAGGATGTAGCTCGTGTAATCAAAAAAGCTGTAATCCGATCCCGGCCGATTCTCTTACGTCATCATGCTGACGCTGATGGGATGACGGCAGCCGTAGCAATTGAAAAAGCAATATTGCCGATGATTCAGGAGATCAATGGTGCTGATTCTGAATATCATTTCTATAAACGTGCTCCTTCAAAAGCACCATTTTATGAAATGATGGATGTTACCAAAGACATTTCTTATGCTCTTGAAGATTCGGTTCGACATGGTCAGAAACTACCTCTTATTGTCATGGTGGATAACGGTTCCACGGACGAAGATGTTCCAGCGATGAAATATGTGGAACTTTATGGCATGGATATGGTTGTAGTTGACCATCATCACCCACATGAATCCGTAGATCGGTATCTGAAAGCTCATGTAAATCCTGCTCATGTAGGCGGAGATTTCGGGGTCACTGCCGGTATGCTTTCCGCAGAAGTTGCGAGGATGATCAATCCTGATGTGACAGAGAAAATTAAGCATTTACCAGCGGTATCTGCAGTTGGGGATCGCTCCGAAGCACCTGAAGCAGGTCGCTATATCGAACTTGTTTCAAAGTATTATTCTCTTGAAAAACTTAAGAAAATGGCTCTCGCATTGGACTTTGAAGCATATTGGCTTAAGTTTAGCAGCGGGAAGCAAATTATTGACGATATCCTTAACCTATCTAGCTCTCCTCGTCACAGCAAGCTTGTGTCACTTCTTTGTGAACAAGCCAATGAAATGATAGATGAGCAGCTTGAAGCGTGCTTGCCGAATGTTAAATCCACTGAATTGCCAAACGGCGCAATTATGAATGTACTGGATGTGGAAAATTATGCTCACAAATTCACTTTCCCACCACCCGGTAAGACTTCTGGTGAAGTCCATGACAAGTTATGCCGGAAATTTGAAGGTAAGCCTGTAATTACCATTGGTTACGGTCCGGACTTTGCTGTAATTCGCTCTCGCGGAGTGAAAATGAATATCCCACAAATGGTGCGGGAACTTCATGATGAACTTGTAGGAGCCGGTGTCAACGGAGGAGGCCACCTTGTTGTAGGCAGTATCAAGTTTGTTGAAGGTATGAGGAAAGATGTACTTTCAAGATTGGCTGAAATGGTTGGTGCAGTAGGAGTAGAGGAAGTTTAAACTTCCTCAATCCACCCTTACAATATGTACAAGAGCACTAACAGGAACGCCTTCTATATGGTCTGCATTCTTCTTATCAAGAATGACGGCAATTGAAACAGGTTTTGCTCCGCTGTCTCTTAACTGCTTGCAAACATCGGTTGTCGTGGAACCAGATGAAATGACATCGTCAACAATCACACAGTTCTTTCCAGAAACGTTTCCGAAATTCCTGCTGAAAATACCTCTTTGACTTTCCTTTTCTTTCTGATTGTCATATCCGTGGAAGATTGCAAAATCAGCGCCGAGTTCTTCTGCCATCATGCTTGCCATTGGGACGCCGCTAAGACCGACTCCTACGACCATATTTACGGTTTCATTATTTTCATCGAGGCTCTCAAGAACCATGTCACAGAGAGCAAGAGAAATATATCGCAAACGGTGAGAACTTTTACCTATGTTACTCCAGTTCACAGAGATGTCCTTTGGTGCAGCAGGGGATGAAACACCTCTTTTTGCCCTTGTGAGAAGCCATGTTACAGTGTCTCTTGACACATTCAACTCATTGGCAATTTCTCCGGTAACCAGACCATTTGCCTGCAGTTCAACTGCTTTCTGTATTAATTCATCAATATTCTTCATGTTGGCACCACTTTCTAATGACATGTCCTATTATCTTTTACCTTATACTTTTCTTTTGCGGGTTTTTTTCAGGGGTGACCCACAAACCGGACAGTCATCTCCGCTGTCAAACTTTCGTCTGCATCCGGTACATTTTTTCCCCCAGATTATGCGGTCCTTAATTTTCTTTTGCGAAACTGGCTTAACTTCAATTCCGAGAAGCAGGGCAACATTCTGCACTGCATAATCATCTGTAAGAAGCACCGCATTATCTTTATACTCAAAAGCCTTGGCAAGAATGTCAATATCTGTTCCGGAAAGTTCTTCGATATCACGAGTATTCCCGGCCATGCGGCGAATTTCTGCAACTGCCTCTGGATCAGGTTGCTCTACCCTCGCACCGGTTTCAATCGCCAGTAAACCTTCAATACTGGATTCCCTGCTTTTTAGTTCATCAACAACAGTCGGGACGGTTACAAAAGTAGCGTTTTCCCTGTACCGGTTGATAAAAACTGCAGTATCAGCCACGAGGATTTTCATACTCTTGGCTTATGCATTAATAGGATTAAACAACATCGATATCTCAGAAAAGAGATTTTAGAGGCAGTTCATCTTTAATCTCAAACCCTTCTGGAGTTATCACAAATTCCCTCAGCTGATTTTCAGGGGTTGCAAGAGCAACTTTTTGAACTAAAATACCTCGTTTCATCTCGGTTTTGCCTTTCACATAGTTCAAAGAGATCTTGTTGTCCATCAGGAATGCTTTTCCAGAATCGCTGTTTTTTGTACTTCCTTTTGTAGAACTGAAGATTGACGTAGCGTTATGATTTTTGAGAGTCGCAGATAAATAACGTATATACTGTGTACCTTCTTCTTCCCCCAGAGCTTCCATATACCTTTCCAGATCGTCCACAAATACTCTTGTTGATCCGTTTTCCTCAACAATTTTTTCCAGCTTTGCAATGTGTTTTGGTACGTCCAGATAATTTGTTTTTTCTTCGAGAACGGTGATGGAGTTGTCCTTGAGTAGTTTTTCCATATCTAATCCAATTGCAGAAGCCATTCCTTTTAGGCGATCTATGTTTTCATCGAAGGTAACAATAACGCCTTTCTCGTTGGAGGTGGCGCCAGAGCAAACATACTGTAATCCAAAAGCGGTTTTTCCAATTCCTGCATCTCCACATAGCAATGTAGAACTGTTTTTTGGAATTCCACCAGACATACTTTTATCAAGTTCTTCAATGCCGGATGTGATTGTTCCCTCTAAATTAGATGTGATTTCCTTACCTCTGGGAAGCACCATTATTCCATCGTTGGTTATGGAAAACAGGTGTTTTCCCGGAATACATTCCTTGCCGCGCAATTTAAGGACTTCCAGATGTCTTGTTCTGCGAAAATCGTCTTTGTCGTTTGATAGGTGTATTATTCCGTCAACAACATAGCTGAGGTCGCTTTTAATTAATTCTTCTTCGGTAAGTTCAGCTGTAATAATTACCAGAGCACCCCATTTTTTCATTCTCTGGAAAAGATCAAAATAAAACCGCCTTTGCGCTCCGATATCAAAGGTGCATCCGATTGCATTGATTGGATCTATGACAATGCGGTCAGGGCGTATTTTTTCAATAGATTCTTCAAGGTTCCACATAAATGAGTAGACACCCCTATCAAGAGCCTCTGTACCGATTGGAACCTGATGAATATTACCTTTTGAAAGCAATGAAACATTGTAAAAGCTCATTCCCGTAAGGAAATTATGGACAAGGGATGAAGGCTCAATGTCAGAAGTTACATACATGCATACTTCGCCCTTTTCCTCAGCAAGAAAAAGAGATTGCATAGCCATCGTTGTTTTACCAGTGCCCGCAGCGCCAGCTATCAGGATGGTAGAAGGCTTGTGAAATCCTCCTCCAATTATTTCATCGAGTCCTTTTATTCGGGAAAACGTTTCATCCATGGTGAACCCCTTTGGATATGTCTAAAAATATATTGAAGCACAGCATATAATTATCTTTTCCCTCTTTTTCATAGGAAAGGTACATATATTTGCTTCCTAAACCCTTCATTGGTGTAAATTAATGGATCTGGCTGTCTCAAAGGAAAAGATAATAGAATTCATTCGTGCAAAGTGCGAAGACGCAAATTGCAATGGAGTTGTAGTAGGACTTAGCGGGGGAATTGACTCCACTCTGGTTGCATACCTTTCTGCCGAAGCACTCGGATATGAAAATGTTCTTGGGTTGCACATGCCTGAATTGAACGTTACACCAGCCGAAGATGTACTGGATGCAACGCAGGTTGCTTCCATTCTTGGCATTGAGTTCAAAACAATCAATATTTCTGAAATAGTGGATTCATTTCTTGATAATATGCCGGAGGGTGATTCCTCGGAGTTTCATGTCAATGGCAACCTGAAAGCCAGAATTAGAATGTCTATATTATACTATTATGCAAATCTCGCAGGGTATCTGGTAGCCGGTACCGGGAATAAAACTGAGATTTTGCTGGGTTATTACACAAAATACGGTGATGGTGGTGTTGACATCGAACCCATTGGCGATCTTTATAAAACAGAAGTATGTCAGCTTGCCGAAATGTTGGACGTGCCTGCAGATATTATTAACAAACCACCTTCCGCAGCTCTTCGGGTGGGACAGACGGATGAGGAAGATCTTGGTCTGCCTTATGAAACAATTGACCGGGTTCTTACGCTCCTTCTGGAAGGTATGGAGACAAATGTAGTTCAATCAATGGTCGGAATTTCCGTTGAAGAAATGCACTCGCTCCTGAGCAGGATAAATTCGAATATCCACAAAAGAAAAGTCCCTCCAATTGCAGATCTCAATGATTTGCGTTTCTAAAAAAATTATCTTGAAGGGTGGATGTTTTTGTCTTGCTTCATCCTTACAAGAGGCATTGACAAATGTCTTCTTGCACAGGGAGGTACTTCATAAATACCGATTTCAAGTTCCCTTGGGATGTTAACTATTTCAGGTTCTGCCGCAGTTGTCTTACAGGCACGACACCTGTATCCTTGATTCTTGCCGGCAGATTTCATTCGTTTTTTGCAGGAAGCACAGGTCGGATTCACAAATTCAGATTTTGGCTGTAGTTTTTTAATCTCAAGCTTCTCAATATTAAATGTCTCGTCTTTCACACTACCAGACAATTCCACATGGTCGCCAAGAATAAGTTTTCTCACAAGTTCCCTGAAATTTTTGGTTGGCTCAAATGCAGCACAGTCGATGCTATTTCCATTTTCGTCAGTGCCTTCGAAAAAGGTGTGGCCGCCTTCTATTGTATGGGGGTCAGTTGCTACTTTTAGTTCGATAGTATAGGAATGTAAATCCTGTAAATCTTCGATGGAAGATGCAGGAATCAGGTGCATGTCTGTTCCCTGGTTTGTCCGGTAAAGGGTTTGCCTTTCGATATCTTCTCCCACAAGTATGTCTGCAGTTTTCTGGATTGCATCTTTGTCCTGTCCCCGAATTCCAAAAAGAACAGGGTCAACAGAATGTGGCACACACACGACCATATTGTTAGCCACATCGACATTGTCCCATGTGTCAGGATAGGTAGTAGTGTCTGCTTTCCAGACACTTTCATCATTGACATAGCGCAGGGTTCCCCAATTGTCCGGTTGCCTGTAAGCAAGTAATTCGTAAGTGTGGTCCCACTGCTCTGAAAGAACTGCACCACAGGCAGCAAGAGCGCCAATAAGCCCTCTTCCATTTTTGTATCCGTGTGCTTCTAATTTGTTTCTTGAGATGATTTCCTTTGCACGGTCAATTGTTATAACTTCCCGGACGGTTTCAAGGAAAAAGTTTGAAAGTTCTTCCCTGCAATTTTCAACTTGGTCCGGTAGAATAAATACGACACCGGGATTGGTGTTATCATCCTGAAATTGTGCAAGCTCTTCTACTTTTCTGATTACGTGGGAAATTACATTTTCTGTTTGCTCTGTTTCGATTTGCAGGGCTACTGCTGCATTTCCTCTTGTCTTGTAGGGAATTGTGGGATTCAGGCGGATAAGGAGTGGATCATCCGTAATTTTGCCATATTGCTGTAACTCTTCAAAAAGCAAGGCTCCAAGATAGGTGGTACACATGCCGGAATTCCGAGAATCGGTGTCATCAAAAGCAATTATCATATGTTCAACGCTAGCATTTACGGCAGATATATTTATATACTTGTGTCTGGAAGTTTCTACCAGTCATGACAAAAGACATTCTGATACATCAAATAATTGATGTATTGAAGCGTGCTGATTTTGTAATTTCTAACAGATGCAATATCCGTTCGCGAAGTTTTGATCTTGCTGCAAGAAAGGGTGATGTTCTTCTTTTCTGCAAGGTTTTATACAATATTGACAGCCTGAATGAGGATACAGCTTCTGAAATGAGATCTCTGGCGGAATATCTGGGAGGTTCTCCGATACTAATTGGCGCCAAAACACGGGATCAATTGCTTGAAGACAGTGTA
Source organism: uncultured Methanosarcinales archaeon (assembly GCA_964532775.1). Taxonomy (GTDB): domain Archaea; phylum Halobacteriota; class Methanosarcinia; order Methanosarcinales; family Methanosarcinaceae; genus Methanohalophilus. The sequence continues at coordinate 19,896 of CAZHNA010000001.1, forward strand.
GTTTACATGAGGTATGACATCCCGGCTCTCAATCTTCAGACCCTTTATGACTGTTTTGTCGAAGATGTTCCTCCATTAGTTTCAGCAGCTCCCGGTGGACTATATGTTTCAATTGATGGTGATGTGCTAAAAGAAGCCCGTAGCAGAATGGCATTTTCCCTCGGTGCCCTTGCGACACATCTGGGTGTATCCAGACGTACCATCAGCAAGTATGAAGAAGGCTGCATGGATGCTTCCATAGATGTGGTTCTCCAGCTTGAAGAACTGCTGGATGTCGCTCTTGCACGTTCCATAGATATTCTGGAGAGAGGTCTGAAAGAGAACCGATCAGATTTCAGTTCCGAAAAGAATCCTCCTTCCGGGAACAGTACCCTGAGTTTCATTCAAGGTTTGGGCTATGATGTGCTTTCGACAGATCAGGCTCCATTTAAGGCAGTTTCTAAAGACCCTTCTACGGTTTTTCTTACCGGAATAAGTGAATACAGTGGGTCCATGCTCAAACGGGCTCATCTGATGAGTAGTATCTCTGAGGTTACCCAAACCAGATCTGTCTATATCATTGAAGGCAAAAGCAAATACACTTCAGTGGAAAATACTGTTTTGATTGAGAAGAAAGAACTTGATTCCCTTTCAGATTCTGATGAATTGGATACTCTTATCAATGAGCGTTCAAAAGAGCGGTCAAAAATTTCAAGTTGAACTCTTTCCAAAACTCTAATATATACTTATTAACTATGATTGTCCGATGACTCTCAACATAGCAGTGCTGGTCTCCGGACGAGGCTCAAATCTCCAGTCCATAATTGACAGCATCGAAAACGGTTACATCAAGGATGCTACTGTTCGTGCTGTTGTCAGTGACAAAGAGGATGCCTATGCACTTGAGAGGGCAAGAAATTACGGAATAGATGCGGTTTTTGTTAATCCGTCATCATTCTCCGACAAGGATCAGTACGAGAGTCGTGTTCTGGAGATCCTTGACGATCATGACGTGGAATTGCTATTGCTTGCAGGTTACATGCGATTGCTTGGGTCCGGTATTGTCCGGCATTTTAAGAACAGGATAATTAACATACATCCAGCACTTCTTCCTTCTTTTAAAGGGCTTCATGCACAAAAGCAGGCATTGGAGCATGGGGTTAAAGTTGCAGGCTGTACAGTTCATTTTGTGGATGAAGATGTGGATTCCGGTCCTATAATCCTGCAAAAATGTGTTCCTGTGCTTGATGATGATACGGAAGATTCGCTTGCACAACGCATTCTAGCAGAGGAACACCAGATATATTCCGAAGCCGTAAAACTGTATGCAGAAAGGCGTCTTAAAATAAAAGGACGCATTGTTTCAATATCATAAATTTTTAACAAATCTCATTAAATCCAAAGGAAGGGAAAAAGGTATGTCTTATATTTCAGAAATCGATCCGGAAATTGAAGAAGCATTGAAGCAGGAGGCGGAAAGGCAGGAATTCAGGCTCAACTTGATTGCATCTGAGAATTATGCTAGTCGCGCAGTGATGGAAGCTCAGGGTTCCATCATGACAAATAAGTACGCAGAGGGTTATTCAGGTAAACGTTATTATGGCGGATGTCAGTATGTAGATGTTGCCGAAGATCTTGCAATCGAAAGAGCAAAAGAAATCTTTGGTGCAGAACATGTGAATGTGCAGCCACATTCTGGCTCAGGTTCCAACATGGCAGTTTACTTCTCTGTCCTCAAACCCCGGGACAAAATCATGTCCATGGACCTCTCTCATGGTGGTCACCTTTCCCACGGAAGCCCTGTAAGTTTCTCCGGCCAGTTATACGATGTTGTTCCTTACGGTGTTGACCGTGAAACAGAAGAGCTTGACTATGATGCTCTCATGGAAATGGCAAAGAAAGAGCTTCCACAGATGATTGTTGTCGGAGCTTCCGCTTATTCCAGAATTCTAGACTTTAAGCGTTTCAAGGAAATCGCCGACGAAGTAGATGCTTACCTGCTTGCAGACATTGCACATATTGCTGGTCTTATTGCAGCAGGTGTTCACCCAAGTCCAATTCCATATGCAGACTTTGTCACAACCACCACCCACAAGACCCTCAGGGGTCCAAGGGGTGGAATGATTATGTGTAAGGAAGAATATGCAAAAGGCGTTAACAAAGCTGTTTTCCCCGGAATACAGGGCGGGCCTCTCATGCACACAATTGCTGCAAAAGCAGTTGCTTTCAAGGAAGCCCTGAATCCTGATTTTAAGAAATACCAGAAACAAACCATAAAGAACGCAGATGCACTTGCCGGAGCTCTTGTTGATAGGGATTTTGATATAATTTCCGGCGGTACTGATAATCACCTTATGCTCATGGATCTCAGCAAGTTTGATATCACCGGCAAAGACGGCGAGGCCATCATGAGCAAAGCTGGTGTCATTATTAACAAAAATGCAATTCCTTTCGAAACCAGAGGTCCATTTATCACTAGTGGTCTTCGTGTAGGGACTCCAGCTGCAACAACTCGTGGTATGAAGGAAGGGCAGATGGATGACATTGCAGGATTCCTTGATACAGTTCTCAAGAACCCAACTGATGAGAAGGTGCTTGCTGAAGTGAGTGCTGATGTCCAGCAGTTGTGCAGTGACTTCCCAATTTACCAGAATCTCTAAGGTGTGTTAAATGACAGACGAAAGCAGGATTATCGATGGCAGGGCTCTTTCAAAAAAGATTGAAGAGCAGGTGAAGAGCGAAGTCGAAGGCTTAAAAGAAAGCACAGGCGTTGTTCCCGGTCTTGCCACGATTCTCGTAGGGGATGATCCTGCTTCCAAAATGTACGTACGTCTCAAACACAAAGCATGTGAAAGGGTTGGTATCAATGCAGAAGACCAGAATCTTGATACTTCTGTTTCACAGAATGAACTTATTGATCTGATAGAATCCCTCAATTCAAGAGCCGACATTCATGGAATACTCCTGCAGCTTCCGCTCCCCGCTCAACTGGATGCAGAAGAAGCTATGCAGGCAATTTCCCCAACAAAAGATGTTGATGGTTTTCATCCCTGTAACGTTGGAAACCTGCTAATCGGGGATGAGCAACTTGTTCCATGCACTCCAGCAGGAATAATCAAAGCGCTTGACGAATATGGAGTGGAAATTGAAGGCAAGAATGCAGTAATCGTAGGGCACAGCAATGTCGTGGGAAAACCCATGGCTGCAATGCTTTTAAACCGCAATGCCACAGTTTCCGTGTGCCACGTTTTTACCGATGATCTGAAACGCTATACAAAAGAAGCGGATATTCTTATTGTTGCCACCGGAGTCAAACATCTTATCAAAGCCGATATGGTGAAAGATGGTGTTGTGGTATTTGATGCTGGTATTTCCGAGGAAGGTGGCAAGGTTTATGGAGACGTTGATTTTGAGAATGTCGTCAAAAAAGCATCCCTCATTACACCTGTTCCGGGTGGCGTGGGTCCTATGACTATTGCAACTCTTCTTACACATGTTACGCTTGCAGCAAAGCATTTCGCAGGGCAGCGGGCACACTTATATAAGTGATAAAGTAAGCCTTGTATTGGTAATTTTATGGTCGTTGACGTTGACATATGCGGACTAAAGGTTGGGGACAGGCATCCTGTTCACCTTATGGGAGTAATGAACCTAAGCCGCGAATCTTTTTACAAGGGCTCAGTTGTCAAAGGCGATGCCCTTCTCGAAGTCGCCCACAAAATGATTGACGAAGGTGCAACGATTCTGGATCTGGGTGCACGTTCCACATGGCCTCTTGCAGATCCGATCTCAAGGGAAGAAGAACGCAATCGCTTACTTCCTGCTCTTGATGTCCTTGCTGGCAATGTTGATGCGGTTATTTCCGTGGATACCATGTTTTCCAATCTTGCCGAAGCAGCGCTGGAAAAAGGTGCTGATGTAATCAACGATGTTTCTGGTTTTGCTATCGACAAAAAAATGGTTAATGTTGTGGCAGATTTCGGCTGTCCAGCTGTGGTAATGGCATCCCGGAAAATTCCCGGGGACGTTCTTGGTATGGACGCAGTAATGCAATCCCTGCATGATATTCTCCAGCTAAGTGAGGAAAAAGGGATTGACACTGATAAGGTAATCCTTGACCCTGCTATCGGGAAATGGATTCCTGAAAAGGTTCCTACGTATGATTTTGAAACAGTTGATCGTTTTGAGCGGCTCAAAAGTTTCAACAAACCAATTTTGGCAGCACTTTCACGCAAATCCTGCATCGGTGAAGTTTTGAATAAACCTGCCGAGGACAGGCTTTACGGAAGCCTTGCAGCTACTGCGATTGCAGTCCAGAAAGGAGCCCATATTATTCGTACTCATGATGTAGGTCCGACTCTTGATGCTGTCAAGGTAGCAGCAGCAATTCGCGGGCGCCCTCCTGTGGAAATTGACGGTGAAAGGGAAATACAGATGCTGGAACTCACGGACCCGGTTGATTCCGTGAGATTAATGCAGTCGCTGAATGTGACTTCCACTGGCGCGGAAATCATGAAAAACAAGACTGTGATGTTTAACCTCCTGATCAAAAACGTTACTACAACCGAATCCCTCATTATCAAACAGGAAATTCTTGCAAGAGGAGGCGATGCTGCTCTTGAAAGAAATGCTGTGTCCCACGAAACCGAAAAGACGGATCTAGTGGTAATGGGCACACTCCTGCAACTCAAAAAGCTGGCTGAAAAACTTCAGGGTCAGGCACGTGGTCTTCCAAAGATTGCGGAAATGATTGATGCAGTTCTTCGGGAATATAATGATATACAATACCGTTACCAGTGATACAAAATGATAATTTCTTCTTCCAAACCCTTTGAGGAAATCCTTTCCATGCTGGATGATGCCGGCAAAATCTTTGTTCTGGGATGCGGAGTGTGCGCTACAAAACTGCATGTGGGAGGCGAACCCGAAGTTGAGGAAATGTGCCGCAAACTACGGGAATCAGGGAAGGATGTAATCGGAGGGGCGGTCGCAAAAGCGGCATGCAGTGTAAAGTCTCTGGATATTTTGCTGGAACTTGATCCAAAGATTGCAGATGCGGATTCTCTTCTCATAATGTCTTGTGGAAGCGGACTTTCCATAATTGGTTCTATTGTAAACGTACCGGTACATCCTGCCACGAATACTGATTCTCTGGGAGGAATATCCTGTGGGGAAGTAAAGGAAGAGCAGTGTGTCATGTGTGGCAACTGCATTGCGGACTTTTTTGGAGGAATTTGTCCCACAGCCCGGTGTCCCAAGGGGTTGCTGAATGGTCCCTGTGGCGGTTCAATGGATGGCAAATGTGAGGTTGACCCTGAGAAGGATTGTGTGTGGGAATTGATTTACATCAGGCTTAAGGACATCAACCGGCTGGATTTGCTGGATAGGATGTTTGAGCCGAAGGAATATGGAAAACAATGAGGTTTGTAAATGACTGACAGTTTTGCAGCTAAACTCAAATCAAACCAATTCATCATCACCACAGAAATATCTCCTCCCAAAGGCGTGGATCCCACATCAGCCCTTGGAGATGCAGATTTTCTCAGGGGACATGTGGATGCTTTCAATATCACTGATAACCAGCGGGCGGTTATGCGGATGTCTCCGCTGGCGATGGGAAAACTCCTACTGGGTGCTGGCCATGAAGTTATCATGCAGTTAACCTGTCGGGATCGCAACAGGCTTGCATTACAATCGGATCTTCTCGGCGCATATGGGCTTGGGATGCGGAACATTTGTTTGATGACTGGGGACTATCCCACGAAAGGCGATCATCCCGGTTCAAAACCTGTCTATGATCTTGATGCTGTGCAGCTTTTACAGGCTGCTACTAGGTTGGAAAACGGCACAGATTTAGCTGGAAATTCATTGGAATCGGCTCCTGTTTTTGTGAAGGGGGCAGTGTGCAATACCGATCCTGATAACGTGATGCAACTAATGAAGCTTGAGAAAAAAGCACGTGTAGGGATTGATTTTTTACAGACTCAGGCAGTTTATGATATTGGAAAATTTGAGATTTTTCTTGAAAGTATATCTCATATTGAGGTTCCCATACTTGCGGGACTAATTCCTCTGAAATCCGTAAAGATGGCTAATTTTATGAACAAAAATATTCCGGGGATAAGGGTGGAAGATGAGCTCATTGGTCGTTTGGAGTCTTCGGAAGACATGGCTATGGAAGGAGCTTTAATATGTGCTGAACATATCCGGGAACTGAAGAAGATTTGCAGGGGAATTCATCTTATGCCTGTTGGAAACAATCGCAATATCCCTACAATTCTTGAACTAAGTGGCTTATCTGAAAAAAAGTAATTTACTCCAATCACGCTGGATGGACATAACAATGCTTACGCAGATTGATCATGCAAAAAACGGAACAGTAACTCCTGAAATGCAATATGTTGCAAAAAAGGAAGGTATGGACGAAAACACGGTACTTTCCCGTGTAGCTGAAGGTAGTCTTGTCATAATGGTCAGGGATTGTTGTCCGCCAACCGCTATCGGTAAAGGGGCTACTACAAAGGTCAATGTCAATCTGGGAACTTCAGCTGCAAGTATTGATCCGGTGTCCGAGTTGCAAAAAGCTGCAATTGCGGAAAAATATGGTGCTGACACAATCACCGACCTTTCAATGGGTGGGGATATTTCTGGAATCAGAAAAAACATTTTTGAAAACACTACTCTTCCAATTACTACGGTTCCAATATATCAGGCAATAGTTGAGAAAGGCCTGAAAAGCGTAACTGAAGATGATATTCTCTCTTACCTGAAATTGCATGTTGAAGAAGGTGTTAGTTCTGTTGTCCTTCATTGTGTAGATAAGAAAATGCTTGAGACCGTCAAAGGTTCAGGCAGAGTCATGGGGATGGTCTCAAAGGGCGGTTCCTTCACCAGCGTATTTATGCTTACTAATGATTGTGACAATCCTTTCCTGAACAACTTTGATGAAGTTCTTGACATTCTTAGGGAAAAGGATGTTGTGCTTTCTCTTGGGAATACGATGCGAAGCGGATGCATTCATGATCCAAGAGATCCTGCGCAGTTTATGGAAATACAGACGAATGCAAACCTTGCAAACCTTGCCAATAAAGCAGGCGTACAGGTAATTATTGAGGGAATGGGCGGTCATGTGGCAGCATCCGCAATTCCTGAATTCGTGAAACTCTACAAATCAACATCTCCACATCCTCTTTTTGTTGCAGGTCCACTGCCAACAGATGTTGCGTTGGGGTATGACCACATTGCTGGTGCAGTGGGTTCAAGTATGGCAAGTGGTGCAGGTGCTGATTATCTTTGCTACATCACCCCCTCCGAACATCTTGCTCTACCGACTCCGGATCAGGTTCGTGAAGGATTAGTGGCTTTTAAGATTGCAGCTCACATCGGCGATTCAATCAAATACGGTATAAGTGAAAAAGATCGTTTGCTTGCGGAGAGGCGTGCAAATTTCGATTGGGAAGGCCAAATGGAACTTGCATTTGATTCGGACAAACCCCGGGACATCTGCCCGATGGTTGGCCCGTGTTCAATGTGTGGGGAGTACTGTGCTATACAGATAATGGGGGAGTATCTTGAAGGAAAACAATGACACTATAACTAAATCCATAGAAATGCTGGGAATCCAGACAGCACTAATCAAGCCGGATGATGATATTGTCTCGATTCTTGAAGATGCATTTGAGGGAAATGGGATATACCCTGAAGACGGCGATATCATAGTACTCGCTGAATCAGCGGTTGCAACTGCAGAAGGGCGGCTTGTAAAGCTTTCCGATGTGGATCCGGGACAGAAAGCTGTCCGTTATGCCCACAGATTCAGTCTTGATCCGAGAGAAATGGAGCTAGTTCTCCTTGAATGTGATGAAGTATTCGGAGGAGTCACAGGCGCAGCATTGACTATCACAAAAGGAAACCTTTCTCCGAATGCAGGGATTGATGGCTCGAATGCCCCTGAAGGGCATGTGGTGCTTCTGCCCGAAGATGCACAGAAAAGTGCCGGACAAATCAGACGAGCTCTTTATGGAAAATACGGTTGCAGGATCGGTGTGATTATTGGGGATAGCCGGACACAGCCGATGAGGCTTGGCTGTGTTGGTATAGCTCTTGGAACTTCTGGCATTATACCGGTTGAAGATTCACGAGGTGACCTTGATCTCTTTGGAAAACCTCTGAGTATTACTCATAAAGCCATTGCTGATAACCTTGTTTCAGCATCACAGTTGCTCATGGGTGAAGCAGGAGAGCGCATCCCATGTGTTATTGTCAGAAATTCCGGTATCCGAATAATTAATGCCGATGTACCAATGCCGTTATTTTCCAGCGATGAATGCATGTATTTCAGTAACATTCGTCAATCTTCTCAAAAGGATGATTGATTCGGGTATCTTTATATAGTTAGATCACGTGGTTATGCAAGGATATTGCAAAACCGCCCACAACGATAAACCATTTGAAAGAAGGCGTTGTATATACCAAAATAAGGATCAAAAGGTGATCAAAAATGAGCAAAGTTGTTTTACTTGATTTTAGTGCTACATGGTGTGGCCCCTGCCAGATGCAGAAACCAATCCTCAAGGAAATTGAGGCAGAAATGGGGGACAAGGTCGAAGTTAAGCTTATTGATGTGGATCAGCATCCCGATCTCGCAGGAAAGTATGAGATTCATGCAGTTCCTACATTAATTATTGAAAAGGACGGGGCTGAAGTACGCCGCTTTACCGGTGTTACTAACAAGGATGCCCTTAACTCAGAGTTATCCCAATTACTCTGAGTCCATTTTCTTTTTATTTCTCAATTATAGGATTCAAAATATTAAGCAGATCCTGAACTCAATTTCATTCATCCTTCGCGCCAACCTAAAATATATTGTGCCCCTACTCCTCCCCGAGGGATCTCTTTGGATAAGCTTATAGATATGGGTTTGTTGGTCTACCGGCAGAAAAATTCTCGGGGTGGATTCAAACCACACCTCGGATTAAAATTCAGATCACAGGAGGGCGACATGCGCTCATTTGTGGTTGATACAACCCGTACTCCACAGAAGTATCCTCAGCCAGATGCTTATCTTATCACTCACGCTCATTCTGATCATCATGGTAGTTCAGCCATGCGTTCTGATCGTTCCGCTTGCACTGAGAAAACTGCCCGTGCACTTGAATTGAGACATGAAATAGAGTATATGGGAGAACTTGTGCCGGAAAATAGCGACGGTGAAGTTGCCGACGTTAAAATAAAAACCTACAGTACAGGGCATACCGAAGGGTCTGTCGCATTTGGGTGGGAAAATGAGAATGGAGTTCGCATTCTTGTTACAGGTGACGTAAAAGACGCATCAAACCTGCCGGATTGTGATGTACTTGTAACTGAAGCCAACTATGGAGATCCGGGAGATCCTTTCTGTCATTTTGAAGATGATCTGGAATCATTTGAAGAAATTCTTTTTTCAGAAGAGCGGATTGCCTTTGGAGCCTATTCTTTTGGGAAAGCACAAAGAGCAGTAAAACTAATTCGCCAAATGGGATACGAGGGTTCCATTTCCATGGAATCTACTTCTCTTAAACTCACACGTTCTCTGACGCATGAAGCAGGTGAACTAGTCGACATCAACGTTTCTGCAAAAGTGAGCATTGTTCCTCCTCACCAGTTAGGGAAGCTTTCTTCTTCGATTTCTAAATATGTGCTATCTGCAAGACAGGACCATCCTTATCCATCGGTTTGTATCAGTGATCACCTTGATGCACATGGGCTTGTGGATATGGTCGAGCAAATTGATCCCGAAGCAGTGGTAGTTTATCATCCTACGGGGCATCGGCCTTCAAGATTTGCTTCACATCTGTGTTCTCTCGGCTTTGAAGCCATTTCTACAGAGAATATTCCGAATGTATTGAGCAATGAGTATCTCTGAAAGGCGGACAATAAATGTTTATATAGGTTATGATGTCTATGAACATCCATAACATTCATTCAGGAGATACGGCCCTTGAAGAAAGATAATAAGGATAGCTCCAAAGCAGTGGAAGAGGATCCGTCCTCCGCAAAACCAGCAAATTCTGCTGGCAAAATCGCTATTAAGGAAATGACTCCTGAAGAAAAACGTACTTCACATATTCAGGGAATTATCAAGACGGCGGTAGCTGCATATATTGGAGTTATGGCTGGAGCCGCTGCATATTTCCAGCTTGGTGTGGGTACTGAAACCAAATGGTATGCTATGTTAGCAATTATTGCCATACTGGCTTATTATGTACAACGCCTAATTTTTCCTGCACTTAAGATCGACACTAAAGAATTCGGCATTAAAGGATGGCTTTATGTTGAGTTTCTGGTAGTCGATTTCTGTCTTGTAACCTGGACGCTTCTGCTTAATTAATAAAAGTGCCCTGATGGCTTAAAAGGGATTAGCATGCGAATTGCAATATTAAACAGGGATAGATGTCAGCCTCGTAGATGTAGTCATGAATGTGAGAAGTATTGTCCGCGTGTAAGAACCGGCGATGAAACTATTGTTTTTGGTGACGACGGGAAACCGATCATTTCTGAAGAGATGTGCGTGGGCTGTGGTATCTGTATAAACAAGTGCCCATTTGATGCTATCATGATTATCGGATTACCGGAAGAGCTGGATAAACCAACCCATCGTTATGGTGAAAACGGTTTTGCCCTTTATGGTCTTCCTACCCCCGAAGCAGGAAGGGTTTCGGGTATTCTCGGTCCTAACGGTATCGGAAAAAGTACTTGTGTACAGATTCTTTCAGGTAATATGATTCCCAATTTCGGGGAAGGAAATACTGATTGGGATGCAGTGTTGGATCATTATTCCGGCACTTCAATGTATGATTATTTCAAGCAGGTGGCTGATGGTGCAGTGCGCCTTTCCCAGAAACCACAGTATGTGGATATGATTCCCAAAGCGTTTAAGGGGAAAACCAGTGACCTTCTTAATGGTGCCGATGATTCAGGCAAGCTTGATGATCTTATCGAGAGGCTTTCATTATCCCACATAATTGACCGCAAGATCGGTGATCTCAGTGGTGGTGAGTTGCAGCGTGTTGCTATTGCTGCCTGTGCCGCTAAAGATGCGGATTTCTACTTCTTTGACGAAATTAGTCCTTACCTTGATATCCACCAGAGGATCAAGGTTTCTCAGCTTATTCAGGAGATTGCACAGGAAAAAGCTGTACTCGTGGTTGAGCACGATCTTGCAATTCTTGATATGCTCTCAGATGTCGTACATGTTGCATATGGTGTCCCGGCAGCTTATGGTGTTATGACTCATCCCAAGGGTGTGAGAATTGCTATTAATCAGTACCTTAAGGGGTATTTGGCAGAGGAAAATGTACGCATAAGAGCAGATGCAATTAAATTTGAAGTCCATCCACCAAGATCTGCAACTGACGTTGCTACTCTTTTGGAATATGATGGTTTTACCAGAAGCTATGAAGGTGGTTTCTCCATGAAAGTGGATGGAGGTGCCCTTAAGGAAGGAGAGGTTCTGGGTATCGTGGGGCCTAACGGTATCGGTAAATCCACATTTGTGAAAGTGCTTGCAGGTGTAGAGGAGTCAGATGAGGGCGCTCTGGATTTGGATATTGAGATCTCCTACAAACCTCAATATATACAGGCGGATCAGCAAATTCCGGTTAATTTCTTCCTGCGTAGTATTTCCAAAACATTCGATTCAAGTTATTATCAATCAGAGATTGCAGTTCCGCTACAGCTTGAGGCGTTGTACGACCGACTCTTGACCGATCTCAGTGGTGGTGAGTTGCAGAGGGTGGCTATCGCAGCGTGCCTTTCCAGAGATGCGGATATGTATATTCTTGACGAGCCCAGTGCTCACCTTGATGTGGAGCAGCGTACAATGGCAACCAAAACCATCAAGAGGTTTGCAGAAAACAGCAAGAAGACCGCTATGGTTGTTGATCACGATATATACATGGTTGATATGTTGTGTGAGAGGCTAATTGTTTTCGAAGGTGAGCCCGCTGTTCATGGTATTTCTCATTCTCCGTTGGGTATGCAGCAAGGGATGAACAAATTCCTCGCAAACCTCGGTATCACATTCAGGAGAGATGAAGACACTCGCAGACCTCGTGTCAATAAGAAGGATTCAAACCTTGACCGCAAGCAGAAGACTCAGGGTGAATACTACTATTATAATGTTGGGGAGTAATCCCTGACAGTTTACTACTTTTTTGTTTACCAGTTCTTTAAATATGGTTAAAAATAGACCGGGAAGAGTTTAGAACAGCTAGAATCATCAAGGTGGTCCTTTTAGATACATTTACCGCTAGTTCTTCTCTTCCCTTCGTTTTTCTGGTGCACTACAGGTTGGTTAGGGCGTTTTTGTTGGGGGAGTGGTACCTTCCTGTGCACCGATGCCGTTGTCCGGGTTCGAACCGGTCTTGTGACCATCTCACAACGGTATAATAGATTTTGGAAACTCATTTACAATAGTCTTATCGAAAACCAGTGCTTGCATAGTATATAAAAATTATTATGGCCGCACAAAAAATATTATTATGATAATAATGCCATCTTCGGCAGCAATCTCATTTAACTTTTTTTCTTATTGGGTTATTCGAAATAACGTTTTTATTTCAATTTTACATAGAAATGGCTTCTATTAATTATGTAATTGATCTGGTTTATACTACTCAATCGAATTGTAGTTTAAATAAGCAAAGTTGAAGGAATTTAAAAATACAAAAAAGATCTGGGTTTAATATCTCGCAAAACATATTCAGTAGATCTCATGCATCCGAATTTATAGATTCAAAAACAACATAGTACTTGCCATCACGTGGGGTTTCAAACTCGTCTTCGGCTCATGTACCAAGTCAAAAACTCGCTGTACACAATTATTCCGGTGAGTGTGGACCATACAATAAACAGCACATGGTAATTGTTTACAGGAACCTGTCCGTTAGCTAACAGAAAATGTTCCTGTGCGAGAAATATCTGGGTCATGTCGGGAAGGATAAGGGCTGCGAGTAGAATAGGTGATGTGAGAAGCAGCATTGCAAAGAAGGATGAAAACCTGAACATCAGGAAAAGGACTGCCGCAGAAAGGATGGTAAAAAGTACAATGGATGCAGCTAGCATAACGATGTCCATTCAATCCCTCTATCTTTATTTTAGTGTCCGTTGGTTTATATATAGATATACGCCAAGAGGGACGATTAGTATGATTGAAAACACTGCTAAATATGCCTTGAGCAGGAATCCCATAATTCCAAGTCTTTCCATTTGTTGAGCTTCAGGCTTGTTTTCAGTATCTTCTACAGGCACTTTTCCAGAGATGATGGATAAAGGGTTTGAAACTTCTTCTCCTTTGTCATCGATGCTCTCGTAGTTAAGCGTTGCAGCCGGAAGTTGGAAGCTATCTTCACCTGCCAGAATCATGTATTTGAGGTTCTTGGTTTGTTGTGGTTCCAGCAAACCTTCCCATGACGTTTCACCGCTTACAAATTCAATGCCTGTGGGAATTTCATCGGATATTTTTACCGTTGCTTCAGTTGTTCCTGAATTGGTAGCAGTAAGAGTTATCCGAACAATATCTCCCGCTTGTGCATATTCAATATTCGCTGATTTGGAAATTGCAAGTTTTGTGCCCTCAACAACAACATTTTCCGGCGTCTCTGAAATCACTTCATAACTACTTTCCTGATCTCCAAATTCGGCTGTAGCAGGAGGGAGCGTATGATTTCCAGGCTCTGTGGCAGCAATTGTGTATTCAACTTTTTGCGATGAGCCTGCAGGAATAATAAGATCCCATTCAGGCGAATCTTGATCAATCAGAAGGAAAGAACTAGGAATCTCATCTTTTACGTGTACAGAAGTTTTAGATGAAGCATAGTTACTTACAGTCAGGAGAATTGGCAAAGTAGAATCTTCGGTATTGTTTAGTGACAAGTTTGTTCCAGGATGTTCTTTTTCGATGGTAATGAAGGGTTTTACATTTGTTGTCAGGGTTCTTTCCGTCATTAGTTCATTGCCGAGGTAATCAAAACCCGCAACGTTAAGGTTGATATTCATTTCTTTTTCTAAAGGAGTAATTTCTGGGCTGACATTCAGTGCAATTTTCTTAGACTTGCCGGGTTCAATAATACTTGTGTGGAAAATCTCAGGTAGCAGAGTTCCAAAATCGACTGAACCTTTCAGGCTAACTGCTCGAAGGGGTATTTCACCTGTGTTTTTCACAAAAATCTCAATAGGTATTGTTTCGTTACAAGGATAACTTTCACTCAAATTTGTTTCAATAATTTCAATTCCGGGCTCTCCGGGTGTATATAGCTCAATTACTGCCGAATTTGTGTCGATAAACGTGAGCCTGACTTGTGTGACATCATATTTTTTCACATCCCTAATTGCAAAACGATCCTCTGCTGCTTCGTTTCCATACGTAGTTTTCAGCACTGCTTGTGTATCGTTTAACTCCAACAGTTCAACGGAAACACCATTATATTCAACAATTTCTTCGATCTCAATTTGTTGCCGCTCTCTGAATATCCATACCTTCTCAAATTCATGCTGGAAAGCATTGATCGTAATTGTTCCGTCAGATATGCTTTCTCCATGGATTTTCAAGAAACTGTCATAAATATACTCATTGCTGATTAGTTCATCAAGATAAAAGTCATCAGTATAGTCCCCGTTATGATAAAGGAGCAGTCGGAAACCATCTCCATCCGCAGCATAGTTGCGAATTGTGAATGATCCTATCTCTGCTCGATCCCCATTGCCAATTGTAAAAGTTCCCTGATGAATCCAGATTTCTTCATGCTGGTAGTCATATCCAAGTGCAGGAATGCAGAAAATGAGGGTTGTGAGGACAATAACAACTGTTGACCGGAGATACATCTTCATAATCTTATGTCATACAGCCTTTAAAGTTTATTGTAATTTTGCTGGCATTCATTCCTGATCTCCATCACCTGTTTGGTGATGGTTGTAATTGTGCATGTATTTTTGAACCTGGCTATGTGTGTGATCATGAATATGAAGATGCACATGACCTTCCGAATTTCCAATGGTTTTTGTCAACTCGGTGACAGCTTCATTAAGACTAAGAGGCAGCTCCTCACAGTCATATCCGAAACATGTAAGCACCTTGAACATTTTGAAAACATCAGGTGCCTCAAGGTCATTTCTTTTCAGCAGCTCCCAGTCTGAAAAAATCTCACGTGGCGTCCCTTCAGCTACGATTTCCTGATTGATTATGTAAATGCGATCTGCGAGTTCCGGCAGGCTGTTTACATCATGGGTGGCAATTATTGTTGTTATTCCTTCCCCGTTAAGCCTGTTCAGGAGTTTTATGAGTTCAGCCCGGCTTTTCGGGTCAAGGTTTGCAGTTGGTTCGTCAAGGATGATGATTTTCGGTTCCATGGAAAGAACTGCTGCAATTGCAGCTCGTTTTTTCTGACCGTAGCTCAAATTATGCGGGACCCTGTCCTCAAACCCCTCAAGGCCCACACGGGCGAGTGCAGTCTTTACTCTCAGCCGTACTTCATCTTCGGGTAATCCCATGTTGATGGGCCCGAACGCAATATCATCGAAGATTGTGGGCATGAATAACTGGTCATCAGGATCCTGAAATACTACGCCCACATTGTGTATTCTCTCACCTGCTTGCAAGGAACCGATTTCCTTCCCGAAAATAAGTATATTGTCCTCGGGATTTTTGATTGTGCCGTTGAGGTGCAAAAATAGGGTTGTTTTCCCGGCCCCGTTTGGCCCGACTACCCCTACCTTTTCACCGGGAAAGATTTCCATATTGACGTTTTTCAGGGCCCGTGTTCCGTCAGGATATGAATAATTGAGTCCCTGTACCTTAATTGCTTCTTTCATATTTGCACCAGATAATAAGTATGTAAGAGGATAGCAAATCCTATCAAAAAGGCGCTTATTATGTAATCTTTTGCCTTCATATCAAAGGTTGCAAGGGTGGCCGGATTACCTGTGTATCCCTTTGCAACCATTGATTGGTAAACGCGTTCCGCCCGGTCATAACTTTTGAGAATAAGCATCCCAATGAGATTTCCCAGGATCGAAAGTCCGTATTTGCTTGTTTTGAGCCTGAAACCCTTGGCAGCAACTGCCTTCCACATCATCTGGAACTCGTCGATTATGACAAAGATGTAGCGGTATGTGAACATCAACATCTGGACAAGGGTACTTGGTACCTTCAGCATGTATAGGGCTTTTATTGTGGTGTCAAATCTCATGCTGCCAAGCATCACAGCTGCAAGTATTATGGCAGCAGTTCCCCTTGTAAGGATGAGGGATGCATATTCCAGTCCCTCGTAAGTAAAAGAAAATCCTGCTATGCTGAACATTGCTGTCCCCTCAGTAGTCAGGGGGAGGATAAACAGCAGGGGGAACAGGAACAGTAAAACCCATTTAATCCTGTGGGCTATAAATTTGGCCGGTAGTTTTGATGCAAGCATTATCAGTACAGATATGCCTAATCCAACCAGAGCAAGCTGGATCTCTTCAAGAAAAACAAAAGAAAAGATAAGAGCTAAAAATGCGATTATTTTTGCACGCGGATCAAGGCGGTGTATGGGAGATTCAAGAGATGCATGCTGGTCAATATGTGGGTATATCATCTTCCCTGCACCCTTTTGACTTATTTTTCCTGCATTTTTCGGGCTTTCAAGATCATCGCAAATCCGGTTATTCCTGCAATATAACCGAATCCCGCAACAATATTGGCAGCCAGTGGCAGTTCAGTTGCTTCGGGAGAACTTTCCGATTGGTCATCACCCGTTTTTCCTTTAAGGTTAAAGGTGAGTTCATCCTGATGCCCCATTTGCGATACAATGACTTTATATTCGGAAACGCCCAGTTTCGGGGAGAATAAGTAATATCCCTCTTCATCAGTAGTCCCTTCAAGGTACAATTCCTCTTGTCCGTTTTTGATGGTATAAACCGTAATTTCACCATTTGCGATTGGATCGCCACCGCCATACCAGGCTCTCATCTCTATCTCAGTTACCTGTTCCTGAAGATAAACCCTGTGTGCGGAAACAGGTGACACTGCAGTCGAAAACATGATAAGAGCAAAAAGTGCTAAATATAACATTCTGTTGTGTTTCATTTCTTCACCCTTTTTTCTATTGGCAAAAGTTCAGGTCTTACTTTGAGTATAAACGCAACAACTGCGCCGGTAACAATTCCTTCGACAATTATAATGGGAACATGAGCAGCCATGGCAAGATACGCCACTTCGACAAATTCGTCTCCAGTGGTTACAAGAACAGTTCCCAATAAAAGGGCAGTAATTACCACGGCAAGCCCGCCACAAACTGCTCCGAGTGCAGGGGGATTAATTCCCAATGAGCACCCTTTCCGGAAAATAAAATGTACGATCAATGCCGGGATTCCCACGTTCATAGTGTTGACACCGAGAACGGTAATTCCGCCATGCTGGAAAAGCAATGACTGCAATACCAATCCGATAAACATTGCCGGATAAGCCATAAGCCCGAGGACAACCCCCAGAAGACCGTTTAGTATAAGATGGACACTTGTAGGTCCGAGGGACACATGAATCAGGGAGGCGACGAAAAAAGCTGCCGTAAGAATGGATATTTTTGGAATTTCATCCAGCGTGTCGTTTTTCCTGCTGTTCATCCAGAGGGTTGCCGCAAGTAAAATAGCGGTTACTGCCCATCCTGCACCGATTACCATTGGGGATAGGACACCGTCACTAATATGCATCTTTAATCTCCATTTATGAAAACCCAATCCGTTGGTTATAATAAGTGTTATGAATCGGTAATTAGTTATTAACTAATATAAAAAAAGATTGGAGGGGGAAAAATTCCCCGCTCATTTCCTTCTGGATATTATCAGAATTGCTGCAAGCATCCCGATTGCTGCAAAAGCTGCTTCAAATCCTGGTGCACTGGCACTTCCGCTATTTGCGGCATCTTTTGCCTCATCAGCGCTTTGCTGTGCTTCTTCAACAGCTTCCTGTAACTCTGCAAGATCGAGTTCTTCTGACGCTGGGAATTCCTCGAGAATTGGCACAATGAAAACACCCCTCACAGGCTGTCCGTTTTCCGGTTCCATTGTTGCGCCCACAAACCAGATTCCAGGTTCATCAAGTGTGTATACGAAATCACCATCATCGTTGGACCGTGTGAGTCTTGTGAAGACCATAGGTGCATCATAGGGGAACATTTCCTCTGCTGCTTCCACTATTTCAATGCCGGCTTCTAGTTCGTGGTATACTTCAACTTCCACATCTGCGCCTGCAAGTGGTTCTCCGTCGTAGAGCGCTTTTCCTGCAAATACAAACCCTTCTTCCATTCCGTAGGGTCTCATGTAAGGGATAATCTCGGTTTCCTGCCCGACTTCTGCATCCCAGCCTGTCCACATTTCTTCACCGCAGTGGATTACAGCTTTGGTATAGTCAATCATGCCCTCTTCTTCATCTTCATATTTCACGGAAATGACTGTGTCTCCAAGCTGGTCTACATCAAAGGAAGCTTTGTAGGCTACAAAAGTTCCCATGTTTCCGTCTTCATCCATGCCATCGACAATGACTTCTTCGAGTTCCAGTTGTTCAACGGTTTCATTGGGTTTGGTTATTGAAACTTCAACCTCTGGGTCCATGTCAAAGGAAATATGCTCGTATGGGTGTCCCCATGCAAGATAGATTGTCTTGGTATCACCAAGTTCCGCAATATAGTCTTCCGGTGTTACGTTCCACATATTCTCATCATCTGACGGGAATATCATGGTAAAGTGGGCACTTGCTATTCCTGCCGTGGCCAATACCATAAGCACAATCGCGATTATTAACATATTTTTTTTCATTATTCGCTCACCTTGTTACTATAATTAATTAAGTATCGCGTAAGTGTTACTATTATATATTATTTTGCTACTCAGAAACGGTCCCCAAATGCCTTTGACTTTACATCAAAATGTATTCAAAAAAGTCATGCACATGCTTTACAATCATTTGAGGGATGTTTATAAAACACATCAAATCTGGTGACGTTCTTTTTTTGAGGAAAGTTGTAATGTGGCTGTTATCTTCGTCTTTTGCAAATACAATCCGCTTGCCATCTAAAGTTTTCTGACTTTGTAATTTGAAAACAAAAGTCGGTGAAAATAAGTTTTGCTACACATCATTTGCTTTTCCAGCAATATTTAATATATGGATAATTCATTATCCATTATCATGCTCACAAAAAGAATTATTCCGTGTCTTGATGTCACCCTTGATGAGGAAGGCGGAACAGTGGTCAAAGGCGTGGAGTTTGTTGACCTGAGGAAAGCCGGCGATCCTGTGGAACTTGCAAAACAGTACAATGATCAGGGTGCGGATGAACTTGTTTTCCTTGATATCACCGCATCCCACGAAGGCAGGGATACCATGATCGATGTCATTGAACGTACTGCCAACGAAGTTTTTATTCCATTGACCGTCGGTGGCGGGATTAGTTCTGTTGAGCGGATTCGTGAGATTTTAAGGGCTGGTGCGGATAAGGTTTCAATAAACACTGCTGCAATCAAAAACCCGGAACTCATAAGTGAATCTTCTGCTATTTTTGGCTCCCAATGTATTGTTGTTGCCATTGATTGTAAGAGAAATTTCGATTTAGATAATAATCTGGATAAAACGATTCTTACTCTCGAAGATGGCACAAAAGTCTGGTATGAAGTTGTAATCTACGGAGGTCGCAAACGTACAGGCATTGATGCAGTCCAATGGGCGAAAAAGGTTGAAGAATTGGGTGCAGGTGAAATTTTGCTTACCAGTATGGATCGGGATGGGACTTATGATGGATTTGATGTTCCGATTACCAGCAAGCTTTCAGAAGAACTTGAAATTCCGATAATTGCATCAGGTGGCGTTGGCAATCCTGAACATATGTACAATGGCTTTGTAGATGCAAAAGCAGATGCCGGGCTTGCTGCAAGTATTTTCCACTTCGGAGAATACACTGTAGATGATGTAAAAGAATACCTTCGTAGCCGGGATATACCCGTACGTAACTAAAAGGTGAGAATATGGAAATTTCCGAATTCCAGCAACTTATGCGTGATCTGTATGCTGAGAATGACAAACGTCGTGGTGCAGCTGCAACTACTCTTTGGCTGGTGGAAGAAGTTGGGGAACTTGCTGAGGCAATACGTCGGGATGACCGGGAAAATCTCAGGGAAGAATTGGCAGATTGTTTTGCATGGATCGGCGCTCTCGCAAATCTTTATGATATTGATCTTGAAGAAGTATTTCGTGAAAAGTATCCTGATTCATGTCCTACTTGTGGCAGAAAGCCGTGTATATGTACTGACTGAAAGTCGCTTCCTGTCCTCCTTTTTCTAATTTTCCGACAATATATATTACATCAGGACATACCCATAATCAGTAATATGATGAAAAAACCTGAATTACTTGCCCCGGTGGGTAGCTGGGATTCGCTGGTTGCAGCCGTTGAAAACGGTGCTGATGCTGTCTACATGGGATCCGATTTATTCAGTGCCCGGGCTTATGCAACTAATTTTTCTGAAGAAGAGCTTGAAGAAGCCATTGATTTTGCTCATGTTAGGGGTGTAAAAGCCTATGTCACTGTCAACACTCTGATAAAAGACAGCGAATTCGAAGATGCCATTGACTTGCTTTATCAGATTTGCAATCTAGGCGCAGATGCTGTGATTGTGCAGGATTTCGGCTTGCTCAATGAAGCATTGATAGCTTATCCTGAACTCCCTTTTCATGCAAGTACTCAGATGACAGCACACAATGTTTCTTCTGTTGAAATGCTTGCGGAAATGGGTGTAAAACGAGTCGTACTTTCACGTGAGATGAGTCTGAAATCCATCAAAAACCTGAAGGATACCTGTGGGATTGAAATCGAGGTTTTTGTACATGGTGCTTTATGTATTTGCTATTCAGGACAATGTTTGATGAGCAGTATGATTGGCGGGCGAAGTGGGAACCGTGGGTACTGTGCTCAGTCCTGTCGTCGTAAATATGAACTGACAGAAAATGGGCAGTCAATTGGAACACCGGGAGAGTACTTGCTAAGTCCTGAAGATCTCTGTGCAGCTCCCCTGATTCCCGAACTTATTGAAGCAGGCGTAGATTCCTTCAAGATAGAAGGAAGGATGAAAAGGCCGGAATATGTTGCCGGCGTTGTACGCATGTATCGCACTCTCATTGACAGGTATGCTAAATCCCCTGAATCCTATTATGTGTCGGAAGATGAGATCGAAGAACTAATGCAGCTATTCAACCGTGGTTTTACTTCAGTTTACCTTGAAGACCAAAAACGTGGTATGATGAGCAGGGATTACCCGGCAAATCGCGGACTGGAATTAGGAACGGTCATTGGCTACAATCGTAATTATGGTCAGATTAAGGTAAAATTAAAACGTCCTTTAAAGCAGGGAGATGGTATTTCCATAGGAAAAACCGGCATCCATGCCACTAATATTTTCCAGAATGGGAAAAGGATCAAAGAAGCTTTTTCCGGAGATGTCGTTGAAATCTCCTCTCCGCTTGTGGACAAAGAGGAATTGGTTTTCAAAACTTCCGATTTATTACAAATGGATGTTCTTCAAAAAACGTATTCATCGCCACATCCTTTGCGAAAAATTCCTGTTGACATAAAGGCAAAAATCGAAGTTGGAAAGCCACTTGAACTACAGATGCGAGATATTGATTCATTGTCAGTTCTTGTCTCATCCGATTTTGACGTGGAAGAAGCAAAAAGCCATCCGATGAGTTCTGATAAAATTGAAGAGCAATTGAACAAACTCGGGAATACGGTTTTTAGAGCTCGCAATATTGAAGTACAAATTGAAGGCAATGTTTTTGTTCCCCTGAAAGCACTCAATAATCTCCGGAATGAAGCTGCTGAAAGACTTGTGGAAAAACGTGCTGAATCTTATCACCGGGTTTGTGAACTATACATTCTTCCTGAATTTTCAATAGATTGCAGTGAGGAAGCCCCTTTGCTGGCTGTTGCTGTTTCTTCACTAAAAGGACTTGAAGAAGCTGTATCAGGTGGTGCAAATTCTGTTTATTTTGATTATCCTGTTTCACCAATGGATTTCAAACGTGCCCAGTTCCTCTGTCAGGAACACGGTTGCAGGCTCTACCTCTTTACTCCACGTATTTGCATGGATTCAGAAATGTCCGATGTTTTGGCAACCCTTGAACTGGCGTTCGAATGTGATGGTATTGTGACATCTAATGCGGGAATTCTCAATCTCGCTCACCAGCGAGGAATTCCGGCAATATCAGATTCACCGCTGAATGTTTTCAACAGCTATTCTTCCTCTTTCCTGAAAGAAAAAGGCAGTATATTGTCCACGGTTTCCCCGGAATTGAATCTTGAGGAAATCAATGAAATTGCTATGTCTTTTGAATCGGAAGCAATCGTTGAGGGAAGGCTGGAACTCATGGTTTCTGAATATTGCCTGCTCGCAGAACTTCTTGGGTGCAGTGGTCCTTCGGAGGGTGCATGCAAAAAGGCAAGATATGAAATTGTGGATGAGAAGGGCTTCTCTTTCCCTGTCATTACTGACGAACATTGCAGAACCCATGTTCTCAACTCAAAAAAGCTCAGCATGCTTGGAAAGTTACAGGACCTCATTGATACAGGTGTAAGAAGCATTCGTATTGATGCTAGGTGGGATGAGGATAATATTGAAGCAATAACTTCTGCCTATAGAAAAGCTCTTGATACTGGAAAGATAAGGGAGAGAAAAGGGAAAGCCTATACAAGAGGCCACTACTACAGAGGTGTGCTATGAAGATATTTCTTTCCGGGTCAATCAGGGGAGGAAGGCAAAAACTCTCTACATACCAGCAGATCACAGGGTTAATCGAAATGCTGGGGCACGAAGTTACCACTCACCATGTTGCAGATTCTCAGGTGGAAGAAAAAGAAGTTGGAATGTCTGAATCTGAAATCTTCAGTAGGGATATGTTCCTTCTTGACAGGAGTGACTGCATGGTTGCGGAAGTATCGATTGCATCTACAGGTGTGGGTTATGAGGTGTGTTCTGCTCTGAATGTGGGGCTTCCAGTGCTATGTGTTTATGAGGAGAATTCAATAGTTTCAGCGATGGTGCTGGGGAACGCAAATAACAATCTTCTGGTGGAAACCTATTCTGATTCAGGTGAACTGGAAAAAGTACTCAGCAACTTCCTTTCATCCTGCATCGGTTAATAATATATATTTACGTCACATATTTTGATGCATGGTAGGAACTGAGATACTTCTCATTCTGGTTGCTGTAATTGTGGCATTGATTATCTGGAAAATTCTCAAGACCGTCAAGAGCATGATCATTAATACGATACTCGGTCTGCTCATAATAATTGGTGGAAACTTCATCTTTGGACTGGGGATTTCGTATTCGGCAGTAGTAATTCTCACCTGTGTCATTGGAGGTCCGATTGGTGCCTTCCTGATTATTTTGCTCAACCAGATTGGTGTTTTTAGCTTTTAAGCAATTTTTCTGGCAACAAAGGAAATTGAATGGCGGGAGTACTTTTTCCCGTGAAAATTCTTTTCCCTTTTTTTTTCTTTAATATCGATAAACTCAAAATCAGAAAACAGTTCTTCGAGCTCTTCTTTTGTAAAATAGTGGTAGATTATACCATTCTTCCGGGCAAAGGTATGAAGTTC
This sequence comes from uncultured Methanosarcinales archaeon, assembly GCA_964532775.1. Taxonomy (GTDB): domain Archaea; phylum Halobacteriota; class Methanosarcinia; order Methanosarcinales; family Methanosarcinaceae; genus Methanohalophilus. Next base: position 43,538 of record CAZHNA010000001.1, read on the forward strand.
AACTTCTTCCCCTCCATAGCGAAAATCATCTATTCCGAATGCTTCAAAAAACAGGAGGCCTCCGGGTTTGAGGGTCCTTGTTATTTCACTCGCTGCTTCTCTTCGCTCGTTTTCCAAAAGATGTTGCAGAACGCCTGTACAAATTGCAGCATCAAAAAAACGGTTCTTGAAAGGAATGTGGGTGGCACTCGAATGAAACAGGGGTAGTAAAAGATCTCTACTTTCAGCTTTTTCCCTAAAACTCCTCAAAGCTGTGATGGAAATATCAGTTCCATAAAGTTCATAATCCTTTGAAAGGGGGAGGCAATAGCGCCCCTTTCCACATCCTACATCCAGAATTTTCGAATTATCCCGAAGATAGCTTTTGATTTCAGGAAGATTGCGTGCTCCTGTCCAGCGCACATGCCTATGTTCTTCTTCCCAGGCATCAAAGTGTGGCTTTTTTATCATGGACGGAATTCAGCAGCTTCGGCAAACCTCTTAGCAAGGAAGTCTTTTTCAAGAGATGAAAGGAACCAGCCTGCTTTTGGTCCAGATCCTTGTCCCAGAACTGAAATATAAATTGCCTTAAAGAGAGTTTTAGGACTCAGCGAGAGTTCATCCACGCCTAATATTTCCTTTATTCTCTTGTGAAGTTCACCGGTATCTTCCTTTGCGGAATAGATGAGGTTGTGGTAATCAGAGCCATCAAGTTCATCAGCGGCTGTCATGGATTCAGCCATGGCTTTCAGGAACGCACGCTGTTCATCAGTGAGGGTGGCTGCTTCAGGAGGCATGTTTTCCTGCACGCTGAATTTCACCATATCCGGTGCAAACATATCGAGCCATGAGGCTACGTTGTTTGTCAGTTCCCTGATACATTTCTCTTTTTCCACATCATAGCCGGCACGTTCTACGATTTTCATTATTTTGTCAAAATCGCCATGTGCAACCTGATGAATAGTGGTCATATGTTTGAATGGAATGTCAGTATTACAAAGACCGGAAGCATGTGAAAGATTGAGCACAGTTTTATCGTTTTCAGAAACTTCCTCGGTGGAGTTCAAGCGCTCAAAAGTATCCACGAGTGTAAGCAATGGCATTGCAGGGTCGAAGCGTATATGCTTTTCCGGTTTTGTACGGATGATAAGATATCTCAAAACTTCCGGTGGGACTACTTTCAGCATATCTGATATTGATACAACCACACCAGTGGATGAAGACATTGCACCTTCTTTTCCCAACATAATCCATTCATAGACAATTGGGTGAGGCGGTTCATATCCAAATACCTCTTTTGAGATTCTTTTCCCGGTGTCATAGGAGCCGCCACGTGACGCGTGATCCTTTCCAAAAGGTTCTACTGTGACGCCCAGTATTTTCCAGCGGGCAGGCCAGTCAACACGCCATGTGAGTTTCCCTCCGCCTTGAATCGAAACTTCCCCAGAGTCGCCACATTCACATTCGTAGGAAACCATTTCGGTTTCGGTGTTAAACCCGGTTACTTTTGTGCTGTTAATTCTTCCGCAACTGTTGCAAATCGGATTAAAAGGACTCCAGTCTTCGGTAACATCCTTGCCGGATTCTTCTTTCAGAATAACTGCAATTTCATCACGGTTAAGAAGTGCATCTTTGATGGCTTCGTTGTACATTCCGGTTTTGTACATCTCATCGGCGCGGTATATTTCAGGACGGATGCCAAGTTTTCCGAGAGCTTCAAGGAAAGGTTTCAGGAAATGTTCTGCATAACTTCCGCATTCTCCACATGGGCATGGGATCTCAGAGAGTGGTTTCCCAACATGTTCCTCATAACTGTCATCAAGGAAAGGATATACTTTCCTCAAAGGGTCATAGGTATCTGCAATATAGATCAAACTGACTTCGGCTCCTTTTTCCGAAAGGGTGCGAAATGCTGCATCTGCGGTAACAACTTCTCTCATATTCCCGATATGGATATGCCCGGAAGGTGTGATTCCACTTGCTACAAGATGCTTGTCCCCTTTAGTCAGGACTTCTTCTGCAAATACATCTGCCCAGTGCCTGATTTCTGCCATTATTTTCACCAGTGATAAATGATAATTTTGACTTTCAATATTTAGGTGAAAGCATCAAAAGGGGTTATCTTTTAAATGCCTATCTAAGACTAATATTGGGGAAATGTATTTATCTGTTCTACCTGATACCAAAAACCATGATTCCTCGAAAAGCTTTTCCTACAAAAGGCACAGGTATCCACAGGGATAAGCTTGCTTCTTTTGAACTTGCATTGAGGGATGCGGGAATTGAAAAATTCAATCTTGTCAAAGTATCCAGTATTCTTCCTCCAAATTGTAGTGTTGTAACCAAGGAGGAAAGTTTAACTGACCTGAGCCCGGGTGAAATCGTCTATTGCGTCCTTGCCAGAAACCAGACGGATGAGCCACATAGGCTAATTGCTTCAGCAATTGGAACTGCTATTCCTCGAAATGAAGAAAATTATGGCTACATTTCCGAGCATCATTCATTCGGGGAAGATGAAGAAGTAGCTGGAATGTATGCAGAGGATATTGCAGCAACCATGCTGGCCACCACTCTGGGGATCGAATTTGATGCTGATTCTGCGTGGCAGGAAAGGGAGCAAATTTACAAAGCAAGTGGTCACATTTTCAATGCAACTCACATTTGTCAGATTGCAAAAGGGGATAAAGATGGTTTCTGGACCACGGTAGTTGCAGCCATGGTGTTCGTGGAATAATCCACAATTTCAATCGATAATTTCGGTAGCAATTTCCTCAAGATCACAGAAGTCGGATCTGAAATTGTAAGCGCCTGCATTGATGAAAGTGATAGCATCCCCGATTTCCGATTTTTTGTCGAGGTAAACTCGATATCTGAACAAATCCATTGAGCAGGGAGTGCAACCCTTGATAACATAGGGTTCGCCAGATTTGCTGTCAACTTCATTCTCGACACGCAGTTTGACCGGAACTAGAATTGCATCCATGTCACTGTTGTAAACAGAAGCATTGACGATGATGTTGCTGTCATAAACACCGGTTACATACGAAACCAACTTTCCCGCAGGTGCAGCTATAAATCTTCCCGGTTCAATCATCAACTGCACATTTCTCTCATGCAGGTAGTTCTTGAAATCCAAAACACGTTTGAATATTCCACCAATAACGTCAGCATTGCTATTTGCGTATTTAGAAGGCAGACCCCCACCAATGTTCAATATATTAATGGCATCTATGGTTTCAGGGGTCAATACATTTTCAATGTCGCGTTGCAGTTTCCACTCACTAACATTCTGGGTTTTCCTATGGAAATGAACGCCCAATTTTCCGATTTTCGGATTGTTCTTTAATTCGCTGATACGATGATTGATGACGGATGAAAGCATGCCGAAGACAAAATACCGCTCCGTACGAAGGGAATTTTCTTTCAGCTTAAGGCGCAGCAGTAGATTGATTTTCCAATCTTTGTTTTCAAGGGTTTCAAGCAGCATGTCCAGATCAAATTCATTGTCTACTACAAAATAGCGAATCCCGCGATTATAGAGGTCTTCGATCTGCTCAGGTGTCCAGCCCTGTGCAAGAAATATAATTCGGGAAAGATCCTGAATGTGTTTGAGTTCATTTTCCATATGAACACTAAAAAAACAGTTTGTATTATCCTCTAGAATCCGGCTAACTTTCTGGTTGGTTTTGGAACTGTAGGATACAATATCAGCAATTTCCGCGACCTTGTGATATTGCTCTAGTGCAACGTTTTTTGAAAGGACAAATTTAGGTTCAGGAACAGTCATTTTCTCCACCATAATACGTTGTTAGTGCTTCAACAGACCTTCACTTTCAAGTTCATCCAATGCTCTGATCATGGCAAGTGGAAAAGTAATGCTTACATCCCCGATGACAGTTGCAACATCGCTTTCATCTTTGACCTTGCCCCAGGATTTAGCTTCACTTGTATTTGCACCAGACATGCTGCCGGATGTGCGATGGGCTGTAGTCATGTAAACCGCATATTCTGCTCCGCCGTTAAGCAATGTGGATAAAATTGCATGATGCTTGGAAATAGACCCGCCCAGTGCGATTACTCCCTTCCTGTCGTCATGGCTTGTGGCGCACAGAATGTTTCCAAAATCTTCGACAACGTCAACAATGAAATCAGGATGATCCTGCTGGAAGAGATATAGGTGGAAACCAAAAGCTCCGTCTGTGATTGCTGGACAAAAAATAGAAACCTCATTTTTGGCAGCTTGATAAAGAATAGAATGTGAATCATCCAGCAATAACCCGATTTCCCGGAGCATTTCTGAAACCGTCCAACGATTTTGTTTTTCATACAGTTTCCCGAGAATCTCAAAAATCAGATCTTCAAAATTCATGTAACTTTCATTCTGAATAAGGAGATTACCAACACGATTGATTCCCTGTTCATGAAGTTCCACATCATCTGTCTGGAAATCTCCGATCCTGAAAATTTCTCCGGTGGCTTTCATGATATCTTCTTCAAGGCCGCCGACGGTTGTTACGATAATATCTGCGATTCCTAATTCAATAAGTTGTGCAAAAAATCCCCTCAGGCCGGATGTTACCATATTGGATGTAAATGTAAGGAATACTTTTGCGGAATCCTTTTTCATTTTAACAATAACGTCTGAAGCCCGTTGCAATTCCACGCTCTGAAATCCGACGTGTTCATAAGAATTAACGAGTTCTGAAACTCGCATATCCTGTTTCCATTGAAGATCCTTTACCTGAACCATTAATGATCACGACTGTATATGAATCCGAGAATCTTGTTCTAGGATCATAGCTGTGTTATAGTCGTAGAAGCAGTTTTTGTTTAAAAAGGTGATTGTAATTTTCAGCTTTTCGGGAATCCGAAAAGTATATATTTAGGAGAACTGAAGTTAGAGTCTCCTAAAGATTCATAATATGGTAGGATCTCTTCATGGCAACCGGAAAAACGGAAGAATATCTTGAAACAATTCTAAGCCTTATCAGCAAAACAAGTTCTCCTGCAAAAAACAAGGATATTGCAAAAGAACTCAGCATTGCACCGGCAACAGTTACTGAAATGATCCAGAAGCTGTCAGATGATGGTTTCGTTAGCTACATTCCTTACAAAGGGGTTGGACTAACTTCCGAAGGTGTGAAAAAAGCCACGGAATTGCAACACAGGCATAATATAATCCGCGATTTTCTTTCACAGGTTCTCAATATCGATGATATGGCTGCGGATAGAGAAGCGTGTGTGCTTGAGCATTCTGCTTCGGAACTTGTGCTTGAGAGTATGTTGGCATATATGGAAGAGAAGGGAATTTCCCGCAAGCATATTGCTGATATTTCAAACACGTGTCGCAGCACGGATGGCGACTATGTTCGCCTGAACGAGCTCCATGAAGGCGAAATGGCAACAGTTGCACTAATTCATCTTCCAAAGTCTGATCGGGATCTACTAACATCTCTCGGTATGGTAACAGGTGAAGACATCGAAATTAAACGAAGACAGAAAAGGGGATGCCTTTCTATACTTGCAAAAGGAACCGAAATTGCTCTTGGTAAGGAAGTTGCAAACAAAGTTTTCGTGACGTTAAAAGGCCCACGCCATGCTGGAGGTGAGGCTGATTAAGAGCTGCTGTCCCTCTTCTTCAAGTAAGCCTATAGATCTCAGTTCCAAAAATATCGCTTTTGTAGGAAATCCCAGTGTAGGAAAAAGTGCTTTTTTTTCAAGGGTTACCGGAATTGGGGTAATGGTTTCCAATTACCCGGGTACCACCGTGGAAATCACAAAGGGTGCTGTGCAGATAGGCAACAAGACGGTAAAAGTTGCAGACTTGCCGGGTATTTATTCGCTTGGGGCGGCTACTGAAGACGAAAAAGTTTCCAAGCGCTACCTGTTGAAAGAGCGACCTGACGTCATTATCAATGTGGTTGATGCATCCAGGCTGGAGCGGAACCTCTTTTTAACTCTCCAGATTCTTGAATTCGGCATACCCACTGTTGTTGCACTTAACCAAATTGATTCTGCACGTGAAATGGGAATTGAAATTGATGCAAAGAAGCTTTCAGAATTGTTGGGTGTCCCGGTAATACCCACGATTGCCACTAAAGGGGTCGGTCTTGAAGAAGTAATGAAAAAGGCTGTAGATCCAGCTCTTCCTTCTGACGGACGAATTCATGTTCACTATGATAACCACATACGAAAAGCGGTTGAAGATCTTGGTGCTAAATTTCCAGAAACGGATAAAGTTACAAGACTGCGTGCGCTTGAATCAGATGTGGAGTTTACTGAACTTTCCTGTGAGAAAGAGGTGGCTGAATCACTTCTTTATGAGTCCTCAAATCTTGCAAAAAGCATTGAACAGGTGCACAATATGCCTGTTTCAGATACGATTGCAAGGGATCTTTATGGTGAAGCCGGTCAGGTTACCCGGATTGTTGTGTCCCAAGGTGAAATTGAAAGGAAACTTAAACACCGCATAGATTCCGTCCTGACATCTGAATACGTTGGAATAGCAGGCTTGGTTGCAGCATTGCTTCTGACATTTTATGCAGTTTTCGGGATTGGTGGATTTCTTGAAGAAGGCATCGTTTATCTATTTGAGACTTATCTGATTGAACCTGCGCGATTGGTGATGGCAGGATATCATCCTGTTGTTAGCAACGTAGTGATCTATTCTCTACTCGGTATTGAAGCCGGCTTTGCGATTGCCGTTCCATACATCGGAATTTTCTATATCATCCTCTCCCTCTTTGAGGATTCTGGATATCTTACCCGTGCGGTTTACATAATGGACCGTGTAACTCATAAGTTGGGACTACACGGGCGTTCTGTAATCCCTCTTGTATTGGGATTTGGTTGCAGTGTCCCTGCAATAATGGCTACAAGAGCTCTCAGTACTATGAGAGAGCGCAGGATCGCTTCAATGCTTATTTCATTGATCCCCTGCTCTGCACGAACTGTTATTATTCTCGGTCTTGTTGGAACTTTTGTAGGATTTTGGGCGGCAGTTTCCATTTATGTTCTCGAGATATTCATTATATTTTCAGTAGGATGGCTTCTGGGCCGTGCACTTCCGGGAGAAAGAACAGGATTAATTATGGAAATCAGCCCGTTGAGAAAACCTGATGGTGTAGCAACTCTGAAGAAAACATGGATGAGAATTCGTGAATTCATATACGTTGCATTCCCGCTTTTGATTGTAGGGAGTGCGGTCCTCGGGGCGCTTGAAGTTACGGGGTTTTTGGGTACGTTTGATGAAATAGTCTCCCCAATATTCGTAGGGGTTTTGGGGCTTCCGGCTTTTGCAGCAACAGCTCTTGTTTTTGGAATTCTTCGAAAGGAGATGGCGCTTGAAATTCTTGTAGTTCTTGCAGGGACCGCAAATTTCCTATTGGTTTTAACTCCTTTGCAGATGTACGTGTTTGCGGTTATTACTACAATTTACATACCATGTGTTGCAACCATCGCAGTACTAAAACACGAGCTTGGCACAAGGGATACGGTGGCAATGTCCACATTTACGGTTCTCCTTGCATTCATGGTAGGTGCAATAATCAATAACGTTGCACCACTAATAATGTGATATGAAACCTGCGATTTAAATCGGTAGCTATTTAATATTTGTGTCTCCATATTATTGCAATGACCCGGATGACCAATTCCAGCCAGAAAAACGCAATGTCCGTTATGAAAGACATTTTTGAAATGGACAAATCTCGGGATCCAGAGGGTAGCGAAGTCGATTCATTGCTTGAATCGATTGGAACTCATGGATATTTGGTTGAGAAGGCAGCGGTGTATGACGGGGCTGAACTTGCTCATGTGCACACAAAAAAGGTGGGTAGTAAAAAAAGTTCATGAAAGGCCTGGAACAAAGTTCAAAAGCTCTATTATCTTCCGTGATGTATTGTTCTCTACTTCTTCTTCCAGTCCGTAATCTTTTATAACGTGGTTTTCCAGGGATATGTCATCAAGATAGCCATACCAATAAACCACAAGCCCGTTTCCATAAAGTCTCTCATATTCGCTGAATTGTTTTCGTATGTAGTGCGCGTGTTCAGAATGGTTTCCAAACACTGCTTTGCTTTCAATCCAACGAACTTTTTTTCCGTCAACTTCTAACGGCTCATTGAGTAAAAAATCAGGAGTCTTTGATGAATTGCTATCCCTTAAATCATCTTCAGTCTAATAAGCAATGTCTTTTTCATCAAGCCAATCTGCAATAATTTCTTCACCCATCTGACCTCTGTGAGCCTGCATATGATGTGCCCATGGTGAAAAGAAAGGGTCCAATTCAATTGCCTCACAAATCTCTGAAGCAAGTCTTCTATCTGGCAGTTCATCAAGATGATTAAGGGTGTGCTTTTTAGAATATCCCATCTGCTGCAGTAGATTAGATGTTACAAGAGTGGGGGGGAAGTTGTACAGGTCAGAGATTTCGATAATAGATTTGCCGCTTTTCCAGAGTCGCAGGTTCTTAGCAGTGTGCCTTTCCATGTTATGGAAATTCTTCTTCACATGATCTACAATCTTCTGATTCAGAATAGTTCCTATGACGCCTCTTGGTTGTCCAAATTTTAGTGAAAGCCCTTCAATTTCATCAATTTTAGTGACTGAATTGCTAATCTAGTCATAGGTTTTTTTATCCATCGAATTCTCCGTTGAAAGAGCATACATCACACTTTTTCTTAACGCAGTACTTTTTTGCGTATTCCACAATCAGTGCGTGATACTCTTTGTACATATCGACATCATCCGGAAGGTTTTCTTCAAACAAGTCCTGTAATTGGTAATAATTTCCTTCAATGCCGACACATTTCATTATTCTCTTGGTATAAACATCTATAACAAACTTTTGTCTGTTGGCTGCATAAAGCACAATACTATCAGCAGTTTCCGGTCCTACGCCTTTGAGTGAAAGCATAGTATCACGAAGTTCCTCGAGGGGGAGAGAAAACACTTTCTCCATATCGTTTTCTGAGAAGAAGCGCGATATATTTTTTAGACGTTTGGCCTTTTGGCGGTAAAAACCAGTGCAAAAAATAAACTCTTCCAGCAACTTTTCATCTGCTGCTGCAATGCTTTTGGCATCCATCAGTCCTTTTTCTTTAAGCTTTTTGATGGCTTCTTCCACGTTTTGCCATCTGGTTTGTTGGGTGAGCAGTGCCCCAACAATTACTTCAAAAGGAGTTTCCGCAGGCCACCAATGTTGGTTCCCGAATTCGTCTAAAAGCTGGTTGTAGATTCTGAGGATTAAAGCACTGTCAACATGCTTCTCAGATTTTTTCTCCTTCATCTGACCAGAACTCCTTTTCGTAATCTTCGGGAAGAACACCCATCATATCATCAAGTTTTGATGTCTTCTTTCCGTCATTGTCACTTTGGAGTTCTTTCTTTTTGTCAGAATTTACAATGGTGGAAGCAATTTCATCCACAGCTTTTGTATATGTCTCTTCTTCATCTTCAGGGAATGAATCATGAAGGTTTTCTGTCTCAGGAGGTATTATTTTCTCCTGACGTAATACGGGTTTAGGAGGTTCTTCCACAATTTCCTTCTTCTTTGCTGGAGGCTGTGTTTTACGGAGTTTAACATCCCGCGCATAGGTGTCTTCAACAACATGCGCTGAGCCGGTTGTTTTATGGGTGTAGCGATACCCGATAGAACAATTTTCCTCTCTGGTTCTCCAATCGGTGTGGAACAGATGGCAATCACTGCCTCTGCATCCGTTTGTATTATCAAGGGGGCATTTTTGTGGAAGGGGCAATACAGTCACTCTCCTTTAGAGTTCTTTAATCGCATCAGCAATTAATGGGGCAACAGTGATCTTGCTTTGTGCTTTCTCTAGGGTATCGGTGGAAATGATGTCAGTAACTCCTGCATTGTAAAGCCTGACAACAGCATTCCTTGCAAGAACTGGGTGGACGCACGCAACATAGACTTCTGCGGCACCCTGCTCTTTCAGCATACGAATTGATTCCGCCATTGTTCCGCCCGTTGCAATCATATCATCAAGTATGATTACTTCCTTGCCGACAACATCTATTTCCTTGTCTTTGATAGTGACACTGTCACTACTGTGTCTTGTTTTCTCAAAGTAATCATAAGAAATTCCCACATTGGCAGATGCACTTTTAGCAAGTTCCAATGCTCCGGCATCCGGGGAAATGATGAGTGGGTCATTTAAGTTCAGTGTTCGTATGTAATTTCCGAATAAATGTGATGCATCCAGATCAAAAGAATCAGCGTTGAAATGTTCAAGAACTGTTTTTTTGTGGATGTTAACGGTAAAAACCCTGTCCGCATTGATGGTTCTGGCTATTGCACGGGAACTAATTGGTTCGCCGGGTTTGAACACTTTATCCTGTCTTGCATATCCCATGTAGGGAATAACAACGTTGATTTTTGGTGCATTCTCACATGCATCGATGAGCTGGAGAAGAGCTATCAGATCGCTGTCTTGTGGAGTACTCTGGATAATTGTTACATCATCTATTTCTTCATCAAGGACGCGTGTATAAAATTCACCGTCAGGGAATTGTTTGTATTCGCAGATTGTAGGCTGGATTCCAAGTTGTTGGGCAACTCTTGAAGCAAGTAATTGTGATGCGGGACCGGCTATTATTTTCACAACATTCCCTCTCTATGGAGATTATGGTAAGATTTGGTTAGAAATGTGTTTGTGATTTATAAGGGATTGGGTTACTCAAGTTCTTCTTTCACTTTTTCAAGAACTCTAATATCACTAATGGAAGTTACCGGATAGTTTCCGGTTTCATCTTTTTCAATAGCTTTGACCATATCCCATATTGTGAGAAGTGCACAACTGACTCCTGTGATAGCCTCCATTTCCACTCCGGTTTTTCCGATAGATGTCACGGTTGCTTTCACTGTAATTCCCTCATCTTCAATTTCGAAATCCATTTTAATTCCATCAACAGGAAGAGGATGACATAAAGGAATTAATTCGGGAGTCTTTTTTATTGCCATTATGCCAGCTACCCGGGCAGTTGCCAGCACATTGCCCTTTTCTATCTCACCCTCCCGGATTCGACTTAAACTATCTTCTGATAGCAAGATTTTACCAGAGGCAGTAGCCCTGCGGTAAGCTCTTCCTTTGTCTGCAATATCCACCATATGGGCATGGCCATTTTTTATGTGGGTAAAATCTTTCAATAAATCACCTAACTTTTAGTCTATTCGAAGATTCTTCCTTTGCTCATAGTCTTTCAACGTTTCATCAAGAGCTTCCAGCAAATTATGTGCTTCTACGACGCTGAGTTTTATGATTTCTTCATCTTCGCCATGGTTGATAATCACTCTAAGACGCTGTCTTTCGATATCTACTGATATTTTCCTGTCATTTTCAGTCATTGTTTGTACCTCTCCCCATTTATTGTTTCAGGAATTTTTTCAATTATGTCCGTCGCAATAAGGCCGTAGCCTTTCTCAGTAAATGCAATGTCGCCGGCAGCACCGTTAATAAAAGCCCCGTTTTCTGCCGAATCCATTGCTCCATTTAATGCAAATAGGGCTCCTACAATACCGGCAAGGACGTCCCCTGTGCCCCCTACAGTCATTCCGGGATTGCCTGTTCTGTTAACCCTGCAATGTTTTCCATCTGAAATAATATCTGAACTGCCTTTCAGGAGTGTGACAACATTTTTCTCAAGGGAAAATTGTTTTACAAATTCAATTTTTTCTTCAAGGTCTTCAGGAGCGTTTCCGGCAAGTTTTCGGAACTCTCCGGCGTGAGGTGTGATTATTATATTATGCTCAGTTGCTACCGGAAGCTCAAGATCGTGAAGTGCATCAGCATCCAGTACAAGTTTGTCACATAGTGGAATAATCTGTTTTACAGCATCAAGTGTCTCTTTTTCCAGACCTAGCCCCATTCCCATTACAGTAACATCGTGTGCTTTGATTAGCTCTTTAAGTATAGTAATGTCCTCAGTGCAGAGTCTATCTGAGGTTAACTCTTTAACGATTAGGTTAGGGGAAAAGGATGCAATTGTTTTTGCAACACTTTTTGGTGCTGCAACAGTAACAATATCTGCTCCGGTTCGTAGGGCGGCCATCGCTGCGAGTGCAGGTGCGCCAGAGTATGCACCACCACCGATTATCAGGATTCTCCCTGCGTCTCCTTTATGACTTGTAAGTTTTCTTTGTGTAATTAGTTTGATGTCGCCTCCACCTACATCAGATTCTGCGTCCTTGCAAACGCCGATGGGGACTACTTTGATTTCTCCTGTAAACTCTCTTGCTTTTGGAGTTTCAAGTCCCGTTTTCATGCGGTGGAAAGTGAGTGTAATATCAGCTTTTACAGCTTTGCCGAAAACATTGCCATTGTCTGGATCGACCCCAGATGGTGTATCAACGGCTACAACTTTAGCATTGCTGGAATTGATCAGATCGATTATCGTGGATTCTGGCTCTCGTATTGCTCCCTTGACCCCGGTGCCAAGGAGAGCATCAATAATAACGTCTGCATTTACAAACCACTCGTTTGTAGCTGGTGAACCATCAAAAACATGGACTTCTCCAATATCACAGTGTGCAAGCAACTTGAAATTCGCTTTTGCATTTTCAGTTCGAATAGTGTCAGGTTTTCCCGTAAGGATTACTTTCACGTTTAGATTCTGAAATGCAGACAGATGTCTCGCCGCCACGAAAGCGTCACCGCCGTTGTTTCCTCTGCCTGCGACAATGAGTATCTCTCCAGCGCTGACATTGTTGGCAACTTCCCGGGCAATTGCTGCACCGGCATTTTCCATTAATTGAATGCCCTTTAAGCCCAAGTATGAGCAGTTGGAATCAATAGCTCTCATTCGAGCGGATGTGATAGAATCCATGATATCCACATATTAATCTTCTGTTGCTATTATTATTTATTGTTTGATGTCTATCTCCTCAAATACTTTCTCCAAAATATCTTAATAGCAGATAGTATTTCTATTGTAACAGGGAGGTGTGGTTATACCCACTGGACCAAAAGATTCAGAAGCTCCTGAAAAGACACGTTTTAAACCCGTCTATCTGATCCTTGGAAGCGGAAGCATAGGATTTGCTATTGCCAAGGACCTCAGGGAAATGGGGAAAGATCTCATAATTGTTGATAGGGATTCTCAGAAAGTTGAAACTCTTCGTGAAGAAGCGTATGAAGCGATTGAAGGGGACATTTCTGAAGCTAAGACACTCAAACAGTTTAGTGGCAAAAAACTGAGTGGAGTCCTGATAGTTAGTTCTGATAACGAAGCCAACAAAAAGGCACTTAAGAATGTCCGGGAACTGTTCGAACCGGATACTTATTGCATTACTCGCTCATCAGACGTCATTAATAAGCAGGAAATGGAAGAAATGGGTGCAAACCTTGCATTCATGCCTTCTAAGCTTGTTTCCAAATCGATTTCAAGATCGATTGGCAGAGCCGAATCGATGATGCTTGGAAACAAGCTTTCAGAGTGGTTCAAGAAACTTGTTGGTAGAAAGCTCGGGATTGTTATCCATGATAACCCTGATCCAGATGCAATGGCCAGTGCTCTTGCTTTGCAGCAAATTGCAGATCACCATGATGTGCGTTCTACAATTTTGTATCATGGAGAAATCGGTCATCAGGAGAACAAGGCATTTGTCAACCTGTTAGGTATTGATCTTAACAGGATGGAAAATCATGATATTGCGGAATTCGAGGAGCTTGCCCTTGTTGATTGTGCCGTGCCCGGTGCAAACAACATGCTAAAAGAAGGACAGCACATTGGAGTCATATTTGATCATCATCCTGTAAGTGAAGTAGAAGTAGATGCTGATTTTATTGATATCCGGCCAAATGTGGGTGCAACATCCACTATAATGACCAAGTATCTGCAGGAACTCAATATTGATATTGGAAGTGTACTTTCAACGGCTCTTCTTTATGGTATCAGGACAGATACCATGGATTTCAAGAGGAATACCGAATCGGCTGATCTCTCAGCAGCTTCATTCCTTTATCCTCTGGCAGATCATGAAGTGCTTGAGCAACTTGAAAGACCGTCAATGTCTATTGAAACTCTTGATGTTCTCGGGGAAGCTATCAATAACCGTCAGGTTATTGGAAGTTATCTTCTCTCAAACGTGGGTACTATACGAGACAGGGATACCCTTCCACAGGCAGCAGATTACTTGCTACATCTCGAAGGTGTTTTTACAACCGTCGTTTTCGGTGTCACGGAAGAGCGGATTTTCATATCCGGTAGAAGCAATGATATCCGTATTAATTTAGGAGAGGTTCTTAAGAAAGCATTTGGAGAAGGTGCTGCAGGTGGTCATAACACTGCGGCAGCAGCCCAGATACCGCTGGGTGTTTTTAACGATATCAAGGATAGGCAAACTCTTCTGCGCCTTGTGGACGAGGCAGTAGTCAAAAAATTCCTGAATGCAGTAGGTGTAGAGGAAGTGGATGAGTAAGTCCGATACTTCCGCTCTTTTTTCTTCTATTTATGAAGAACTGGAATTAATTGAAAATCTCGATATTGATCAAATTGCTACTCAAATAAAATCCATGGGATTTGAGTGCACAAGATGTGGTAAATGTTGCAGGGGAAGCTTTGCGGATAATTCTGTTATTTTGAATTCGGAAGATCTTCATGTCCTTGAAAAAAAGTTATTAAAGGATGAATTTGTAGTTCCAATGGCCGATATTTCTGGAGAATTACGTGAGTCTCATCTGATTGATGAAAATGGTGTCCTGCATACATTTGGGTGGATGCTAAAAAGAGATGAAAATCGAGATTGTGGCTTCCTTGAAAATGATTCAAAATGCCGTATTTATGATTCCCGGCCATTTCTTTGCCGAACTTATCCTTTTTTTCTTCATGATGGTAAGCTGGAAATCTGCGAGTGTGAAGGTATCGGAAGGCCTATTTCTATAGAAGAGGCAACAGAATTGGCGACTCATATCATTCACAGGAAATCCGTGGAACTCAATGATACTATCAAGGTTTATGAGAAATTCATTGAATCTGGTTTTACTCTTGAAGAGAAGGATGTCTCGCTTCTTGAGGATATAGGTACAGTTATGGTGCATGATACAGAGGGGATTTCCCGGGTTGATGTTTCCGAATTTTAATCCATTCGATCTTAGCGGTTAAACCCGTCTTGTATGGGTTGAATTTCTATAATTTCACGTTTGACATGTTCGGGGATGTCCACTACGAAGACTTCAATGCCATATTTTCTTAAGCATTCACCATGCCATCCATTTCCTACAAATTTTTTTGCAGCTTTATCGTCGATGAAAGCCAATATCTTTCGAAACGTTTTTCCTTCATAGTCTTCAATGAATATTAATTTCAGCGCATCATTCATAACTTTGTGAACCTGAGCACTTTTCATATCCCCGATCCTTGCATAAAACTGGCAGATAATATTTGGATTGCGGGAATAACCTTCGACTTCTAGATATGAGTCGTTAATAGGAAATCGTTTTTTATCAAGATATCCCGATTTAAGTCCAATTCTGGATTCCAGTTCTTTTCTTATATGTTCATGAGCATCTCTTTGTACCTTCGAGTCACCGGGCTTTATGTTAGGGTTTGGCATTTATGTCACCTGGAAATTTTTTGATTTGTAGATACTGTTTTTCTTTTATAAAGTAATATTGTAGTGCACATTTTGTCGTAGTTATCAGCGATTGGTTTATTTATGAAAGGTGCCTTAAAATGGCATGATTGCCATGTCCGATAATCCAATGACTATTGCAGAAAAAATCTTTTCAAAAGCTTCCGGCGCAGATGTTAAGCCAGGCGACTTTGTCCTCGCAAACATCGATCTCGCCATGACTCACGATATCACTGGCCCGTTGGCTGTGGATGGCTTTTATGAAATTATGAGGGATAAGGAAGAGAAGAAAGTATGGGACCCTTCTAAAATTGTGATAATCTTCGATCATCAGGTTCCTGCAGATTCCCTCAATGCATCAGCAAACCACATCAAGCTCAGGAAGTTTGCTTCCGAGCAGGGTATTAAAAATTACGATATTTACGAAGGTGTCTGCCATCAGGTAGTACCTGAAATGGGCCATGTTAAGCCTGGAGATCTTGTAGTAGGCTCTGACTCACACACCTGTGCCTATGGCTCACTTGGTGCACTCTCAACTGGTGTTGGTTCAACTGATATGGCTGCAGTGCTGGCATCCGGTAAACTCTGGTTCAAGGTTCCTCAAACCATTCGTTTTGAAGTGAGTGGAAAATTGCAGGATCGCGTATATTCCAAAGATCTGATTCTTCATTTGATTGGAGATGTAGGTGCAGAAGGTGCCAGATATATGGCAGCAGAATATGCAGGATCAACAGTTCAATCCCTTGGTATATCTGAAAGGATGACCATGTCCAATATGGCAATTGAGATGGGTGGAAAGGCAGGTATCATTGAGCAGGATGAAGTTACAGAAAAGTATCTTCAGGAAAGAATTCCTGACTTTAAACTTGATCCATACTGGAAATCAGATGAAGATGCTTCTTACTATGATGTACGTCAGTATGATGTCACAGATCTTGAACCACAGGTTGCATGTCCACACAATGTTGACAATGTGAAACCGATTTCAGAAGTAGAAGGTACAAAGGTTGATCAGGTGTTTGTAGGTTCATGTACCAACGGCCGTTTTGAGGACATTGAAATTCTTGCACAACTTATGGGCGACGAGCCGGTAGCTCAGGGTGTTAGACTGCTTGTAATCCCTGCTTCAAGGACTGAATACATGAAAGCCCTAAGAGCAGGATATGTGGAACAACTCATGGAAGCAGGTGCACTTGTGGAATCTGCATGCTGTGGTCCATGTATGGGCGGTTCATTTGGATTGCTGGGGAATGGTGAAGTAGGTTTTGCAACCTCCAACCGTAACTTCCGTGGAAGGGAAGGAAGCCCTGAATCATTTGTGTATCTTGGTTCGCCTGCAACAGCAGCTGCTGCTGCCCTTTATGGTGAAATCACAGATCCAAGAAAAATATAAGAGTGGCCACAAAACATATATTTGTCTGTGTACATTTCATGATTTGACGTTGGCTAGAAAGCTAAAGGTCCCCCCTCATATTGGTTTTCTGTCAACGTCAATACAATCACTTTTTAAACAGGTGCCTGATTATATCCCGGGCACTAAGAATTCCAATTGGCCTATAAGATGCTCCGACTGTGTCTTCGGACATCACAATAAGTCGATGGGTATGTTTTTCAGCCATTATTGTTGCTGCTTCTTTAACAGTCATACTGGGTCTGAGAGTCTCAACTGTTGGGGACATTATATCTTCAATTGAGTCGATTTCCCAGTTTTTCTTCTGTATGTGTTCTAGAATATCCATGTCGGAGACAACTCCAAAAGTTTCTCCTGAAACATCGACAGCTACAACTGCAGAAACATTGTTTTTTGCCATGGTTTCTGCCATTTCGGCGGCATTTATTTCGAATGGAACTGTTACTACTCCCCGGGTCATAATTTCTTTAATTTGTGTTTCTTCTCCGATCATAATTTACCACTCCTTAAGACAGTTCACACGAATGCAGTATTATTCTTCAAAAAAGAGTTGTTGCCAATTATATATATATACCATGTAAAAGGGAAAATAATAAGATTCATTATGTCATTAGCCCTCTTTAGCCTAAAGGGAGAATTCTTATGGAAAACAAGTTATCTGTGCTGGAAGACGTTTATGCTGTAATCGAAGATCGAAAAATAAATCCTGTTGATGGTTCCTATGTTTGCTCATTATTCCAGCACAGGAAAGGTGTGGATAAAATTCTGGAAAAGGTTGGCGAAGAGGCCTTTGAAACCGTAATTGCTGCAAAAAATGGAGATAAGAAATTGATCATTTCCGAATCAAGTGACCTGCTCTTCCATTTATTCGTAATGCTCTCAGCAAAAGGGATTACTCTTGAGGAAATTGCTGAGGAATTTAAGGGAAGGCGTCATTAATTAGTATACTACTAATTCATGAAGCACATCTGTTCTTGAAAGCAGGCCCTTTGGAATTCCGTCGATTGTTACTATCAATCTGCCGATATCATGTTCATTGAACATTTTTACGGCATCAACCAGTGAAGCTTCCCCATCAATCATGATCAGATCGGCAGACATTATGTCTTTCACTCGAAGATCGACTTTTCCGCTCGCAAGTGTTTCTCCTATGTCTGTGAAAGTTATAATGCCGACTATTTTTCCGCCATCTTCCACGGTTGCCCCGTGGATATTATTGTGTACGAGAACCTTTGCAGCTTCCTGAATTGATGAATTAACATTTAAGGAAACGGGTTTGTTAATCAGATATTGTTTAACCGATTTTTTTGGCAGGGATACCATCTCGGTTATGGTGAATAATAATAAATTTTCAGAGTCATCTCGTCCCACGATATCTCCTCTTACAATTAAGCGGTTTACCGGAGTGGGGCCGACTTGTACCTGATCTCCTCCCTGGAAATCACGTATGTTGCCAATTACTCTTATTTTTCCGCTGCACATATCTGGATGCCTTACAGTAGTAAAACTGATTTCTGAAGCAGTTGCGCCTTTGACAATATCTCCGTTTAGATACAATGGGACTACAGCTTCATGTTCCATTGCAGTAACGCTAAGGGCTTCGTAAGCGGCACCAGTGGCTCGATAACCGCCTTTTGGTCCGGGTACTCCTTCTACCAATCCAAGCATTTTTAGTGATTGCATCTGGTTCCTTACGGTTCCAGGGTTTCTGTCAATAAGCACCGCTATCTCTTCACCTTTGACTGCGCCGTCTTTCTGTCTCTGTAAATTAATAACAGCAATGAGAATTTCTTTTTGGATGGGCGTGAGTTCCATTAGATCACCGTATTCTTATCTGGAAATGTTCGGTAGTACTGGTATAAGTACTTAGCTCTGGCAATAAGAATATATACCTTATCATGTCTTGCATGTTTGGAAGTAACAATATCATGATCTTTGAGAAAATAAATACTGTACCTACATCTGATGAATTGATAGACAAGTCTTTTAGAAGAGCGACCCGTGCAATGACAGGGAAACAAATTAGTGGTCGGGAGTCACTTCTAAAAGCAAACGAGTCCATGATGCTGACAGCAGCAAACATTCTTTCTGATAATCTAAGCAATGTCGTAAGACGTTTCCCCAGCTTTGAACACCTTCCACCTTTCTATTATGATCTGGTGGATATTATAGCTGACGTTGACGAACTCAGGCAATCCCTTTCCAGAATTGGATGGGCATCTTCCAAAATCCATGAAATCTCACGGCAGTATGTGGAGCAGATACGTAAAAGTGCTTCTCCCCATCAAGTTCGTAAACAGGCTTTTGGCAGGATGGGTTCCATTATGGATTCCATTGATGATGATCTTCTTTATCTCAATGAAATTCGCAACAAACTGCGCAAACTTCCAGATGTGAAGGATGAACCAACTATAGTTGTTGCAGGCTATCCAAATGTCGGGAAGTCAAGTTTTGTATCCTCAATTACCGGGGCACACCCTGAAATTGCATCTTATCCATTCACGACCAAAGGTGTTTCGATAGGGCATTTCATGCATGAGGGAGAAAGATATCAGGTAATTGATACTCCGGGTTTACTTGATAGGCCGATGGCTAATCGTAATGATGCTGAGATGCAGGCGATAACAGCTCTGAAACATTTAGATGCAGTTGTATTCTTTATACTCGATCCAAGTGAATACTGTGGCTATGAAATGCATGACCAGATGAAGCTACTAAAAGACGTAAAAGAAAATTTCTCTATCCCAATGTTGGTAGGCGCCAATAAAATAGATTTGAACAACGTTGATTCAGAAGCGGTTATTCAGATGTCAACCATGACCGGTGAGGGCGTTGAGAAAGCTCTTGGCATGCTTATCAAAATGTTAAATGAAGAAGCAGTTACAGAACCCTCTGCAAAATCTCCAGTGCTTTTTTGATATTATCTCTTGAAGTTGCATAGGATATTCTGATATGGCCTTCACCGTTGTTTCCGAAGGCTTCTCCGGGAACAACAATAACACCTTCTGAAATGAGTTTTTCCGCCGTACCTGCTTCAGCTTCAGGGAATGCATAAAATGCACCTTCTGGCTTTACACATTTCATTCCGAGCTTATCAAGGCCTTCTAGTAGCATATCCCTTCTTGCCCTGAACTCTTCTTTCATTTCCATCACTGGATCGATTGGGCCGTCAATGGCTGCAAAAGCTGCCTTTTGTGAAATTGAAGTTGCACATGCTTGTACATATTGGTGAATTTTAAGCATCTGGTAAGTGTTCTCAGGTGATGCTGCTACATACCCAAGTCTCCAGCCTGTCATTGAATATGTCTTGGATGCTGCATTAACTGTGATGACATTGTCAGAATACATGGCTGGGCTAACGTGCTCGCCCTCATAGATGAAGTGCTCATACACTTCGTCAGAAATGAGAATAACATCGTTATCATCCGCAATCTCTGCAAATGCTTTCATGTCACTTTTTGACTGGACTGCGCCGGTTGGGTTCGACGGTGAGTTAATAATAATTGCCTTGGTTTTCGGGGAAATCATCTCTAGAACAGTTTCCGGTTTCATGCATAATTTTTCATCAAGGGGAACACCAGTCATATGACCGCCCATGATTTCTGTCAAAGCCTTGTATGATACAAATCCAGGATCCGCTATGAGTACTTCGTCGCCGGAATTAACAAAAGCACCAAGGGCAATTTCAAGAGCTTCTGATGCTCCGGATGTGACAATAATATTTTCTGGAGATACTTCAATTGAGTTTTCGTTCTTGAATTTTCGACTTAATGCTTCTCTTAATTCAAGGATTCCAGGTCCGGCAGTATAACCGGTAAAACCTTCCTCAATTGCTTTGATTGCAGCTTTCTTTATGTGCTCAGGGGTGTCAAAATCCGGTTGTCCAAGTCCGAGGTTAATGGCGTTGGGGCCTGCGCCCTCAAACATTTTCCGAATTCCGGATATGTCGATTCCCTGAACTCTTTCTGCAAACCTGCTCTCCATAGTTATCACCTTATTCGAGTTTGGTATGGCGGGATTTCAGATCTGCCTCAGATGCCCCGGTGATATAGATAAGCTCTGCAATCAACGCATCAAGAAATACAAGAGACGTGATTTCAAAAGAAGTGCCAAGGGGAGTTAGATGAGTATATTCGCCTTTCATATGTCTTTCCAGATATCCACCAGCATCATCCTTTGTTCTTCCGGCAATTTCTGCGACGGTGTCGGATATTCTTCCAAGTGTGGAATCCTTGTTTGATGTAACGGTTAAAAGGGTAGCACCAATTTCTTTTGTAATGCGCCCAAGGTCAGATATGGAACGTGTTTCTCCAGATCCGGTGATTGCAACAACAAGATCTTCTTTGTGTACTGCAGGGGTGGTGGATTCCCCCACCACGTATGATGTGAATCCCAAATGCATAAGTCTCATAGCAAAGGCTTTTCCAACAAGACCTGATCTTCCTGCGCCCATTACAAAAACCGACCTTGCATCAAGAATGTTCTGTATCGTTTGTTTGATACTTTCTATGTCCAGTCCGTTTGTCACATCAATCAGGTGGTTGGTCATTAGTTCCATAGATGAGATCAAATGTTCACATTCGCCACAAGCTACTTTTTCTGTCATCAGATTACCTCAATTTAGTTTTCCTTACCAGATTCTTTGTAATTTACGCCCTTGACATTCCATCTGTCGATATTTTCAAGCTGTTCAGACAGCTTTATGATATCTGAATCATCGCCACTCCAATATACATCAATGTTCATGTCGCGGGTTTTGAGTTTTTCCAGAATGTGTTCAGCAAGGTGGAATATCGCTTTGTTATTGTTAAATGAAATGTGAAAGGTTGATCTATAACCTTTGCTGCATTTCGCATATGAAACCAAGGTATATCCATGGCTTTCATGATCAGTTATTTTTTCAAAAGGGCAGACAATTTCTACTTCATGGACTGCAGAACGATCGATTTTTGAGATGCCAATAAGGATTTTACCAACTATGACTTCAGGTGTTTGCCTGCCAAACCAAATAGAAATTTTTCCATAGGTACAGACTACGTTTATGTCGTCCCTACCCATTTCAAAAGATGATAGTGGGTGTGCAGCAGGAACAATTTTGTCGAGTGGTTCAATATCCTCCATAGGTATCCGTCATTTACTTAGTTGCAGATACGAGTGCCGTGATCATGTCCCTATCTTTCCTAAGGGTTTTGATCTTGTTTGCAGGCCCAATAACAGTCAAGCGTGTTTTGGGTTGCTTTTTGAATAGTTTGCCTACAATGGAAGTATCTTCTCGCGCAGGATACGTTTCCATTTCGATACCTGAAAAATCATCAGGTTCGATGAGGGTCATGGTCATTTCTATGAGACTTGCTTCTTCCTGTGGAGTGAGGCCTCGTTCGAGTACAAGAATCTTCCCATCTTTGACTTCATCCAGAATAAACCTGACTTTTTCTACAGTAGTCATTCTGGATAGCTTGTCTTCAGATAAAAGATCCAGTTGGATGCCTTGCATGTGATCACCCAAACCTCTTTTCAATTTCTTCATAGAGGGTATCAATATTACTCCCTTCAAGTGCAGAAATCGCCACAAGTGGATGTTGTGGGAATGCATCTCTTATTGTAGCTGGTGCAGATGTTGGCAAGTCAATTTTGTTAGCAACAATCAACAGCGGAAGACTGCGTGCTTCCATGTTGCCGATTACTGTAACATTGACTTGTGTAAATGGATCTTCTGTAGCATCCATAACAAGAATTACACCATCGAGATTTTCCAGCCATTTCACAGCTTCAATTACACCTTCAGTAGCTTCTTTAGCACGCCTTTTGGAGTCTGCTTCGTCCATGCCTTGTTCCATAAACTCATGGAAGTCTATCTTTGTGGCAAGTCCGGGCGTGTCTATTACATCCAAAGTAAGGGAATGACCATTAGCTTCTATCGTCACTCCTTCCCTTCTTCGGGCACGTCGGGTTTCGTGGGCGATATTAGATACCGATCCCATTGCATCTCCAGTCCAATCCCTGAGAATACGGTTTGCAAGAGTAGTCTTGCCCGCATTTGGTGGACCGTATATTCCTATCCGCGCATTTTGTTTGTTAAAAAGCTTACGGAAAAATCCGGAAAAATTCCTTTTTAATGACCTTATTACACCCAATTTCTGTCCTCCATTTAGATGTGGAGATAACCATTGATGAAGACATTATTATTGTATAAATAACCGTTTGTTTTGTAGTTAATTATTTTTCGGATTTTGTAGCAATTGCCAAATTAATCGCTGTCTCAGCAATGTTTGTTCCATAGTCAGCAGTACGTTCGATACTGTCAACCACATTGCCTAGTCCGATTGCCATTTCGACATTATCCAGTTTGAGGAAACTGACATTCAACCGGTCTGTTTTTGCTTTGAATTCTCCCAATCCGTTAATGACATGGTTTGCGAGTTTAACATCTGAGCCGTACAGAGCATCAATACTGTTCTCAACAACCATTATTGCTTCGGTACTGGCCTGTTCAAGGGGGCGCATTAAGTTTTCAGGAACTGGTTCCTCTAGTCTTTTGGCAATAGATGCAATCCTCTGTGCATGGTCGGCTATACGTTCAAGTGATGCGGCAACCATTCTGAAATCGTGGTACTCGTCGATTGTGGTATCTCTCATGTCTGCCAGACGTGTGCCCCTGAAAAGGGATCGGAACTGCTTTGAAATTAGTAAAAAAAGCCTGTCTACTTCATCATCTCTTAGCATTACGTCAAGAGCAAGATCTTTTTCGGAGTGTTTTAGGGCGGAAATCGCATCTTTTTGCATTGAAATAGAAATAAGAAACATCCTACGTATGCTTTTTTTAATGGAAACCTCTTCTGGATTCAGCAAATCCTGAATAAGTACGCTTTTTGATGTTTCCTCAATAATTTCTGGTCCTATCAGTTTGTGGCATACATCTCGAATTACCTTTTTTTGTTCTGCAAGAATCCGGCTTGATTTTAATTCAATAATATCATATCCGGCAACATACGCCGCAATCAGGTTCCTCACAAGAGCTGCTCCCCGATGATCACTAATATCCATTTTCATCTTTTTTGGCTGGGAAGAAGTTTCAAGTGTTGCAACGTTGAGGCTGCCATCTGGCTGGTTATTTACTGCTACTTTTGAACCTGCCTGTATTCCGGCATTTACAGCCCATTGTTTGGGTAGGGAAATAATGTATGTGGAGCCACCCGTTTGCTGAACCTTTCTGGTTTCTATATTAATCCCTCAGGAATTTTTTTCTGTGCAAGAATATATAGAAACGCGTTTGAATATATATATGTCCATCGAAAAGAATAGCTTAGTTATTCATGGATATGAAATCCATACTTGCCAACAAGTGGTACAAAAATAACTCCACCACGTTCAGTTTTCTCAATTAAACCATCGGCATGCTTCTTGATGAGCACCAGGCTTTGTGTATATTGTCCCACCGGTATCACCATTATGCCGTTTTCCTTGAGTTGCTCAATAAGTGGTTTTGGAACAGATGGTGCAGCAGATGTTACACAAATGCGGTCGAAAGGTGCTTGCTCTTCATATCCGGCAGATCCATCTGCAACAATTACTTCCACGTTTTTGTATCCTGCTCTCAGGAGATTTTCTTTTGCGGATTGGGCCAAGGATGGAAATCTCTCGATGGAGTATATTTTCCCCTCAGGTCCGGTTAATTCTGCCAAGACAGCAGCATTGTAGCCAGAACCTGTCCCGATCTCAAGAATGCGATCTCCCTTGTTGATTTCAAGAAAGTCGCACATAATTGCGACCATATGGGGGGCAGAAATAGTCTGCTTCTCCGCTATCGGCAGCGGTGAATCATTATAGGCAGCACTTTTGAGATTAATGGGAATAAAAAAATGTCTTGGGACACGGTCCATCGCATAGAGTGTGCTCTCTCCGATACCCTGTCCCCTTAGAGAATTCAATAGTCTCTTGCGTTCCTCCGCATACTCCATGCAGTTCTCCCCTCGCCCCATGTTTTGTTGGAAGGCCTTGCATATATCCTCTTGATATATTTTGCATCAACCCTTTTCCCACGTCGGTATAGGAATTGTCCATCCCGGATCTTAATATGAGTTACCCGAAAGTTTTCACCGCCAACTCTTACATCAAGCCCAATTTCAAATTCCTGTTCTCCCGGAACACTCATTGTTTGGGATACAGTACGACCCGCGCGCTGTACCGCAACTTTAATTATTACTTTATCGATAGCCCTGGCCCACAAAGTATCGATCGAAGAAACCCTTGCTGCTTCAACCCTTCTTTCATCGGATTCGATGGCTGTAATCATTACCGGGCAAGCTTCACCAGTTTCCTCATCTTCGAATACAATTTCTTCTTCTACTTCCCGAATGTCTTCTTCGTCAAAAGAAACGTGCATAGTGAAGGATTCATCTTCACGGCTGACAATAGCTCTTACAACCCTTGTCTTCGGTTTTTTCTCTTCAAAAGAATGAATGTCATTACAATTGCTACATTTTGCCAGAGGATTCTGTCCGCTTTTAACTATTTCATGCCATACCGGTTCGTCCGGTGAGCAAGCCGGACACTCTACTTCAATTTCCTGAGTCATTATAGTCGAAAATAGGTTATAAGGCATATATTTACTTGGTGCCTCTATTCTGGCTTGAATGTGCTGCAATAAACTCTCTCAATAATTTTACTCCGAGAATTGCAGTTTGGCCATTATCAAAATTGGGTGATATCTCCACGACGTCAAAGCCGATTGAATAAGGGGCGAATCCCCGGATTAGATCCCTTACTTGTATTGATTGGAGGCCAAAAGGTTCGGGTGTTCCTAACCCCGGGGCATATGCGGGGTCAAGTGCATCCATATCAAGTGACAGGTAGATATTTTCAGTGTCAAGGTAGTCCATTGTTTCCTGAATTATCTTTTCCACTCCAAAGGCTGAGACATCCTCCGGTGTATAGTACGTAAGATCTTTTTCTTTTGCGAATTCCCACTCTTCAAGGGGTCCGCTGCGAACACCAATGCTCACGTAATTGTCTGTCACTTCTTCAATGATATGCCTTGAAACACATGCATGGCTGTATTTCACTCCTTCAAACTCATCTCTGAGATCAAGGTGTGCATCAAGAACAACGACCCCAAGATCATCTGTATCCTTTGCACATGCTTTCACGCAGGGCAGGGATAGTGAGTGCTCCCCTCCCATCATAATTGGGACTTTGCCTGCCTTTACAATTTCTCGAACCTCATTGTAGAGATCGAGGATGGTGTCATCTACTGTACCGTAGACTTCAAAATTTCCGGCATCATGAATTGGAAGTTGTGCCAGATCAATTCCAAAAAAAGGATTATAACTTTCAAAATTTTCCGATGCCTTTCTCATGGCATCAGGAGCAAATTTGCTTCCAGCCCTGTAGGATGAGGTGCGGTCAAAGGCAACTCCAAATATTACATATTGGGCGTCCCTGTACTCCGCCAGAGTATCCGTCATTGAGGGCTGGTAAAACATATGTTTATCTGAGATCGATTCTCATTTTTCCAAGGGCTGTGATGAATGTGACATCTTCCCCTTCCTTGACCCTTTCCTTGTATTCATCAGGAATTGTCAATTCGAGGGTTGAGTAGTCTCCCATGTCCATTAATTGAGCAATATTACCTGAGATGGAAAGTACCTGAGCGGACTTTCTTTCGACAAGTGGGACATAAGTCTTGGAAGATACTGAACTGATGATGGAGCGTTTTTGGCGGTCAAAGATGCCAATTGCATCAATACGAGCTTTAGCAGAGCCATGTTTTCCGGGTTTAGACTTTGAAATGCTCTTAATTACACAGGGTTCATCATCGATAATTACGTATTTGCCTTCCTTGAGTTCTTTCACTTCAACCTGCTGTTTCATGTAGTATCCTCCACGGGGATAATAATTGTTAATTGATTGTTGGGAATAAATGTTGTCCCTATATGAAGTTAACGAAGTAACGGAATCTATGATATATGTAGTTTATGAACTGGAAGTGGCATGAATTCTCATTCATCTTTGCAATGATTTGCCTTTGTTTTCTCCATTTCAATCAAACGTTTCTTAAGGTCCACTCCTCCACCAGTGTATCCTCCAAAGTTGTTTTTTCCAACTACTCGGTGGCATGGAATTACTAGTGGATAGGGGTTTTTCCCGAGTGCAGTACCTACTGCTCTTGCAGCCCCCGGTTTTCCAATTGCTTCCGCAAGTTCTGAATATGTCAGGGTTTTTCCGTAAGGAATGAGGCGTGTGTGCTCAAGGACACATTTCTCAAAATCGGAAATGTCTGAGAGATCCAATTCATATCTGGAAAAATCGACATCTTCACCTGCAAGATATTGTAATATATCTTTACATATTTCAGGAGAGATCACTGATTCCGTTTGAAGACCTCCTCTTCAATATTTTCCCTCCGTTTTTTCATTGCTCTCCAGCTAACCGTATGATAAACAATTATTGCTAAAACAACGATACTAATTGCTGCAATATAGGGAAGAGTTTTGGTTAAAAGTAGTGGATTTAGGTTATCTCTCTGTTCATATGTGGGGTACATTATATCCCGCTTGTTTGAACTATGGCCAAGACCCAGAGCATGTCCCAGTTCATGTTTTGCGAGTTCCTGCATATTTGCATCACCATATTGCACCCATGAGTATCCTTGATAGTTACCTACTTCTAGCACAATGTCAACATGTAGAAATTGATCTCCTACAAATATGGGTGCAGCGTATCCGGCAACTCCTTCAGATGCTCCTTCAATTTCTTCAAGATTTTCAATCCACTTGATATTGATGTCAGCATTCCTGTCATCCACTATCTGAAAAACAGGAGTATAGATGAGCTTCTCGTTTCCACCCTGCTCCCAGTATTCAAGGGCGATTTCAACCTGTTCCCTATACGTGGGGCTGTAATGCTCCGGGATATTGACTTCGTTTATGAAAACGGTGATGGGACTATGATCCCATGGCTGGGTGGAGAGGTATTCTATGTCCTGTGCTCCAACAGGTTGTATGAAAATCAGTAGTAGTGTTGCAACAACTGCAAATTTTGACAAACGCATTTTCTATCTATCGGCAATATCTCCTTACCTTTAGTAAATGTTGACGGGTGCAAATTCAAAACAGTTTTATACAAGCAAGCAATTTTTTATAACTGATGGGTTTGACAAAGTTCTTTCTGTTTGTTTTTTTATTGATTGGAGTTGCACTTTCAGGTTGCACTAACTCTACAGATTTGGGAATTCAAAATAGTACTGATACTGTTGTAAGGGTAGTGGACGGCGATACCTTTGTCATATCGTCAGGTGAAAAAGTCCGTCTCATAGGGGTTGATACTCCTGAAACTGATGAAATCTACTACGATGAAGCAACTACTTTTCTTTCCGATATGGTGCTGGGAAAGGAAGTTCTTCTTGAAGGTGATATTAGTAATTGGGACAAATACGGCAGACTCTTGCGATATGTGTGGATTGATGATGTTTTCGTGAACGAGCAACTTGTCCGGGAAGGGTTTGCTGAAGAAAAAGCCTATGAACCGGATACCCGATACCAGCCTCTTTTTGAGAATGCCGAACAATATGCGAAGGCAAACAATCTGGGTATTTGGGGGATTGAGCTACAGGTGACTGGTGAAGTTGTGAATTATCTTGATGCGGGGCGTTACACAGGTGAAGTAAAAACCGTGGAAGGAATAATTGTAGTTACTTCAAAAAGAGAGGATAAGGGTATTATTTTCCTCAATTTCCACGATCCGTATGAGGGCTACCTTTCTGTTCTTGTCTGGGCGAACGACTGGGATAATTTCCCGGAATCTCCGGAAATCTATTATGAAAACCGGAAAGTCCGTGTGAGTGGATTGATTCAGGATTATTCCGGTACTCCTGAGATTATTGTAACTGATCCATCCCAGATTGAAATCGTGGGATGAAAGCAAACAAAAACTATTAATCCAGTACCTCCAGATTATTCGGCATGGGAAAGAAAGTGGCTGTTGTGTTTGACAGTGCTGGCACTCTTCTTAACATGTACCGTATTGCAAAGTCGACAGCCGGCGGTAAAATACACGAGGATATCGAAACCACCATGCTGGTTGCAGGATATCCCAGCCGTGCCCTTGTTGTAATGCATACGGATTCCGAGGAGATGTTTTACGAGGATGAGAATGGCACGATAGCTGATTTCATATCCCGGAACAAAATTGAACTCGACATTGTATGTGGAAATGGAAATATTTCCATTGAAGAAACACGTTCTCTGGTTGAAGGCAGCAGTGTTCCGATGAGTGACCTCCGGGAAGTTATTTACAGAGTTCGCAAAAGGTGCCCGAATATATTTTATGTGGCTGCAGGACTGATTGTTGATAGAGATCTTGGGGATATAAGCCATGTACTCAGCACAGGGGGTAGACTTTATTCCAGCAGCAGGGATGTTCTTTCATGGCTTAAGGAAAATGGGGTAGATGCCTTCATCGCCTCCGGTGATAGCATGCGCAATCTCAAACGACTTGCTAAATGTCTTGAAATTCCTCTTGAAGGTGTTTTTGATATTGCAACCCCCGAAGACAAAGAAAGGATAGTCAAGGACTTCAAAAAGCAATATTCACACGTGATAATGGTTGGAGATGGTTTGAATGACATTCTGGCTTTACGTGCGGCAGATTTAGGGGTAGTCACGCGGCAGCAGGGTGATAAAAGGCCGGATGTTTTGGTCAATGCGGCTGATAAAGTAATTGATGACATTGTAGAAGTCATTGATATCGTTTCGCCGTTAATCGAGTAATCAGCATCAATCGCTCTGTTTTGAATGTTAACAGTGATGCCACGATGCGTTATGTTTATGTATAGTTTCATTTAATCCAGATATGCCTTCCAATGCAAAATCTTGAGAATGTTTGTCACGGACAATTGATAAACGTTTTATGGGTGGCGAACAATCTGGTAGGTAGCTTAATACAATAATCAAAATAAGTGCGTTTTAATTCCGTGCTGGAGGAAACTTTGATGCCACTGTTCATTGAGATCAAAAATCTTACAATATCTTATGAAGGGGTAAAAGTCCTAAAAAATATTAATCTCGACATAAACGAAGGCGAGATTGTAGGTGTACTGGGAAGAAGCGGTTCAGGTAAGACCGTACTTATGCATGCTCTAAGGGGTACTGAAGAATACGGGGATATTTCCGGTTCTATTCTGTATCACCTTTCACGTTGCGAAAAATGTGGCTATATAGAGCCGCCGAGCATGGTAGGAGCAGAATGTCCTTCTTGTGGCAACGGAATACTTCAGCCATTTGAAGCTGATTTAGTAACACTTTCCTTGCATGATCCTGGGAGGAGATCCATTGCAAAAAGAATTGCAATTATGCTTCAGCGCACATTTGCTCTTTACGGCGATGACAGGGTAATTGCCAATGTCATGAATTCCCTTACAGAAATTGGTTATACTGGACCGGACGCAACTGAAAAAGCTGTTGAATTGCTTGAGGAAGTACGATTAACTCACCGCATGATGCATATAGCACGTGACCTGAGTGGCGGGGAAAAACAGAGAGTTGTACTGGCTCGTCAGCTTGTCCGCAATCCAATGCTTCTTTTGGCAGATGAACCTACGGGCACACTTGATCCGCGAACTGCTGACGTTGTGCATGATGTTCTCGAAAACACAGTCAAAGCACACAATATGACCATGGTGATAACCTCTCACTGGTCTGAAGTTATTGAGGATCTGGCAGACAAAGCAATCATTCTGGAAGACGGAGAAATAGTATGTCAAGGAGATTCCTGCAAGGTTGCAGGTGACTTCATGAAAAGTGTTTCTTCTCTTGGCAGCAAAGGGGAAACCGTTCTCGGTGAACCAATCATAAAGGTAAATGATCTTGTCAAAAAATACATCTCCGTATCAAAAGGTGTCGTCTACGCGGTTGATGGTGTAAGCTTTGATGTGAGAGAGGGAGAGATCTTCGGTCTCGCAGGAACAAGTGGTGCTGGCAAGACCACAACATCAGAGATTCTTATGGGTAACATCCAGCCGACAAGTGGATCTGTTAGTGTTAGAGTCGGAGATGAATGGGTTGATATGACGGTTCCAGGTCCTGATAAAAGGGGCCGTGCGGTCAAGTATATGGGAATTTTGCACCAAGAATACGGGCTCTATACCCATCGTACCATTATTGACAATCTTACAGAGTCAATTGGTATTGATTTACCTTACGAACTCGCAGTTCGCAAAGCAATCCAAACTCTCACAACTACAGGTTTCACGGAAACCAAAGCTCGTTCTATCTTGCCGAAAATGGCTGATGAAATCAGTGAAGGGGAACGTCACAGGGTGGCTCTTGCCCAGATCCTGATGAAAGAGCCAACTATTATTGTCATGGATGAACCAACGGGTACCATGGATCCAATTACTCGTGTTGAGGTAACTAAATCTATTCTCAAGGCACGGGATGAGATGGGTGATACTTTTGTTATAGTGTCCCATGATATGGATTTCCTCAAAGAGATATGCGACAGGGTTGCATTGATGAAGGAGTCTAAAATTGTTGATGTTGGCGAACCCGCTGCTGTTCTTTCACAGTTAAGTGAAGAAGAGCTTATAGAGGCTGTTAAGGAGTAACTTTATCAGCCAGTTTTCCTTTATCATTCTTTGGAGGCTTTTACACGAGCGATGAAATCCACATTATAGTTAACGGCGAGAACTGCGTAATTCCGGCAGGGTCCACGGTGTTGGATGCCATCGAATTATCCGATGCTTCGTATACTTCGGGAGCATCAGTAGGGATTGTAAAACACACGGAAAGTGTGCGTTCATCAACCGTTAAGGAATACCTTTTGAAGACCACAAAAGGCGATATCAGAATTGGCTTAGATGATTCCGAATCCCCTTCGACAATCCACTGGCATGCCAATCACAAAAATTACGAAGGCATCTCTTTCCGGTGGGGAAGCAAAAGTGCACTGGCTTTTGGTCCATTCAGTGAAGATTTGGTTCCTACAAAAAAGGAAGTCCGTGCAAATCGCAATGAGATCTTTTTTGGAGCCGGGGGATTTGATCCTTCCAACTATCATTTGATTATCTCTTTAAGTCCGCATAATTCAACTTACGGTACTCCTGAAGAGGGCGCTTTTGGAAGGGTTGTAGCTGGAAAGCAAGTTCTCTCCGAGTTATCTGGGGGGGACAGCATTGTTTCCATTGAACCCGTTATTGAATGGGAAGAAGAAGGCGACAATCTCCTTACAACGGATTTGAGTGTGGAACTTGAAGATGGTTACCAACTATACACTTACGTCCAGATAGAAATGGATGCTGAGGCTCCTGAAGGAGTCGATCATTTCTTTACGCTCATCGAAGATGGTACATTTAACATTGATTATGCTTCAAGCTCTTTTATTGCAGACAGCCGCTTAATTGGCGAAGCCTGCACTTATGAAAACTTTGAGTCACGGGATTCCGGTACTGTATGGGTTAGGACTGTGGGCTACGGGACAGGCAAGTTTTTTATATCCCGGGATGATCGTACAGCTAGCATAATGCATTCGGTTATAGGCCGTGTTACAAGTGGAATCGAACTTGTGAAAATGGCACAGGAAAATCATTATCTTCTAATCAAAACATCCCCTGAACCGATAAGTCTTCTTGGATTAGGTTTTGATGAAGCAAAACAAAAACTTGAATCAAGGGGAGTTAAATTGGTTCCAGCAGGCTATATGGAAAATGATGCAATCATCGTTTCCCTTAAACCACAAACTACAATCGATATCCTCACAAATGGATCTGTGGAAGCAACAGGGGTTCCAAAGGATGGCGTTGTGGAAGTGGAGTTATACGATGACCTTGCTCCAAAAACACTTGACTTTTTCAGGCATGCTACTGCTATGACTTTCAAGCCAGTTGGCTCATTAAATGTAATGATGAAGTATGAGAATACTTTCCTTTTTAAGGCGGATAGGGAAGCTGAAAAATATAAGGAAATTTTCCCTGAGAACACTCCGCAGAAAAAGGCAAATGCTATGGAAATTGGTGTGACAAACCAAGCCGCTAAGAGAGCGGGTTTGATTGGCATAAAAACGGTCGATGATGATCTCTTCGGTCCTACCGGGGAAAGATTCACAAGTACTAATATTATAGGTAGGATTCTCGAACCTGAAAAACTTGAAAATTTAAAGGAAGGGGACACGATGTATGTTCTTGAGAGGAGGAATTGAAAGTGGCGGAAAATAGTGAAGACAACGTAACTAAAATTGTTGTTATTGATTCCGAAAGTGTTCTTCCATCAGATGCTGCAATGCAGATATATGCGTCTGATACTGATATAACCATTAAAGAAACCTGCTTTGGAACCATGGTGACAGGTCCACGTGAATCTGTGTTGAGGGTGGTTGAGGAAGTACGTTCCCTTGATCATAATCATATATTTGTGAAAGAAAGAGGTTTTAAACCCGGTGATGAAAGGCGATGTCGCTCAAGCAGGGGCGGTGGGCCTCGTCCGGGATTCCATTATTTACGACAAGAAGTGCAGCTGCTTCCTACCATCGGGAAGGCACTTGACGATTATGAGAAGGGGAACGAAATAGAAAAACCGAAAGTTTCCGGAAAACTATCGGTTTCAAAATTGAAGGAAATTACCGAATCGGAATTATGAGGTGTTATTTTGGCGAAAGTTTTCATTTATCCCACAAACAGCCTGATCCTTTCTGATCTTGTAGAAAGGTTTGGACATACTCCACTGGCAATGATGGAGAAAATACATGAGAAGATCTCCACGATTGGTGTTGATTCTCCTCCGATGAATATAACCCCTGAGGACCCCAAACATGGTCTCAAATATGCAGCAGTTGAAGTTCCTGCCGGTGTGAGGGGGCGAATGTCTCTTGTTGGTCCGATGATAGAGAATGCAGAAGCTGCAATTATAGTGCTGGAAAGCGTTGCTGCATTTGGTTGTATGGGATGTGCTAGAACCAACGAACTGACAAAGTTTCTGATTAGAAAGCGTGACATTCCAATTATTGAGTTAACTTATCCGCATACGGAAGATGAAGGGCATGACTTTGTCTATAAAATCGTTGAATTCCTGAAATCTCTTCCAGAAGAGGGGGTTGAGGCATGAAGGGAGAAGGAAAGGTCAAAATTGCACTGGTTTCCTGTGGATCGGAATTTGCTGGAGTCCAGAAAGAATTAGAATCAGCGGCAGAATCACTTAATGCAAAACTCGTTTATCCGGAAATGGAAATTACAGCTCTTGATACCATTGGAAAGGATTTTGGGCTTGAAGTTGCAAGTCCCGATTTAAAACTCATGATGGCAAGAGCAAAAGCGGTTGTTGATGGTGTAGCCAATGTAGACGGTGTTTTTGTAGCAACCTGTTTCAGATGCGCTGAAGCTGCCATTGTACGTAACGAAGTCCGCAGATACATTTTTGAAAATTCCGGTCTTCCCGTTATCAGTTATTCGTTTACGGAACGCACTGCGGCTGCAACTCTCCTGACAAGGATGGAAGCCCTGACAACAATTGCACGCAGGAAACACTTGCTTGCACGTCAAAAACAAACAGGGCTTACGGCAGGGGTGGATTCAGGTTCAACCACTACCAAAGCTGTCATCATGCGTGACAATGAAATCATCGGTGAAGGTTGGGTGCCCACAATCAAGGTTATAGAAAGTGCGGAGAAAGCACTTAAGCAAGCACTTAAGCAAGCGGGTATCAAAAGGGAAGATATTCAAGCCTTGGGGACAACTGGATACGGTCGATTCCTTATTGGTGATCATTTTGAAGCGCAGCTTGCACAGGAAGAAATTACTGTCAATTCCAAAGGCGCAGTTTACCTCGCAGACAGCCAGAAAGGAAGCGCTACAGTTATTGATATTGGCGGAATGGATAACAAAGCGATCTCCGTGCAGGACGGTATTCCAGGTATGTTTACCATGGGAGGAATCTGCGCAGGTGCATCCGGTCGGTTCCTTGAAATGACTGCAAAAAGGCTTGGCGTGGAGATTACTGAGCTCGGGGATCTGGCAGTAAAGGGAATAGAGCAGAATGTGGACATGAACAGTTACTGTATCGTATTCGGTATCCAGTCTCTTGTAAACTCACTTGCAAAAGGGGCGGCTCCAGAGGATGTAGCTGCTGCAGCCTGCCACAGTGTTGTTGAGCAGATATTTGAACAGCAGTTGCAGGAAGTTGAAGTAAAAGAACCTTTAATTCTTGTAGGTGGCTCATCTCTGATTGCAGGTGTTCCGAAAGCCCTTGAAGCTCTCTTGAAAGTGAAAGTGATAGTGCCTCCCAACTCCCATTTGATTGGGGCAGTAGGTGCAGCGCTTCTTGTATCAGGTTACATAGATCAGGAGTGATTTCCTGTGGCAACAATCGAAAAGTTTGTAGTCGAGACAACGGTCGAAGCAGAAATCGCCCCCTATAGAAAAATACTAGAAGACGTTTTTACTGACCTTGGGATGCCGGGGAAAATATCTCGTATTCATGTAATTGTGAGGCCAGAAGATTCTCTTTTCCTTATGGTGGCTACTCTTCGGACAGTTTTGCCACTAGTCAAGGTCTCAGA
>CAZHNA010000002.1:0-38775 GCA_964532775.1 uncultured Methanosarcinales archaeon
TCATCGCCTGCATAGAGAAGACGACGAATTGTGAAAGTACATTTGAGGAATAGTGCCTCAATGAAGATAGCTCCTATTTCAGGCATCCATGATGCACTTGCAATCCATAAGACAGCCAATGCAATAGCTGAAAAAAAAGCCATACAGAATACTCCAATGAAAACACCATATGCAAGCCTGTAGGACTTAGGAGCATTCCTCTTGAAGAAGTAAATCAGATTTCCAAGCCAGACTACAGGATGAAGTTTGGGAGTGGGTTCCCCTATAGTCAAGTCTATCAAAACTGCCATCAGAAGTACATTAAGCAAATGAAGACTGTTTAATAATCCAAAATCAATCATAAAAGCGGATCCACCACCTTTTTCCAAGCTTTCTTTAGTTTTTCTTCCATTGGAGAATCCCCTTTTAATGCACGAACCAGTTTTTCTGCCACGTCGGGGTGATGCATAATATCGCACCCTTCACAGCTCCATACTTTTCCGCCGCTGGAGCGATCCACCCATTTTCCCCCGGTATTTTCATCACTACAAGGATAAAACGGACAGAAACAAAACGTGCAGTCCTGACCCTGAAAGTGACATGGATAATAATCACAATCTTTGTTGGGACCCATAGCTGAAAAATCAGAAGACA
Source organism: uncultured Methanosarcinales archaeon (assembly GCA_964532775.1). Taxonomy (GTDB): domain Archaea; phylum Halobacteriota; class Methanosarcinia; order Methanosarcinales; family Methanosarcinaceae; genus Methanohalophilus. The sequence goes on from CAZHNA010000002.1 coordinate 634, forward strand.
AGAGAGAGATTTCAAGTTCATCCATAGACTTATCACGAGCAGAATCGACTACAGCAATTCCTATTTCTTGAGTAAGCCTATCAGTATCTTCCTTTGAACGAACTGAGACCCGGATGAAATCTTTTCCCATCGAATAAAAGTTGGAACAATCCCTAATTTTAATTCCTGCTTTTGCAAGACGATTTGCTAGTTCTGTTGAGTCTATTGAAGAAGCACTTATATCCACAAGTACAAAATGCGAATCACCCGGTAATACACTGAATTTACGAATCTTGTTGAGGCGATTTGCAAGATACTCACGGTTTTCAGAAATATATTCTCTGGATTTTTTGAGGTAGTTATTGGAAAGATCATCCCTTTCCAGAAGTGAAATTGCAGCTTTTTCTGATACAACCCCAAGATTCCAGGAAAGCCTTGCAGAATTTAGCTTTGCCGCCATTTCCTTCGATGTGACACCAAATCCAATTCGAATTCCCGGAATTGCAAACATTGTTTCAAGGGAACGAAGAACAAAAAGATGATTATTAGAATTAGCAAGCGGAATCAAGCTTTCAGAAGTATCAGCAAAATCAATGCAACTCTCATTTACAAAGAGAAGAGTGTTGTTCTTGATACACTTTTCAGAGAGAGTTTTTAGTTCATTGCCATTTATGAGTTTTCCAGAAACATCCGAAGGATTGGACAAAAAGAGGATTTTTATATCGTCAAGAATGGAAGCATCAATATCACCGAGGTCATCTTCCATGAAATGCATGATTTCAGCACCATGAATATGGCAGTATTGTTCAAATAAATTAATTGAAGGCTGGACAATTGCGACTTTATCCCCCTCATCGATGACACATTCCAGAACCAACTTTAGGAGTTCGCAGGAACCGTTCCCTGGAATTATCTGATCCGGGAGAATATTGTTGCCTAAGAAAGAAACTACGGATTTCTGGAATTCGTAGTAGCGATTATCCGGGTATTGAGTAAGGCGTTCTGAAGCGTTTTTTGTGGCCTTTGAAAAATCAAGCCCGGAATCCGGCCAATCAAAAGGATTTCCAAAAGGATTGATTAACAGGCTGAAATCAAGGTCAGACCCATCCCGAAGTAACTCTGTCGGGTTTGGAGTCGGATCTTCATATGATAGATACTTGAGATCCCTGATCCTTTTTTTCAATATACTATTCTCTGGCAAGTTAATCGAGGTAGTGTATGAATAGCAGCTATATTAAATTAATCAAATATACTTTCTTTTGAATCAAATGAAAGGGACATTTCCCACATCCCTTTTACTACGATGAACCAGATAAAATTGTTCTAAAGCTAGAGATTACTTCCTTGCAAAAGTCAGGTAGCCTGTGTGCCCAACAGGGATTGTAGAGGGACGAGTACCTCTGGATGAAAACGAGATTTCGCGCTCAAAACATTCAAATGTCCTGCAATCAAAGAAATCCAACTTTTCAATCTCTTCCCGGATTTCTGAAGCCTGCTCTAAAAATGGAGAGTAGGTTACGAGGAAACCACCATTTTTCAGCTTTTCAAAGCAGCCACTTACAGCCTTTTCCGAGCCACCCATATCAAGAATAATTACATCAAATTTTTCCGATAAGCAAGGAAGTGCTTCAACCAGATCACCACATCGGATTTCAACGTTTGAAAGCCCTGCTTTTGCAATGTTGTCCCGAGCTACTTTAGTGAATTCTTCCCTCACCTCATAGCTAAGCACACTTTTTGCAACAAAACCCAGATAAATAGCCAGAGACCCGGAACCGGTTCCGGCTTCCAGCACAGAATCAGAAGAACAAACGCCTGCATGTGCCATTATCAATCCAATGTCTTTGGGAATCATGGGAGCACCTGTGCGTTTTGAATGACGGAAAAAATCAGGAGAACGTGGAGCTATCACTGAGAATTCTGTCCCCATATGGGAAGTAACAGTGTCCAGATCTTCATTTTCCACAAGAGCACTCATTTCAGTAACTCCAAATTCCGTATGGAAAGGAGCATCTGAAACAGGAGCAAGAAATTCTTTTAACTTTCCCTTATGATGTGTCCTGAGAAGGACGACGTTTCTCTGGCTCATTATTAAGACTCCAATCCGGTTTCACGTAAAAATCTACTGAGTGGAAGTGTCACAATATCCCTTGGTATCGAATGTTTTTCCATTTTTAGCATATCAATAATCTCTTTGAATTCATATTGGTAAGGTTCCACAAGGGTTTTCCCATAGGCAACCCCGTGTTCAGTAAGTACGTATTCATAGCGCTGGTGATATCGTCCCGCTTTTTCATAATAGCGGAGGTCTTCATCCACAATACCCATTGCAACAAGTACCTGAATATCTTCATAAACACGAGTACTATATGGGAATCCATATTTTTCATGGAAAACATAATCGAAAAGATTTTTTAGTTTCTCATGCTGGCTGAAATTATGGACACTTTTGTAAATCCATGTAATGTTTCTTATGCGAGGAATAGATACAAAATCCCCATCTTTTACCTCAAACAAATTGTGAACTGCATAAAATAGGAGGATGAGGCCTTCAATTGGAAGGTATTGCCCCTGCCGGATAAATCCAAGCAGACGCGGAGATAACTCATCAACCGTTTCCTTCATCAATAACCGAGCTTCTTCCCCATCCCTGCAACTAGCCACATCACGATGTGCAAAAGCCGTCAGTGAAAGTTGTCTGGAAATTGCCCTGACAAGACCACCTGCAAGAGCAGATTCGTCGTAAAAGAAACTGTCTTCGTCACCTATAAAAACCCGGGTTGTTTTAGGCACACCTGATGCAACATTCAAACTTACAAACACATCACCAAGTCGTTTTTCCAGTTCAGTCTCAAACATTTTGCAAGCGACCCCATGCCTTGCAATTGTGGAAAGTGCCATTCGAGTAGATGGAGACAACGTTTTCTGGTTAAATCGAAATACGGGTTCGTAAACATTGCCTTCAAGCAGCAAGTCTATGAGTTTATGCGATTTTTCATCACCCCATTTGCGAATGTAGGCAAGGAGATCCGAATCCCTGTAGGTAGTAAAAAACTCTCTTACCTGCGAGGTAACAGTTTCATTGCCTTCTATTTCAGCCATATTTTGAAGAGCATTCTCAAGGCAGCGCAAGAGCATGGCCCGTGCTGATTGGAGATGAGGATGATGTATAATTGCATTATAGTGATGTGAACGGGCAATTAGCATTGATTCGGCTGCTGTTATTGCCATATCCTCGTCATAGCTGCAACCATCTCCAAAACCAAGAACCATATTGTCGTCCTTAATGCTCAGGCTCTGCAAAATCTGATCAATATCAATCAAACCCAGTGATATCCCGGTGTGATAGGAATCACGCAATAGGAAATCAATCCTGTCCGAATCAATGTCTCCGGAAATAATCTGTGCAAGATATGGTTTTTCAAGACCCTTTGTTTGACCTACAGCTATTTTTGAAACTGTTTCAAAGAAAGCATAGGCATCTGTCCCAGTTTCCTGTTCTACAAGCCTTGAGATCCCACCAATTTCCGGAAAAATATTTTTTATTATATGTGATGTAAAAGCCTCATGCGTGCCCATCTGTTGCCCATCCAGTTCAGGTTGGAAAGCTGGATTACGTTGTAAAACACTTTCAACTGCATGTGAAAATGCAGAATGACCTACGTCGTGGAGAAGCCCTGCAACTTCTACCATTACCTTTTCTTCAGGGGGAATTTCCAACACATTGGCAAGAAGAGAAGCAGTATGCATGGTACCCAGACTATGTTCAAAACGAGTGTGGTTTGCGCCGGGATAAACAACATCTGCAAGTCCTAATTGCTGGATGCCCCTGAGCCTCTGGAGATGAGGGGTTTCAAGCAACCTCTGTTGGAGAGGCGTGATTAGTATTGTCTTATGAACGGGATCATGAACCACAAAGGGGCTGGCCATGCAAAAGTATTAGGATGGAAGATATATATAAAGTTGCAAAACATCTTGAAGTCCTGCATTATACAAAAAATCCTGATTATAAGTGATAACAATGAGAACCATAGAATGGAATGATGAAACGGGGAGCATTAGGATGATAGACCAGACTCTGTTACCTACAGAGTACAAGGTCATCGAGTGTTCCAATTTGGCCTCTCTTTGTGAGGCCATCAAATCCCTTCGCGTAAGGGGAGCACCCGCCCTGGCTGCCGCCGGAGCATTTGGGATAGCACTGGCCTCCAAATTGAGCAGTGCACAAACAATGGAAAAGTTACTTGAGGATCTCAAAAGTGCAGGCAAGATAATCAAATCAACCAGACCTACTGCAATTAATCTGGAATGGGGTCTGTATCGAGTTATCAAAGCCACTTCCGAGGCTTATGATCTTGACGGGATGTATGACATTGCCTTGTCCGAAGCAAAAAGAGTTGCAGATGAGGATGTGGAAATCAATAAGAAACTGGGGAAATACGGCGCTTCACAACTCGAAGATGGAGACACTGTATTAACTCACTGCAACGCTGGGAGACTTGCCTGTGTGGATTGGGGAACTGCCCTTGGAGTTGTAAGGTCAGCAGTACAAGAGGGAAAGGATATCAAAGTGATTGCCTGCGAAACCCGACCCCTTAATCAGGGCGGACGATTAACCACATGGGAACTAATGTAGGACAAGATCCCAGTAACTCTGATAGCAGATTCCATGAGTGGCCATGTGATGCGACAGGAAATGGTTGACAAGGTGATTGTTGGAGCTGATCGGATTACCGAAGATGCAGTTTTTAACAAAATTGGAACATTTAACCATGCAGTACTTGCTCGCGAACATGAGATTCCTTTTTTGGTAGCAGCCCCCATCTCAACATTTGATTTTGATGGCTGGGAAGGTAGTGTTACAATTGAACAGAGAAATGCCGATGAATTGAGGTATTTCCGCGGTGAACAAATAGCTCCAGCTGATGTTCCTGTTTACAACCCGGCATTTGATGCCACACCTATGGAATATATCGATGCAGTAATTACAGAAAGAGGAATTTTCAAACCACCTTTCATGCTGGATGAAGTTAGATCCTGAATAATAAATTCGGAATGATTGGGGCAATATCTTTAAAGCATGGGAATACATGAAGGTATCAGACATACAAAGGAGTACTTAATATGGCAAAAAAGAATCAGGGCGGCAGCGGCGGCAGTGGATTGATGTCATCTGCCGGTCTTATGCGTTATTATGATGCAGATAAGAGGGCAATTCATCTCGATCCTAAAGCCATAATTGTTTTCGGTTTAGCTATAGGGCTTGCTGTAATACTACTCAGCGCTAATTTTGGAACGTGGCCTTAAAACAAAATCATGACCCTGAATAAGGGTCAATTTCCACGATCTTTTTTAATTGTTTTGGCGATATTCCTTGCAACTGTGTTTTTAGAAGCATTCTTATCGACCATCACTCTTCCACTTTTTTCCCACCATGAACGAGGATATGCTTTTTCAGGTTCAGCACGTGGATTCAAACCAAGAGATTGTGCTGCCTTGTTTATCTCATCCAGTTTCGGATCCTGAACGGAACTCTTACGGGAAATAATACGGCCTCCACTGCGAGTCCTTGAGCGATCAATGCTTGCAGGCCATATGACCAGCTTTCCTTCATCTCTCATCATCATGGTTTACGAGTTAGGTTTCATACGATATTAAACTTTGGCGATGTATGAAAAAGCTAAAAAAGCATGGAGCATATCAATACCTGAGAAGGGAGATATGAAAATGAGTCTTTTTGGAACAAACGGAATACGCGGAGCAGCTAACGAGAAAATCACACCAGTGCTTGCTATGGATATTGCCAGAAGCCTCGGCAAATATATGGGTGGTAAAGGAATTATTGCAATCGGAAAGGATACTCGTATATCGGGAGATATGCTAAAATCCGCAGCTATTGCAGGTGCACTTTCAGCAGGTCTTGAAGTAATAGACATCGGAACTGCCCCCACACCTTCTGTCCAATACTATGTTCGGGACAACGCAGATGCAGGCATTGTAATCACCGCATCCCATAATCCACGGGAAGATAATGGAATTAAGCTCATTGCCGGGGACGGAACCGAATTCTCTCGCGAAGGTGAAGCAGAAGTTGAAAAAATATATTTTGAAAAGGATTTTGCTCCTGCAAACTGGGATAAAACCGGAGACCTCAGGGAAGACTTTTCAGCAAATAATTATTACATAAACGGAATTATAAATGCTGTTGACCACGAAAGTATTCAACAGAAGAAATTCAGGGTGGCAGTTGACACCGGTTGTGGAGCCGGATCCCTCACATTACCTCTATTGCTGAGACGTTTGGGCTGTGAAGTCATAACCATCAATGCACAACCTGACGGGACTTTCCCCTGGAGGAACCCTGAACCCACGCCTGACGTGTTGGGCGAACTTATTGATATCGTCAAAAACTACGGAGCCGACATGGGGGTTGCACAGGATGGGGATGCAGACAGGGCGGTTTTCATTGATGAAAAAGGAACATTTATCGATGAAGAAATTCTGCTTGCAATGGTAGGAAAACATGTTCTTGATATCAAAAAAGGACCACTTGTAACGCCCGTAAGTTCATCAAAAAGATTGCTTGACATTGCCGGAGAAAATGGCGTGGAACTTTTCTGGACTGCTGTAGGTTCCATCAATGTTGCCCGTAAAATGATGGAAATTAATGCCGTTTATGGTGGCGAGGGTAACGGAGGGTTGATTTTCCCGGAGCATCAGTACTGCCGAGATGGAGCAATGGCATGTGCCAAACTTCTTGAAATAATGGCCTCAGGAATCAAGATCTCAGAAATGGCAGCAGACGTTCCGAAATACAGTAATTCCAAAACAAAAGTCCGTTGCAAGGATCTTGATGGCACAATGGAAGCTGTGAAAAAGGAGATCTTGAAAACAGAAGACAACGTGGACACAACCGACGGGCTGAAAATCTGGCATGACGACGGGTGGGTCCTTATACGTCCTTCTGGAACCGAACCCATTGTTCGGATATTTGCCGAAGCAGAAAACGATGAACGTGCTTTCCAGCTTATGCAGGAAGGAGAAAGGCTGGTTACCCAATGCAATAAGTAATTTTAAAATTCGGCATTAAACTCGGCCACAGGATTCTCCACAAACAATGCCTGTGGCAATAATGTGTGCCACCCGCAAAGGTTCAGGGATATTACTGTGGGTGGCAGTCAACTTTACAATTTCAGCCCCCTTATCCATATCAATCCCTGAGCACTGGATAAATACGGGTTTTTCAGGATCCTTTGTAACAACTTTCCTGATTTCACCGGCTTTTTGGATTATAACCATTCTCTCCTTCGCAAAAGGCAGATGCAAAGCAGCATCATACATACTTTTGAGATCAGGCAATGACCTCATAAGCACGATAACACCTGAGCCCGTCTTTTGGCTAAGCTCAACTATGTCCACCGGGTTAAAGCCACCATATGTCACGCCATCCAGCATGATTACCCGAATTTGCTCATGGTGTTTGCTATTCAAAACAAGTTGGATAAGGGAACTTGTAGCATCCATTCCATCCCGAGTAATGTATCCGGAGACAACACCGTCAAGCCATTCTCCTCCCCTGAAAAATGCACCTACTACAAGAATCTGGCCACCAATGATTGCAGAATCATCTATCCCCAATATACGGATCTGTGATTTTACGTGAAAAAAAGATGGAAAGGAGGAACACCTCCCTTTAACCAAACATAAAGAATGGCTGTTCATCCTTGGCTTCCCTGGATTTTATTATTTTATCCAATGCATCAAGGAAATCCTTCATCGTTACATAGTCCCGATCTTCACGCACCGCAAGCATACCGGCTTCCATGGCCATAGCCCACAAGTCTGCTCCGCTTGAACCTTCTGAAAGGGAAGCAAGTTTGTCCAAGTCAACTTTTTCCGATACCGACATACCTTTGATATGTATACCCAAAATTGTTCTTCGGGATTCTTGCTCCGGAAGAGGAACTTCGACTGCCCTGTCAAACCTACCCGGCCTGACGATTGCAGGATCAAGAACATCCGGACGGTTGGTGGCACCTATTATACGAACTTCGCCACGATTATTAAAACCATCCATTTCGGCGAGTAGTTGCATAAGTGTTCGCTGGACTTCACGATCAGCCCCGTTGGTATCATTAAGCCTTACTGCAGCAATGGCATCCAGTTCATCAATAAATATAATACTTGGAGCTTTGCGTCTGGCCATTTCAAATACTTCTTTTACAAGCTTGGAACCTTCACCGATATATTTCTGGACAAGCTCGGAACCAACTACCCGGATAAAAGTAGCATCCGTTTTGTGCGCCACGGCTTTCGCAAGAAGTGTTTTTCCAGTTCCGGGAGGACCGTATAGCAATACACCTTTTGGAGGAGAAATTCCAATCTTCTCAAATGACTCCGGTCTGGTAAGTGGCAATTCCACACACTCGACCAGTTCTTGAATCTGAGGTTCAAGCCCACCGATATCATCATAGCTGACATCTTGTGCATCCTGTACTTCCAAAGATTTAACGTCAAGTTCATCGGTAGAGGGAAGAATATCTACTATAGCCAGAGTTTGCTGATTCAATGCAACTCGTGCTCCTGCCACAAGCTGACTGCTCTCAATAAACTGTGACACTCCAACCATAAAATGAGGACCTGTGCTGCTCCTGATCAATACCTTGTTGTCGTCCACGACATCAAGTACGTTAGCAACTATAAGTGGAACAGTTTTGAGTCTGTCAATTTCAGATTTTAGTTTGCGAACTTCACGTTCATATTTAAGTTTCTGAGTTTCAACATAACGTTTCTCAGATTCAATCTGATCACATTGCTCTCTGAGTTGAGTATTACGAGACTCAAGTTGCTTCATTCTGTCAAGCAAATACTTGGAGAATTCAACATCCTGCCCAGTTTCCTGAATATCGTATGCATCTGGCAAATGCTTAAAACCATAACTCCCCTGCTTTGCCGTTTCATCTTTAGTTTCGTTCATGCCTCTCCGAATAATATTTAAGTCCATAGGTATATAGCACTTTCGTGAAGAGGCGTGGCACGCCAGTATCAGGGAGATTTTTATCATGCAATGTGAAATCTGTGGCACAGAGATCAGAGGCAAACCATTCAAAGTTACGGTTGAAAGGAGTGAGCTAAACGTATGCGAGCGTTGTTCACAATATGGCACTGCCACCAAAGCAAGGGCACCAGTATCTAGGAAAAATAGCCCCGTGACAGTCCGTCCCCAACAGCACTCACGTTCACGTCCAAAGAAGGATCCGTTTGCAGCCCTTAGTGAGGAACTCGTAGATGAATATGAGCATCTCATTAAAGAAACAAGGGAAAAGCGTGGCTGGACACAGGAAGTATTGGCAGCTAAAATCAAGGAAAAGGCTTCCCTCATAAAGAAAATTGAGAGAGGAGAAATTGTTCCGGAAGATTCAGTCCGCAAAAAGCTTGAACATACGCTCAATATAGTACTGATGGAAAGAGTTAGCGAAGACGACTGGAAATCAGATGGATTCCAAAGCAGCACTACACTCGGGGATATTGTTAAGATCAAAAAGAAATGAAAGCAGGTAATCCAATGGACCTCAAGAACAAAAAAATAGGGATAATCGGCACGGGAAAGATGGGGGGAAGCTTGCTTAAAGGAATCCTGAAAGCAAAGATAGCCAACCCTGAAGATGTCTATGCAAGTGATGTCTATGAACCTGGGTTAAACGCTCTTCGCGAAGAGCTAGGGATTAATATCTCCACCGACAATTTCGAAACAGTATCAAATTGTGATGTCCTTATTGTCGCAGTTAAACCCCAAATAATCAAAAACGTATTGAGAGACATAAATTCATATCTTGAAAACAAATTAGTAATATCCATTGCTGCAGGAATAACTACAGAAGCAATTGAAGCAGAACTCGATGACGGAAGACATGTAATCAGAGTTATGCCAAACATTGCAGCAACCGTGGGGGAAGCTGCATCCGCAATTAGTACGGGAAGAAATGCCTCTGTAAAAGATGCTGAAATGGCAATGGAAATATTCAACAGTGTTGGAGTTGCTACACTCGTCCCGGAACATCTAATAAATGCAGTCACGGGCCTTTCAGGAAGCGGACCTGCATATATTTTTCTGGTAATTGAAGCGTTGGCAGATGGCGCAGTTTATGAAGGTCTTGACCGGGAAAATGCCCTTAAACTTGCTGCTCAGACAGTATTAGGTGCTGCAAAAATGGTAATGGAAACCGGAATGCATCCCGGCGAACTTAAGGACATGGTCACGTCCCCTGCAGGGACAACAATTCGAGGCATTCATGTGCTCGAACAGAATAATATTCGTTCGGCGTTTATGGATGCAGTTATTAAATCTTCTGAAAGATCTAAAGAATTGGGGAAATAAACCTCCTCTTTTACTCTTTTTTGCAAAACTTGATATAGTCAAAAAGAGTATAGGTCATTGTATATATCTTAAACAGGGGTGGAATTCTGAAGTCTTTTGCTATTGTACGGGGAGAAGACAGAACTAAAGTAAAGATTGCATTACACGATCTGGAGCATTACGGGAGTATGCATTTCAGTTCGAATCCCAGACGTATAGAGTCAACATATGCAGACAATCTGCTTGTCAGGGTAGTTGGTGTACCGTTACGTGCACCATGCAAAGTTGCAGCTCTTGTGGGGTTGGAAAACAACGCCGGTGCAGCCATTAGTAAATTGAGAAAAATTCATCCGCCTGCACACATCGTAATCGTAAGCCCAAGGCACGCACCTTATAGCGAGCTACTGGATTGCGTAGAAATATATCCCGAATTTGAAATGGAACCAGAACTTGAAATCACAGCTTGAGTCTGGATTTTCTTCTTTTTAAAAACTCTAAATTCAAAAACAAAAAAGGTTATGGGGCCGGGACCGAGAGTCGAACTCGGATCGTAGCCTCCACAGGGCTACAGGATAACCGCTACCCTACCCCGGCACAATAAAAGGGCTCCTCCTGCTGGAAGTATCTTATAGAGACTTTGCTTTAATATAAAGATGTCCCTTGTATTATTTTAGTTTTGAAATTGCAAGTTCTGCTGCTTTTTCACCGGAAAGGAGCATCCCGCCAAAAACAGGACCCATTCTGGGTGAACCTGCAAATGCATTGGCAGCCATCCCTGAAACAATCAATCCAGGATAAACTTCTAATGTATTTTCCACCACAAGACGTTCACCAGTTTCAGCGCATAGTGGTTTTTCACCAACAACCTTGTTCCCATTAAATGCAGTTGGTATTTTTCGCTGTACAGTATTGCAAACAGCAGCTTCATGACCAGTTCCGTCTATGACGACTTTCGCCTTCACGGTAAGTGGATCAACATGAAAACCGCCTACTGACACAGGCGTCCAGTTTATAACAAGCCCACAAACACTGTCGTCATCCCTTATCATTACATCTTCTGCATTCATGAGATTGAAAAATTCAGCCCCTGCTGACGTTGCACCACTTATTAATTTGCCTACTGATTCGACGGAATTTGCAACATAATACCCTTTCTGGTACTCATGATAAGATATTTCAAACTCATCCAGAATATGTCTGGCTTCTTCCTGAATAACAATTCTGGGGAACATCATCCCTCCGCCCCACATGCCGCCACCTACAGATAGCTTTTTTTCAAAAAGAGCGGTTTTAATTCCATTTTCAGCAAGTTTCTTGGCAGCTACAAGGTTTGCAGGACCTCCTCCTACCAGAGCAACGTCAACCTCAGAATACTCAAGGAATGCCTGCGTGAATTCTTCAACTATTGCTTTTGTAATAATAACTTCGTCAAGTCCCATTTTTGCACCTCCGGAGAGTAAGATGTTTGTTGATAGATAACACCGTATTAATAGTATTGGGAAAAAACAAATCAGGCTTTGCGGATAGTAGCCCAGAAAACACTTCCCTTTCTTTCAGGGTTATCATCTACTCCTACACTACCACCATGCAATTCAATGATTCGTTTTACAATTGCGAGCCCTACACCCATACCTTTCACATTCACTTTGTTTGCACGGCTAAAACGATCGAATACCCTGATTTTATCCTCACCTTCGATCCCCTCACCCCGATCAGTAACCATTAATTTCCAGTAATCACCATTATCCTTTATATCAACAGTAACCTGTTCATCATTCGGATTATATTTGATTGCGTTAGAAATATAATTAAAGAATACTTCACCGATAATTGGATTTCCAAGAGCGAAACAGTTTGAAGGTGCCAAATTCAAAACTTCCACATTTTGATCCAGAATCTCCTCTTCCAGACTTTCAAGAACGTCATGTAGAACATCAGATAAATTGATTCTACTAAGCTCAACATTTTCGAGGGATTCAAGTTTTGCGAATTTTGAAGCATGATTGATCAAATCAATCATTTTTGTATTGTTTTTAATCAGTATCTCAATAACATGCTTCTGCTCTTCGTCTTTTGGATCTTTTAAGAGGATTGAAGCAAACCCTTTGACAAGACCCGCAGAATTCAGAAGATCGTGGCGCATAATATCAATAAAAAGATCTTTTAGATCATTTGAATGCTGAAGCTCGGCCATAGAGTTATGAAGAGCCATCTCCGACTTCTTTTTCTCGGTAATGTCTTCTCCCGAAGAAACAATTCCATAAATACTTCCATTGCTGTTAACCAAAGCACTGTTCTGCCAACTGATAATACGTTCAGAACCGTCCTTTGTACGGATGGAATTTTCATAGTATTCAGAAAGTTCCAGATTCCCGTCCATTATTTTGTGGAAGCTTCCCCGAAGATCTTCGGCAACCCCTTCCGGAAGAAAGTTATCAAACCAATTGCGACCAACAATTTCTCCTTCACCATAGCCAAGTGTTTCCGAGCCCTTCTTGTTAATAAGCAAGACGTCTCCATTAGTATCAAATACAACAAAAAGAACCCCCGCAATCTCAAGATATGTATGGCACTGCTTTTTTTCCTCAATAAGGCTATCACTGAGTTTTTTTGTGCGGAGAAGAGTGCGAATACGTGTTTCAAGTTCTATTTGCTCTACAGGTTTGCTAAGGAATTCATCCGCACCTGCAGCAAGCGCTTCCTGACGATCTTTGTCTTCAAAAAGAGCAGTGATCATAATAATCGGAATGTGACGTGTATCTTCATTGCTTTTTAAGATCTGACAAACCTCATAACCACTTAGACCCGGCATCATAATATCAAGCAAAATCAAATCTACGCCTTCACTTGCGTGCCGTAACCCCTCTTCCCCATTATAGGCCTTGATAACTTCATAACCGGGTGTAAGATATGCTTCAATCAGATCAACATTGTATATCTCATCGTCTACAATAAGAATCCGGGGGAGTTTTGTATCACTCATGGGAACATGACCTTTGGGTTTGAAGAAGTCGTCTATCGAGCGTTAATTGTCACTTACGTAACCAGCAACCGTTTTCCTGAATTCGTGTATGTCAATTGGTTTTAAAATATAGCCGTCGCAACCAGCATTGACGAATTTATCTTCATCCCCGCGCATCGAATGAGCAGTTAATGCAACTACCGGAACATCTTTTGTATCCTCTGCTTTTTTCAGCCTCGCCAGAACTTCAAGACCATCCATTTTTGGCAATTGCATATCCAACAAAATTAAATCAATTTTTTTCCCCTTAATTAAATCAAGTGCCATTGGACCATCTTCCGCCTGCTCCACTTCATACCCATCAGCCTCAAGGAGATCTACAGTTAGTTCCATATTCATAGGATTATCTTCGACAATCATTATAGTTACCATTATTGTGACCTCTAAAATAATTATAATCTAAGTTATGAGTTGTTTCTTATTAAATTAACCTTTGTAAATAGCTCGTTTAGATCCAAATTCATGTGTTACCATAACAAAATAATAATTGCCAGTTCATAACCCATACAAAACCTTGCCGTTAAGGTCATATAGAGAAAGTATGCTTTAGTTGCTCTGGACTTTTGGAAAACTTCTTCCGAAATAGGGCAAACTATAATAATTTTCAAATCCCATTTTTTTAACAAACAAAGCGGTAACTACAAATGATTCGATCGGCACAGCGTTCTAACCCTCAGAAAAAAAGAGAAACACCTTCCGTAACTGAAGGAAACCCTGCAGAAGTAGTTATTATTAAACCAGCCGGCTACCCAATGTGCGGCATCATAGAAGATTTCCCGCAGGTCGAAAACCAAGAAGTTTTTGAGTGCTACGCAAGGCAACAGTGGAACGGATACATTGCAAAAACCGGAGATTTTCTTTTTGATCGTCGCATGTACCCCGATTTTGCGTATCGAATAATTGATGCACAACCACCTGAATCAATAATAGGCCAGCACACTTCATTTATTGTTAATGAGGATCTTCCAGAACCCCAGAAAATCGAATACAGTACCGATGTGACTTTCGAAGACGTAATCGGCCAAGCACGTGCAAGACAAAAGTGCAAGTTGGTAGAGAAGTATCTGGAAAAACCCGAAATATTTGGAAAATGGGCTCCTAAGAATGTCTTGTTTTATGGGCCTTCGGGAACTGGAAAAACCATGCTCTCGAAAGCACTGGCAAACCATACCAAAGTACCCATAATTCCAATCAAGGCTACACAGCTCATTGGCGAATACGTAGGTGAAGGTTCAAGACAAATACACCAGCTTTACGAAAAGGCAGCGGACCTGTCCCCATGCATTATTTTTATTGATGAACTAGATGCTATCGCACTAGACCGCAGACATCAGGAATTAAGGGGAGATGTGGCGGAAGTTGTCAACGCACTCTTGACAGAAATGGATGGAATTGATGAACGAAAAGGCGTTTGTACAATATGTGCTACAAATCGTCCGGAAGTTCTTGATATCGCCGTAAGAAGCCGTTTTGAAGAAGAAATTGAATTTGTGCTCCCGGAAAAGGAAGAAAGGGAAGCGATTATAGTCAAAAACCTTGACACTTTTCCAATACCGGCACACCCTGATACCGGCAACCTTGCTACAAAAACAAAGGGTTTTTCCGGAAGGGATCTTGTAGAAAAAATACTCAAGAATGCCCTGCATCAGGCTATAATGGAAGATCTGGAAGAAGTGCCTGAAAAATTCTTTGAAGAGGCTATTTCAAAGATTGCCCCACAGAAAGAAAAGGACAGCCGAATGTACGTTTAACCTAAAATGGAGATTGGAATAATGGAAGTTGATCCATCAGACCGGTTTGAATGCAGAATTGTTAATATCATTGATAACCTCAAATGGAAAGGGGTTACAGTAGAAGAGCTTGTTACCAAAGGAATTGCATATTTCGCAAGAGTTTCACCTGAAGAGAACTTGCAACTTGGAGATATCCTTTACTTGAGGGTACGGGAACTTCCACACGACCTTGATGAAATGGGAGCGGAGATTCACCTGTTGGACGAAAATGACAGGAAAATTGACTGGGCATTTATCTCAAGAGGGTTACAGTCTCAACAAAATATGAATGGATACTGATTAGCCGTAAATCCATTCAATTTCATATTCGTAGTTTCCATCACCATTTTTACACTTAATGAGTGAATTCCTTGAATCCAGAAGCACGTCGAAGCACCTGCTATCAAACACATTAATCGGACCCAGAGAATTTGCCCGCACCTTATCCATATTGAAGGCTTCGCAGATGTTAATAACTCCCGAATCTGTTGAGTAACTAAAATTCGGAGAGAGTACTTCAGGCTCTATTTTATAAACTGGATCCGTGGAAAGTTCATACCATTTTCTGTTGACGATTAAATTCCACTGATTTTCAGAATTTTCCTGAAGATAAAGTGCTTCAATTGCAAGATCAATATTGACACCTACTTTTTTAACCTGAGGCAAAGTACGTGGAATCAGTTCTTTTTTGTGATTGTTCTGGTATGGAAAAGTTTCGGGATACCTGAATGCAAGCGACAGGTTTAGTTTTTCCGCAATTACACGGCTTAAATCTTCTTTGACAATTGAAGGATCTGCAAAATTTAGGGCAATAGCCTGATCAATTCTGTTCAGAGGACTTTCATCATTGTCATGAGCAAGTTTTACAGCAGTATTACAGACCTTTGGCGTAAGTCTATCTATACCATTGCTGATCTGTTGATCAAGATCCTTTAGCGATGCCACCTTTTCAATTATCGTATTAAACTCACTGATGTGATAAGGATCTACTACATACTCTCTTGGGGGAAGTTCTGGCTCCATGATACCACGCACCATACACAAATAGGAGATAGATCTTTAAAAGTATTCTTGAGAATCAATCAATATCAACAAAAGGAATTTCCAATTCAAAAAGATCTGAAGCTACCTCCACCTTTTCAAACACTGCCTTTGCCTCCTCAAGAAGGATAGAAGGATCTTCACTATACCTAGAACTTATGTGAGTCAGGATCAGACGGGAAACACCTGCCTCCAGAGCCACTTCCGCAGCCTCCCTTGCAGTCGAATGCAATGACTCTTTTGCCCATTCCAGTTTTTCTTCAGCAAGAGTACCATCATGAATCAGGAGATCAGCATTGCGACTAATCTCAATTACTTCATCACATGGCCGCGTATCTCCACTGTACACGATTTTTCTTCCAGGACGCGATTCACCAACAACATCTTCAGGACGGATAATATTCCCATCAACCTCTACATTTTCACCATTATGCAATTGTGAAAACAAAGGCCCAATTGGAACTCCCAATTCAACTGCCCTGTCTCGATCAAATCTTCCAGGCCGCGGTTTTTCTACAAAAGCATAAGCAAGAGATGGAACACTATGCATTCCTTTTGCCGTTTCAATGAAATAATCATCCTTTTCCAGTGTTTCTCCGGGAATCAAGGAGTGTGCACGGACTTCAAATTTCAGTTTACAATAACCTAGAGCTATAACAAGCTGAATGAAATCCTCGACCCAAATTGGACCATAGATATCCAGAGGTTCTTCCCGACCATGAAATGAAAGCGTTTGGAGAAGACCTGGAATTCCCAACACGTGATCTGCATGGAAGTGAGTTATGAATATAGATGACAGCGCCATCATCCCTGTTTTCGCACGCATCATCTGCTGTTGTGCCCCTTCCCCACAATCAAAAAGAAGCAATTCTCCATTCCGATTAAGCATTATTGAAGACGGATTTCGAGTGGTAGTCGGGACTGCCCCCCCTGTGCCAAGAAAAGTTACACGAAGCATAACTGATAGATACGTGTTGAAACTTATTTATTAATTATCCATCCTGAAGTCGAGGATTATTCGAAAGGTTCATATACAATACTATATGTAAAGAAGTCCCCATATAAACTAAATTACAATTATCACTAAGAGGATTTAAAAATGCAGTATCAGGGAAAATCAAGAAGGACCGCAACCGGTGGAAAGAGAAGAAGCTCCCATGGAAAAATGAAATGCCATATTGGAAGGGAAGCTGCTGAACCACATGTTGCAGACACTAAAAGAAAGGCTCTCAAGACACGTGGAGGAAACCGCAAGATAAAACTTCTTCAGTGCAACACAGTAAATGTTACAGACACTGCAACCGGTAAAACAACAACTGCATCTATTGAGAATGTTGTAGACAATGAAGCAAACGGTCACTACGTGAGACGTAACATTCTTACCCGCGGCTCTGTCATCCAGACAAGCGCTGGTAGTGCAAAAGTCACAAGCCGCCCTGGACAGGATGGCGTGGTTAACGCAGTACGCACAGAGTAAGAAATAAAGCTGTAAGGTCGCATAAGACATGGACAGCAAAACCCGGGACATTCTAGAAATACTTGAAAAGGATGCAAGGATAACACCGGAAGACATTTCGGCCCTTGTAGATATACCTGCTGAAGAAGTTCAGGAGAGTATCTTCCATCTTGAAAAAGTTGGGATCATCCGCAGATATAAAACAGTTATCGACTGGGAACTTGCCGGGGAAGATGCCCTCTATGCAATTATTGAGCTCAAGGTTAGCCTTGATCGTAATCAGGGGTATGATGCTATCGCAGAAAGGTTGTACAAATTCCCTGAAGTTCGTTCTGTAAGGCTTCTTTCTGGCGAACATGACATAGCCCTTACAATCCGCGGAAAAACAATGAAACAGGTAGCATTTTTTGTCGCGGAAAAAATTGCTACATTAGAACAAGTGCAAAGCACTGCTACTCATTTTGTACTTAAAACCTACAAAGAAGACGGGCTCATACTTGAAGAGCCTGAAAATGTAAAACGACTTGCTGTGACCCCATAACGTGAGGTGAAGGCGTCATGGAAGAAATGGGAAATTGCCGTTTTGTAGCAAAAGTAATAAAAGAAGTCCCCCCATCGGGAATTCGTCGTTTTTTTGATATGGTTTCCGGAAACGGAGACATTATTTCCCTTGGCGTAGGTGAACCAGACTACGTTGCACCATGGCATATCAGGGAAGCATGCATCCATTCATTGGAGCAGGGGGAAACTTCATACACTTCTAATTCCGGGCTGCTTGAGCTGCGTGAAGAAATTGCACGTAATTATACCCAAAGGCAGGGTATTTACTACGACCCTGAATCTGAAATTCTAATTACAAGCGGTGTCAGTGAAGCTCTTGATCTGGCAATCCGCGCGATTGTTGATAACGGTGACGAAATAATAGTCATCGAACCCACTTATGTTGCCTACATCCCCTCAATTGTCCTATCTGGAGGCAAAGCTATATCAGTTCCTACATTCAGGGATGATGAATTCAGGGTAAACGCAGAAGAAATAGAAAAACGAATTACCGATCGCACCAAGGCAATCATACTGAACTATCCTAATAACCCCACTGGCGCCACTATGCCACGGGAAAACCTTGAAGCTGTTGCAAAGGTAGCTGAAAAACACGATCTCGTAGTAATCACGGATGAGGTGTATGAAAGACTCACATACACCGGAAAACATTGTTGTATTGCAACTCTTGATGGTATGAAAGATCGAACCATTGTACTCAATGGATTTTCCAAGGCATACTCCATGACAGGCTTCCGCCTTGGCTACATTCTTGCCCCTAAGCCCCTTCTGGATGCAATGATGCGCATTCACCAGTACACAATGCTGTGTGCCCCTATTACGTCACAGATCGGAGCCATTGAAGCTCTCAAATATGGGGAAACCGAAGTACAGGCAATGATCAATGAGTATAATCGTCGCCGCAGACTTATCGTAAAAGGTTTCAACGATATCGGATTAGACTGCTTTAACCCGGGAGGTGCTTTCTACGCATTCCCATCTATTGCAACAACCGACCTGACTTCCAACGAGTTTGCAGAACGATTGCTTGAAGAGCAAAAAGTTGTAACAATACCCGGAGATGTTTTCGGGCAGTCAGGAGCAGGTTTCTTAAGGTGTGCTTACGCTGCTTCGAGAGAAGACATCAAGGAAGCCCTTGAGAGAATTGAATCTTTTATTAATGGAATTTAAAACAGGTTAATTCTTAACAAATTCTTGATCCATATCCTGAATAAGAGTACTAACTTTCTGATACCACTTATCGATGTTTTCCTGAACCATTTTCTTAACTTCAGAAGGATGGACAGCCACATATTCATAGTAGTAGCCACCCGCTTCGATGGTCTTAGTTTCACGGAAAACAAGTCCGCAGGATATAAGATTCTGCAAAGAACGGTAAGCAGTGCTTCGTTCACGGGATAGATGCTGACCTAATGCTTCTGCAGTCAGAGACCCGTTGGCCAGCAAGGTTTTGTATGCCTGAAGATCGAGAGCTTTTAGCCCAAGAATACATTTTGTGACATCTTCACACTCACAATTAGCCCTAAGCATTTCTGAAATTGAAATATTCATAGAGATTTCTCCGTTTTGTCAAAACTATCATGGAAGCAATTGCACTGTAGTGCACAGTTTTCGCAAAACCATAATCATCTATTCGTTAATTATATATATAATTTGTCAGAACCTCGCAACAGATGCCAACAATAATTCCGGAAGACGAGCGTTCGAATGAACCCATGGATACAGAAAGAGTGATCTATCACCCGGATATGCTCAAAGCAAATGAGTGGGTGCTTTCCGAATATGAAGCCCCCGACAGGAAAATAGCTGCTTTTGTCCCCTGTGCAAAAAGAAAGCCCTACCACACCAGCCCATCCCACAAAATGTATGACCGAATAATCTTCGGCCTCCTCAAACCTGAAGATGTTCATGTGGTAGTATTCGGAACATGCGGCATAACTCCGCGGGAAATTGATACCGAATACCCATTTACTGCCTATAAATTCATTCTTGGGAAATGCAATGTTGCCAGTATTAAAAGGGATTTCATAAAAATGGAAAGTGAAAGGCTTGCCAGATATCTGGAAAAAACAAGGGATAACTACGAGCACAGAATAGCTTATTGTGTAGGTGATTTCAGGACAGCCATGGAAAAAGCCGTTGAAATGGTTGACATCGATGTGACAATAGTTCCAAAACCTGAGACCCTTGAGAAAAACATCAAGCCTAACAAACGTTTCATTTATGGGAGTCTGAGTCAGTTGGACTACTTACAAGACTTTTCAGACTCTATTACCAAAGCGATGGGAATTCCAAAAAGAGAAGTTGGTGTGAATCCGGAATTCTCTGAAAACGATAATGACTGGTACCTTCTTTGAAATCAGAGAACTGGATCCATTACCTCATCCCATGCTTTCTTCAGGCTTTCTTCTGAGCCACCATCGTCCATCAAAATCTCAAGTATCTTCTGAGATAACTCCGGCTTGTGAATGATACTACATCCTTCACAACTCCATACTTCACTGCCAGTAGTGCTCTCAATCCATTTTCCACCGGTTTTTTCATTTTCACACGGGTAGAATGGACAGAAACAAAAGGTGCAATCCTGCCCATGGAAATGACACGGATAATAATCACAGGTATTCCTTGCTGCTTTTTTCCCGGACACTGCACACTGGATATTCTCCCGAAGTTGTTCTGCACCATATTCTAGGCCGGATTCTGTTAGCGCTTCACCTATTGCATAAATCAGCCTGTCTGTTTCCTCAGGAGGTCGCACTGCTATCCTAATATAATTCATTTCCATCGTTGGGAATGAACTACAATCACGAATCAAAATGCCGTGGGAAGCCAGTCTTGTGCTCAGCTCCGTAGAATTCACGAGAAGATTGGAAATATCCACAAGGACATAATTCACTTCGCTGGGAAGTGGTATGAAGCCATAAATATCTGAAAGTCGGTCTGCAAGGTAAGTACGTGCCATATCCACAAATGCACGGGAACGCATCAGGTAAGGACTTTTTATACCCCCTTCCATCCTTAAAAGTGCACAAGCCATCTCTTCAGCAACGACACCCAGATTCCAGGATAATCTAGCAGCATTAAGTAGGCTTGCCATTTCTTTTGAAGCAACTCCAAAGCCCATGCGTATTCCGGGAATGGCAAAGCATTTGGTAAGGGAACGCATCACAAACATGTAATTTGTTTTCGGAACCTCGCCCACTACAGTTTGCGAAATTTCAGAAAGTTCGATGAATGCTTCGTCAACAAAAAGAAGGGTTTTGTTTGCTTCACATCTTGAAGCAAATTCAAGTATTTTTTCAGAAGGTATCAGTTTACCATTCGGATTATTAGGATTGCAGACGAAAATAATCTTAGCTTCCGCAAGCATTTCATCCGGGATATCTAGGACATTGTCAACCGGATAAGATACTACTTTTGCCCCGGTAATGCTGCATTGTTGCCCGTATTCCGCAAATGTGGGCTGAGGAATAATAACCGTGTCCTCTGGGCCAAGAATACATGCTGCGACAAGTCGGATGATTTCAGTAGAACCATTCCCCGGAATAATGCAATCCTTAGTGACACCGTTACCCACAAACTCTGCTGCAGCTTCCCTATATTCAATATAACGATTATCGGGATACTGACCGATTCTTTCAAATGCTTTTGCGAGAATTGAATCAAGATCCATACCATATTCGGCATGATCAAAAGGAGTACCCAAAGGGTTTAGATTCGCACTCATATCCAAGATTTCATCTTCAGGGATTGAGTATAGCTGAGAAGCATGTCGTATAAGCCCACCGTGTGACGGTGGAGTGAGAGCAAGTATATTTTCTTTAAGAGGGAGCATAAGAGGATCCTTATCCGCGACGTTGGTCCTTATTTTAAACTCAAGTTGAGTGTTTTTAAAGCAATCTTTAGTTGATCCCTTTATGATTAATATAGATTATGTATTTTGACCAATTAGCTACGAAAATTTAAAACCCATAATGTTAAATAGTTCTTTTAAGATAGTCCCCACGGACGATTGGAGACCTGATCAGGTAGATCAAATGGACTCTAGATCCATTCAGCCGGGTTAGATTCCCGGGGTTTCCGCCAGAAAATAGAGACGGTCTGAATATGACACAAAGATAGACACCCGGAAATTTGTAGCTGGATAAAATCCCACCTATAGCCGGAGCAATAAATTATGGAAAGAAGAACCCTGGAAGCACTGGTCAAAGCCAACGGAGTATGGCTTTCACGCAATGGCCTACTGCATGGTGTCAGGGATTTGAAAGTGTCTACGAAGTTCATACATATCACAACTGATTGTGGAAATACATTTACCGTCCGTAATTCCCGCAGGAGCCGCGGTGCGAGGATGCTCCGCTATAATAAGTACCGCAAGGCTTGCAAGCACTGCAAACCTTCTGACGAACTTATTACACGTTTTGTAAAGAAAGAATTTGACAAAAGGAGCGAAGCTCGTGTCCTTTCTTCAAGCCCTGCCCCGAAGAAAAAACCAAAACCTCCAACAACTGTTGTCAAGTCCATTATCAATACACCAGTTTCCGAAGAAAAACCTGAGTCAACAAAATATATTGAGTACACAGATTCACAAAAGGGGCGAATTAAGGCTCTTTTGACTCCAACAGACGACATGGCATTTCCTGAAGGACTTCCCGAATTTAAAGAACTTGAGTCCATGCTTGTGAAGAAGCGAAAAGAAGACTTGAGGAAGATGTATGAAGATGACAGGGAGCATGGCCTTGCACAGCTTGAACGCAAAATCAGCATGTTTTTAGTAGAACGAGGCTTTGCAGAGGTCAGGACATCCATACTCATTCCACCGGAATATATTGAAAGGATGGGAATCACGGAAGATGACCCGCTTTCAAAGCAAATCTTCCGGGTTGATGGCAAACTATGCCTGCGCCCAATGCTGGCACCCGGATTGTACAACTACTTACGAAGATTCGATAAAGTCCTTCCAGACCCGATCAGGATATTTGAAATTGGAACCTGCTATCGCAAGGAATCCGATGGAAGCGCACATCTGGAAGAATTCACGATGCTAAATTTCTGCCAGATGGGATCTGGATGCAATCGTGAAAATCTTATTGCACTCATTGATGAATTGCTTGAATTCCTGGGAATCGAGTATGAGATTGAAGGTGACAGTTGCATGGTTTATGGAGATACCATTGACATTATGCACGGGGATCTTGAACTTTCCTCAGCTGTTGTCGGACCTATTGATCAGGACATTGACTGGGGAGTTAATAAGCCTTGGATGGGTGCTGGATTCGGACTGGAAAGGTTGCTTAAAGTCAAGCACAAATACAGTAATATTAAGCGTGGAAGCAGGTCTGAAACGTATTATAACGGAATTAACCTGAACCTGAGGTAATAAAATGTTACAGGATATGAACCGGGAAGAACTTGACAACTTTGCAGAATCCATTATTAACGGGCAGAAGCTGTCAGATGATAATATCCGGGATCTGCTTAACATTGAAGATGACGAAACACTGGATAAATTATACTCTGTTGCAAGATCAATAAGGGATCATCATTTCGGAAACAAGGTTTTCCTTTACAGTTTTGTCTATTTTTCCACTTACTGCAAAAACAATTGCGCATTCTGTTATTATAATTGCGAAAACGATATCGAAAGATATCGTCTGACCCCTGAAGAAATTGAGAAAGTCTGTGAAGCCCTCAAGGATGATCCTATACACATGGTTGATCTGACTATGGGAGAAGATCCTTATTACCACAATCATCCTGAAAGACTCGTGGAAGCGGTCAGAAGAGTTAAGGAAATGGTAGGACTTCCAATCATGATCTCTCCGGGAGTTGTAGAAGACAACGTTCTTGAGGAACTTCGGGAAAACGGTGCAGATTTCCTTGCACTTTATCAGGAAACCTACGACACTGAATTATTTGGCAAGCTTAGAATAGGACAATCGTATGAAAAGCGTATTGGTTGTCGAAATCACGCCCGAAAGACCGGAATGTGTGTTGAAGATGGTATTCTGACAAACGTTGAACCGGATAATGAATCAACCTTCAAATCCCTTAGAGGATTGGAGAACACCGACCCGGACATGGTGCGGGTTATGACTTTTGTACCTCAGGAAGGAACTCCACTAGAAGAAACTCGTCCAGGTTCTAGCAAATCAGAATTAAAAATAATTTCTATATTACGTCTTATGTTCCCAAACAGGCTGATCCCTGCATCCCTTGATCTAGAAGGGATTGACGGCATGGTTCACCGCCTCAACGCCGGAGCAAATGTTGTTACTTCCATCATACCTTCCGGCTCATCTCTTGAAGGCGTAGTAAATTACGACAGGGACTTGGCAGAAAGAGACCGAGATGCCCACAGTGTTGTAAAAAGACTTGAATCCATGGGCATGGAGCCTGCGAAACAGGAAGATTTCAACATGATACTGAGTAGGTAGAATGGTTGCAATATGCCTGATCGGGGGCAAATTACAGGGCTTCGAAGTGACCTATCTTGCCCACAAAGCCGGGATGAAAGTAGTCCTTGTGGACAAAAATTCCAAAGCCTTAATACGTAACGTTGTCGATGAAAATGAGTGTTTTGATATCACAAAGGAACCAAACCGGCTTATCGAGATTTCCCGGGAAGTTTCTGCAATCATACCTACAAATGAGAATCTCGAGACCATTCTTTTCCTGAAAGAAATTGTTTCGGAACTTGAATGTCCGGTTCTTTTCGATTTTGATGCCTACAACATCAGTATGGACAAAAATCGATCAAAAGAATATTTCAAGTCCATAAACGTTCCAACTCCTTTTGACAAACCACCTCATCCCCCTTATTTTGTAAAACCACCATGTATGAGCAGCAGCATCGGAGCTAGAATAGTTGAAACTGATGAAGAGATGGCACAAGTTGGGCCGGAAATGCTCATAGAAGAATATGTCACAGGACCTGTAATTTCTCTTGAAGTTGTGGGAAACGGACATGAGTATGCAGTTGGCCAACAAACACAGGTCCACATTGATGAGGTGTATGATTGTCACAAAGTTACCCCAATGGATACCGACGAAGAATTCAGGGATATTAGCTACAAGCTTGCAAGTAACCTGAAACTAAAAGGAATAATGGATGTGGAAGCAATTGCGTCACCATCCGGCATCCGGGTAATCGAAATTGATGCACGATTCCCTAGCCAGACGCCAACAGTAGTCTACCATAGCAGCGGAATCAATTTGTTGACATGGTTAATGGATGCATTCTGTAAAGAAGTGCCAGAGGAAAACCCACAGACCCTTCAAAATTGTATTTACGAACACCTGATGATTGATGGTGATCAACTCGTACAAACAGGGGAGCACTTGTTTTCAGAAGGTGAAGATTATTTCCACTTGTTTGAGGATGAAGGAATTGAGATCTTCAAGTCTACCGGAAACTACACCATTTACACACTAATTTGTACAGCCAAATCCATTGATCAAATCGAAGAGAAACGGAACAAAGCTATTGAAATTGTCAAGCAAGATATGGAACAATAAGGAGGAGAAGAGATGGCATTACTCACGCCAGAAGATCTTGAAGACCTTTTGGGAAAACTCAACTATAACAATGACATTGTCCGGAAAAATACAGGCATGGACATAGCAGAAATTTGCCATGGAATTTACGGTACAAAACCGGGCAGTGAGAGAATTGGAATTATCCCGATTACTGCCGGAAACGGAATTATTAGCACATTTTCAGCATCATTGCTGGCTATTACTGAATACTTTGGAATGAACGGTTTTATTACCGAACATGCTGACATCACCGGCTACTATGAGGCAGCGGCAGGAAACGCCGACATACTACTCATGGCTGATGACCATATTTTTGTTGCCCATAATCTTCGCAATGGAAAAATTGCAACCAATCACGTCTGCACCGGAGTCGTATATGCGGAAATTGCTTCTCGGTACCTCCATGCAGATTCAAAAGAAATTCTTGTAATCGGAATGGGAAGAGTAGGATATGCCGGTGCTGAACATCTGGTGAATAAGGGCTTTACTGTTTATGCCTGCGACCCTGACAAACAAATCATGGAAAAAGCAAAGGAAGAGCTTGGTATAATTCCATACAAGTGTGATGATACAAGAAAATTCACAATGGTACTGGAAGCAACACCAAATCCAAATACAATTTCCGAAGGAATGGTTGCAGAGAGATGCCTTGTATCAACACCCGGCATCCCATGTGGACTTCCAGAGAATATTGGCAGCAAAGATCACGTTGATCTAGTCATGGAACCCCTTGTAATCGGGGTGGCTGCAATGCTCTATTCAGCGTTATAAATAACGATAGTAGTAGGCATCATTGCACACGTATTTTCAATATGAAAAGGTATATATATGCTAAATGCATAGCCACAATACCTTTTAGAGTTAAACTTACACTATAGGAGTATAATATTATGGTTGAATACACACCAAAAGAGAGATTAGCACGCGTATTTGCAGGTAAGGAAGTTGACAGGATGCCTGCTGTTTGTGTCACACAGACCGGTACTGTTGAGCAGATGGATGCATGTGGTGCAGAGTGGCCAGAAGCACACGAAGACCCAGTAAAAATGGCAACCCTTGCAGAAGCAGGTCACACAGTTGTCGGCTGGGAAGCAATACGTGTTCCTTTCGACATCACTGCTGAAGCAGAGTTCTTCGGCTGTGGCATCAAACCAAGTACAAGAGTACAGCAACCATCCGTCATCAGCCACGTTATCAACAACGCAGATGACCTTGAAAGCCACAAGGATTACGATGTAACAACCGGCAGGATTGGCAATGTCCTCAAAGCAATCAAGATTCTCTCTGACAAATATGGCGATGAACTCCCCATTATCGGCAGTATGATCGGTCCTTTTTCCCTTGCACAGCACCTCACTGGTGACTCCTGGTTCATGAGCATCATGACCGATGAACCATTTGGTATGGCTGTCATGGACTTCACAACCGAATTCGGCATCAAATATGCACTCGCACAGGTCGAGAACGGTGCAGACACCTTCTCAATCATTGACCCAACCGCAAGCTACTCACTTATCGGTGCAGATTTCTACAAGAAATTTGTGGTACCTTACCACACCAAGCTTGTTGACGCACTCCACGACAAGGGCATACCTTCCGTACTCCACATTTGTGGTGACACTACTCCGGGTATTTCCATCATGGAAAGTTGTGGTGTCGATGCAATCAGTATTGACCAGAATGTCGATGCAACAGCTGCTGTTGCAAACGTTGACAAAGCACTTATCGTTGGTAACCTTGACCCAGTAAGCATGCTCTGGAACTCCGGTGAAGAGAACGTTGCTGCAATCAAGGAAGAATCCCAGAGGGTTCTGGAAGCTGGCGTTGGTCTGCTTGCCCCTGGCTGTGGAACTGTAAGCCAGACTCCAACAGTCAACCTTCAAGCAATGATTGAAGTTACAAAGAACTGGACCTACTAAGGTCCTTCTTTTCTTTTTTTAATTTCCTTTATTCCTTAGATCCCGGCAGCCAGAATACTGAGGGCACCTAGAACAATACAGAACGTAGAGAAATCTATTTTTACCGCAAGTTTCAGAAAGAGGCTTATTGTAATATATCCGGAAACAAAAGCACACAGAAGTGCCACCAGAGCACCCTGATCTATATCAACGCTACCTGTCACCATAATTCCTGCCATTGCAATCATTACAGCAGGAATACTCATCAGAAAACTCAATTCGATTGCAGAGGATGCAGAATACCCTCTAAGCAAAAGTGCAGATATGGTAAATCCGGACCTGCTGACACCTGGAAGTACTGCAAGTCCCTGTGCAACACCTGCAATTACACTGTCGTCAAATTCCGGATCATGCTTACCACCCAACCCATTTTTTGCTTTTTTCTGGAGCAAGCCTGTTACGATCAGGAGAATGCCGATAACCCCAGTCATTATTGAACCGGAAAAAGAGGAAAGACCTGATACATATAGAAGAAGTGGAGCACCTATTGCTCCAGAAATCACAGTTGAGACTGCAAGAAAATCTATCAGCGGATCTTTCTTTTCCCTCATAAAGAGGGCTTTGAAGTATGCAGGTACATCGGGCAAAATAGTCATAAGTTTAGTGCGGAAATAAACAATAGCTGCTGCCAGAGTTCCACCATGAAGCCAGATTGAAAGGGATATTGCCTCCCCGGGAGACCTTCCAAATACATTTATGAGTACAAGTGAGACAAGACCTTCACTACTTACAGGAAGCCATTCAGCCATTCCCTGTACAAGACCGACAACAATAGCTTCCATAAGGCTTAACATAGAATGAGATAGGGATTCTAACTATATAAATAAAAGTCAAACTTTTTTTGACACATACGGGGGTAAATATAACAACTCGTGGGTGTTGTTTATATAGATTCACCCATATGAGAGTAAATGGTGAATTGTATGAAAATATGTGTACCATCAACAGGAGAAGCATCCGACTCAAATGTGGATCCCCGCTTTGGGAGATGCAATTATTTTGTAATAATAGATTCTGAAACAATGGATTTAAACGCTTTCCAAAACCCGGCCCTTTCGGCAACAGGGGGTGCTGGGATTCAAGCTGCACAGGAAATAGTAAGCCAGAATGTAAATGTGTTGCTTACCAGCAACATCGGACCAAACGCACATCAGGTATTATCTGCTGCCGGAGTCGATGTTTTCGAGCTAAAAGGAAGTACAGTTAATGAAGCTGTCAAAATGTACAATTCTGGAGAGCTCACAAAACTTTCCGAACCAAATGCACAGTCTCATGCGGGAATGGCACAGGGTAAAGGACAGGGAAGACAAAATGGACAAAACGCCGGATCACGGGGGCAATAAAATGAAAGTATGCATACCTTCACTGGGAACTGGAGGACTGGACTCAATGGTAGGCCAGCATTTCGGGAAAGTTCCAAATTACACCATAATAGACAGCGAAACCGAAGAAGTGGAAATCGTCCCTAACACCAGCGAACATACGGGTGGAGTTGGGGTTCCTCCAGACCAACTTTCAAAAATCGGAGTGAATATCATGCTCTGTGGAGGGCTTGGAACAAGGGCAGTCCAGCTGTTTGAGAGTTACGGAATTGAGGTATATACCGGAGCACAGGGAACTGCTGCTGATACTTTCAATGCCTGGAAAAGCGGAAAACTCGAAAAGGCCAGCATGGACAATGCCTGCATGGGCCATGAACACTAACACTGAAAAATTAACATGAAAATTGCTATAGCCAGCGGAAAAGGTGGCACCGGAAAAACCACAGTAGCTGTAAATCTTGCATTGTCCTTGCAGGATATTCAGCTTTTTGACTGTGATGTTGAGGAACCCAATGCTAACCTTTTCCTGCAAAAACCAGTTGACATAGTGGAAGATGCAACTATTCTGACACCTCATATTGATGAGGAATTATGCACCTACTGTGGTGATTGTGCGGACTTCTGTCAGTACAATGCACTTGCAGCCCTGCCAAAAAAAGTAATGGTGTTTGAATCCCTCTGTCATGGTTGTGGCGGATGCAAATTAGTATGTCCAGAAAAAGCGATAACTGAAATCGGCCGTAATATTGGATCCATTGAAAAATCATCCGACAACGGACTTGATTTTTATCAGGGAATACTCAATATTGGCGAACCTATGGCATCCCCCCTCATTCATAGACTCAAATGCCACGCTGATGAAAATAAAACTGTTATCCTTGATGCACCTCCGGGAACTGCCTGTCCCGTTATAACTACCCTCAAGGATGTGGATTACTGCATTCTGGTAACCGAACCAACACCATTCGGGCTCCACGATCTTAAACTTGCTGTGGAAGTTGCCGAGAAAATGGGCATCCCCACAGGCGTCATCATTAATCGGGAAGCAGAGGGTTACTCTAAAGTTGATGACTTTTGCAAAAGCAAAAACATCCCCATTATTCTAAGGATACCCTACGATCGTAGGATTGCTGAAATGTATTCCAGAGGGATTCCCTTTGTAGAAGAGCTACCCGGCTGGAAAGAAATGTTCCGGGAAATGTACGAACAAATCGAGAGGGTGGTTGAATGAAACAACTGGCTGTAATCAGCGGCAAAGGCGGAACAGGAAAAACCACTGTAACATCCTCATTTGCTGCACTTGCAAACAATGCCGTTATGGCAGATTGTGATGTGGATGCCGCAAATATGCACCTTCTTCTTAATCCGCAGATTCTCACAAAACATGATTTTTACGGATTACCCGTGGCATCCATAAACAATCAACTTTGCACAGAATGCGGGCTTTGTAAGGACAATTGCCGTTTCGATGCTATTTCAGACAATTTTACCATCATACCATTCCAATGCGAAGGGTGTGGAGTCTGCAAGTATATTTGCCCTTCCGATGCCATTTCCATGAAAACAAATAAAGCAGGTGAAGCTTATGAATCCGACACACGGTTGGGTTTGCTTGCCCACGCGAAACTGGGAATCGGAGAGGAAGCTAGCGGAAAACTTGTTACGGTTGTACGGGAACTTGCAATTCACATGGCAGAAGAGAATCAAGCAGATCTCATACTAATTGACGGACCCCCCGGAACCGGATGTTCTGTAATCGCAACACTTACAGGAGTTGATCTTGCACTTATAGTTACAGAACCTTCAATTTCAGGAATCCACGATCTTGAACGAGCACTGGAAGTCGCCGGACATTTTAATGTGCCTGCTCTCGTTTGCATTAATAAGTGTGATATTAACGAAGAAAAGGCCGAAGAAATCGAAGCAATGTCCAATTCCCACAACGCGAAAATCGTTGGAAAGTTGCCTTTTGATAAAACACCTACCGAAGCAATGATCAACGGAAAAACAGTTGTTGAATATGCTTCAAATGCATTCTCCACCAACATTGAGGAAATGTGGAATAAAGTAAAGAAGGTTCTTGAATTATGAAATGTGCTTCTTGTAACCTTAAGGAATGCAGGACAGGAAAAGATTGTACCGGCATCACTGAATCCCTTGAATATACTGATGAAGAATTTGGAATCATGAAGTCTGCATCGGAAATTGAAGCAAGATATTACATGAAAAAAACCCGTTTGGAAGAGTTGATCCTTTTCGGGAAGGAGATGGGATACAAACGAATTGGGCTTGCTTTTTGCGTGGGACTATCCGATGAAGCCAGAGTTATTGCAAAGATACTTGAAAAGAATTTTGACGTTTTTTCAGTATGCTGCAAGGTTTGTGGTATTCCGAAGGAAGATTTCAATCTTGTAAAAATGAAGCCTGATGGATTTGAAGCAACCTGTAACCCGAAGGCACAGGCAATACTCCTCAATGATAAACAAACTCAATTAAACATCATTGTCGGACTTTGCATGGGACATGATATAATATTTACCCGGAATAGTGATGCTCCAGTTACCACATTGATTGCGAAAGACAGGGTACTTGCGCATAACCCTGCGGGTGCTATTTACTCAAGATATTACCGGAAGCAAATTTTTGGGCTGGCGGATTAATGGCTAAAGTTACCGTTGTCTATGACAACAATACAAACGGAAGCCTGCGCTATGGGTGGGGGTTTTCCTGCCTAGTTGGACAGAACGACAAGACAGTGCTTTTTGATACCGGATGGGATGGGCATGCTTTGCTGGAAAACATTGCAGAACTGGGAATTGCCCCTGAAAGCATCGATATACTCGTTTTGTCCCACCAGCACTGGGATCATATCGGAGGGGTTTCCCATATCCTGCACGCTGCCAAAAACCTGAAAGTCTATGTCCCTTCATCCTTTTCCCGGTATTTCAAAAATGAAATTTCAAAACATGCGGAAGTTATAGAAGTTACCGACATCTGTGAAATAATTCCCGGAATGTGGAGCAGCGGGGAACTGGGCAAAAAGGTTCTGGAACAATCCCTAATGGTACAGGGGAAAAAAGGAATCTATGTAATAACCGGATGTGCCCATCCCGGAATCCAGCCAATCCTCCAAACGGCAGCTTCTTTAGGGAAGGTTGCCGGGATACTCGGGGGATTGCACTCACTTGATGATATCGAGCTGCTTGAAGGGCTGGATTACATCGCAGCCGGG
The DNA here is from genome assembly GCA_964532775.1 of uncultured Methanosarcinales archaeon. Lineage (GTDB taxonomy): Archaea > Halobacteriota > Methanosarcinia > Methanosarcinales > Methanosarcinaceae > Methanohalophilus. The sequence goes on from CAZHNA010000002.1 coordinate 32,873, forward strand.
CATTGCACAAAAAGACAGGACGAATTGGAATTACTCTACGGTGACAGGTACATTCCCATATATTCCGGATATTCAGTTGATTTTTGAGTTAGTTTCCCTTCTTGAGATAGATTTGGTTGGGTAAAAGTGTTTTATAAACTGCATAAAAATATAATATTGATAAAGATAAGTAAATGTTACATAAAATATCTTAGGGGCTCAAGTTAATGCCAAATTCTAAACTTGATCCAATTTTAGTTGTCGTATTGTTTCTTCTTACCGTAGTTTTACTTTATATGTTTGCCCACGTTATATTCAAATTGGGAACCATTGTCATTATTGTTTCAATACTCGGAATTGGCATTGGCTTATGGACTAGAGATGACACTATTTTGAAATATTCGATCATTGGGTTTGCCATAGGTATTATATTCATTATTGTTGGTGGCGAAATTATTTCATTTTTAGAATTAAACCCAACTGGCCAAAACCTACTCAAATCCGGAAATGAGGTTGTAAACGCAACCGTAGATACATTCGATAGCAAATACCCTTATTTAACCCAATTATGTTTTTTCAAAACAACCTATATTTTAGATAACTCTATATCCGAACAAACACATATTTTTAATCCGGAGGTACCAGATGTTATCAAATATTCCTATTAACCTAGCCAATGTTAGCAAGGAAAACATTGACAAGGAAATACTAAGAGCAGGCATAATTGCGGAGCTTGATGCTATTAACCTATATGAACAAATGGCAGAACTCTCGACAAGTGATGAAATCAAATCCGTTTTACTGGACATTGCAAAAGAAGAAAAGACACATGTTGGAGAATTCCAGACCATGCTCCTGCGTTTTGATGAAGAGCAGGTTGAAGAACTGGAAGCCGGTAAAAAAGAGGTTGAAGAAGAAGTCCCCAGATAAAATGGCTCTTTTCCCTTGTGGGGGCGGGAAAACGGAACAGTTATTACCGGGAATTGACCCGGTACTTTCAGATTTTTTACAGAAACTTATCCTATCATTGATGATAGGAATACTGATAGGTGTAGAACGAGAGCACCGTAAAGTTGATCATGAGGTTTTTGCAGGAGTCAGGACATTTGCAATAACCTGTGTCAGCGGTATGCTCGCAACCTTTGTCGGATCGCTCATCGGATTTGAAATACTAATTATTGCATCAATTCTCATTGTTCTTTGCGGAGTTGCCCTAATATATCGTACCTATACCCTCCGGGGAAAACTTGGGATGACCAACGCGATAGCCCTTTATTGCACATTCCTTATTGGAATCCTTGTAGCTAATAGCTACTATCTTTTCGCCATTATTACAGGAGTAATAATCACATTTCTTCTGATTGAAAAACGGCCATTGCATTCATTTGCACAAAAGCTTACTGATGAGGAATTACTCAGTGCTCTGCGCTTTTTGGCAGTAGCCTTTATCCTGTACCCTCTTGTACCAGCAGAACCGGTGCTTGGAATAATAGACTTGAAAGCAACTATTTTCATTGTTGTTCTTGTTATGTTCATCGGTTTTGTCAGTTACCTTTCATTAAGACGTATAGGACCTGAAGGAGGGATTGCATATTCAGGACTATTGGGAGGATTTGTTAGCAGTGATGCAACCGTTGCGGCTCTGGCAGGATTGGCAAAAGAAAAAGCCGGCCTCATCAACTCATTTTACAAAGGCGTACTGCTTGCCACCCTTTCAATGCTTGTAAGCAACCTTGTTATTGCATTCATCGTTGATACCAGTGGAAGAATTGCCTACTTCATGGCAGTACCACACATTATAATGGGAATTGTTGTAGGAATACTATACTTCCTTGGAAACCAGAAAGATGGCAGTGTTAACGAACCACTGGAACTCAAATCTCCTTTTGCCTTGAAGCCAGCTTTTGAATTCGGGATTATTTTCCTGGTGCTCCAATTGGTAGGTACTTTTGCCAGCGAATATGCCGGAACATATGGAGTATATGTACTTGCCATCGGAGGAGTTGTGAGCAGTTCAGCAGTTACAGCTTCTTTGGCTGCTCTTGCAGTTAACGGAAGCCTGTCTTATGTTACAGCAGCAGAAATTGCGGTGATAGCAGGAATTATCAGTATATTGAATAAGATTGTACTAATCCGAATTACCGGAACCCCTGAACTTGAACAAAAAAGCAGATGGGGCATGCTTGTCCTTGCAGCAGTTGGGCTTGCAACACTTTTCGGGTGGATGATGTTGTCGGGCTATCCGCTCTTCTGATCTTCAGATTTTTTAGAAAAACTATATTATTGTACATAAACCACAGAGTTCCCAGAGAGCACAGAGAATTAAAAAAACTTTGTGAACTCTGTGTCCTCTGTGGTTACAGTTTTTCACATTTGCATCCTCAAAAGGATTTCTACAGGGCCGATTTTCAAAAACCTTAAATAACCACCTGCATCTACTTCTCTGCATGGAAGAAATTACAGGTCTTGAACTTTCACCACGAAAAATAGACTATGTCAAGTACCTTTTCCAGAGAGATGCAAGGGTTCGTACAAATGAGATCTCCGAGCACTTTAGCGTAGATCCTTCCACCATTACCAAAACTATAGCAGAACTAGCCGATTCTGGTTATGCCGATCACACCCCTTACAGGGGAGTAAGACTCACAAAAATGGGAAAAGAGTATGCTGCATTCCTGATACGCAGACACAGGATATTGAGCCTTATGCTTAAGCAGCACGGCCTTGAATCCGAAGCTGCATGTACGGAAGCATCCCGTTTTGAAGGATATGTGTCAAAAGAAGCAGTCGACAGGATATGTAGCACCATGGGACATCCTTCGATGGGCGTCTGTGGGAAAATCGACCACATAAGCTGTGATTTGAATCACTAAAATTACTCTTCCAACAATTCCCCGATCTTTTGGAGAACTGAAATTGCGTCTTCTTTTTTAACATCAACTTCGTGGTTTTTGCAGTAATCCAGCAATTTTTCAGCCTGCTCTGAAGTCAGGATTTTTTCTTTTTCAGCATCCTTGGCAATTCCAAGATAACTGCGCAGGGAATAATGTATTGACTTCGCAATCCTCATCAGGGATTCGTATTCACTTTCAGTAATCAACCCTGCATTTTCAGCAGCCAAAAAAGTCTGTCGGATATTCACAAGTGGCAATGAAACCTGTTCAAAAGTATCGGGATTGGTCGCCACTGCCACCTCGTCATCAGCCTCAATGACACCGTCACGATACCAGCCATAGACACTTCCAATCCCGATCATTCCATAACTGTCGAGCTCAGATGCACGCAATGCCCCCATACTGCAACCACCAACCACGGTTTTGCCCTTCTTCATGATCTCAAGGATTTCCCGATGTCCTACTGCAGCCCTGTCAAAAAAAATTCCGTCAATTATACCGATGATATCATATTTTGAAGCTACTTTCCCCAAGTCACCTCTTCGTACAGGAGGGAGGTAATCCACATCCAAAACACTACGTGCCTCGTTAAATGAAATACTCGTCCCGGCAAAAATAACGGCCCTTTTCTTCATACTTTCACTCATACTTTTGGCCTGCGTTTCCATGGTTTATCCTCAGACAAACCTTTTCTTTTTCCCACCAATCGTATACGTTTGCCTAGTCTTTCCCTGTCAAGAGTGTACTGCTCAAAACCTGGAATTATTATTCTGACAACAGGAATCGGAATGCTGCTTCTACTTAGATCCACTGCAATAACCCTATCTGTAACATCGCGAAGACAATTGAGAACAGTTTCAATGTTCTTTGCCGGAGTTGAAGCAGACAAATCTTCCAGTTCCTTCAAGGTAATGGTTTCAGAACCATCCTCATACCAGAACACGTTCATCCTTTTCATACGATCGTAGCCAATTTGGCGGACAAATTCTTCTCTTGCGGTATCCTCGCGCGCTCCATGAATCTGTACCAAACGAGACTGTGCGGCTTCGGATAGTGCTCTACTGACAGCAATTGCTGGATCAAGATGGGACCCTGCACCCATAACAAGCATTGCGGGATCTCTTAGCTGAATGTCATCTGTTGCTACAACTACAGTCGTGATTGGAGTATCATGAATCATCACCCAGAGTCGAGCCTCTACTCCTGCAGCCTTAAATTTGGAAAGAAGCTCATAGTTAACCCCATCTTCTTCTGACAAACGGAGTTCTTTTCCGGGATTGCGGTTAAACTCCGCCATACTGAGAGCATCCCTTTCAATAACTTCCAGCATACCGTGTAAAAGAGCTTCCTCCATGACATTGCCTGCTGCAAGCCCGTTAGTATTGCTTCTGAAAAGGCGGGCTGACATACCCGGGGAGTTGTAAGGATGATAAACTGCATTGGAAGGAACAAACACTTCTTCATTGGAAAGTAAATCAAACCCCTGCGTCCATTCAACAAGTGAACCATGAACCAGAGGTTCAGCCAACAAAAGGGATTTCGGATCTACAATCAGGTGCTCTTCACCTGCAACTTCAGGACTTTCAATGAATTCCGCAGCAGCAATGTTTTCGGAAATGTTTGCATTAAAGCCTACTCGCTCTGCAAGGCAGCGCTCATAGCTTTCCATAATAGCTGAAATACGAGCCTGTTCAGAACTTGTCCCTTTACCAGAATAAACAGAAATAGCACCATCTGCAGCACTTGGCCTGATGGTTGAAATAACCGGAATTCCGACCCGGTCCAAATCGGTAATATTGGCAACACGGGTAACGCCTATGCCGTCCAGACCAGACTGGACATTCTCAAGAGTTTTTTCTCCGTCCATTACCCTCTGTGTGCCTTTAATGTATGAAAGTGAAGGATCAATTGAGATAGGTGACATGAGGAGGAAGTTTCTTGCATACATTATAACCTTTGCGACAATAAAATATGCAAAACTACATATATAATAACCACGTTGTGTAATGTTCAATACAGTACCGAAATACATCCGTCTGAGGGGACTTGAATTACCTAGATGTTGTTTTTTGACTGTTGAAGAGACAGGAGGCTAAATAAATGAGAAACATACCTAAAAAGTACGAGATGTGCGGCAACGCCGCTCCCTCATACCACCTTGTGGTTGATGGGAAAACAGAAGATGAACTAAACGAGGATGAAAAAGAACTCTATCAGTTCATTGTAGGTGGAATGCAGGCAAAGTAACCTGCAAAAACCTTTTCTATTCTTTGAACCGTACTGTTTTCCATGTATGATATTGATCTTATAAGGGAAGACTTTCCGGTTCTTAAAGATGTTATTTATTTAGACAATGGCGCTACCACCCAGACACCAGTGCCGGCTGTTAGGGCAATGGAAGATTATTTTTTTAAATATGCTGCTAACCACGGGAGAGGAGCACACAGGCTTGCCCGCCAAACAACCGACCACTATGAAAATGCAAGGGAAGCTGTAGCTAAATTCCTGAATGCTCCAGTGGAAAACACTGTTTTTACCCGTAACACCACCGAAAGTGTCAATATTGTAGCACAGGGACTTCCTTGGAAAAAAGGAGACCATGTTATCACAACCCTTGTAGAGCATCATTCAAACCTGCTCCCATGGATGAGACTGAGAGAACAAGGCGTTGAAATGACAGTTGTAGAACCTGATGAACAGGGCACAGTTGATCCTTCAAAGATTGAAGACGCAATTACCGATAAAACAAAAGTAATTGCAGTGACACATATTTCCAACGTTTTTGGATCTGTGCAGGATGTCAAAACTATCTGTAAATTAGCAGAAGAAAAAGAAATCCTATCAGTGGTCGATGGAGCGCAATCCGCAGGCCACATGCCCGTGGATATTGAGAAAATCGGATGTGATTTCTTTGCAGCACCCGGACACAAAGCACTGTTGGGACCACAGGGGACCGGAATCCTTTGCATGAAAGATCCTTATCTTGTCAAACCTCTTTACATAGGAGGAGGTATCGTTTCTTCAGTCACC
>CAZHNA010000003.1:0-8728 GCA_964532775.1 uncultured Methanosarcinales archaeon
TCATATAAATATTTATATATTAATTTAGTAGTTCCCAAATTTTAGTTTTAATTCATTGAACTACTCCACGCTTATGCATGGAGATTCCTACGAGTTGTTATGTCATTCATTGGATGCATCAGACATTTGATTTGTTAGATCCGGTAACTGGTAGACCAACCGGTAGACAGATTTTTGGAAAGGGGTATGCTACTATTGAAATGAGGAATGTAGACTTTGCAGATGACCATAAATGGTTCGTTCGTTTCCTGCCGCCTCGTTGTGATATTGGTAGTTGATTTGAACGAAAATTATTGTGGATGGGATGAGATGGAGAGAGCGGATAAATTTAATAATGTAGGAACAATCCACAAAAGGCATCGGTTGACACAATGGTATAGTCATATCACCACACCCACCTTTTCCGCCGCTTCTGCGTCTGCGTCTTCGTGTTGTGCTGAACAGAGTTCAGCGCTGCCCCTGCAACGACAGATAGGGGTTAAAGAGAGAATGAGGTTAACTTAGTTCTTGTTATATTTTAATTGGAATGAGGTTTAACATGGAGGAGATTTCGTGTGGATAATACCGAATATCGTTTTGTAATTAAAATAGCAAATTTGATTTTAAAAAAACATTTAAATATCTTATCCATAATCTAAAGTTGATAATTATGACAAATGTAACAGTTAATTCTACAGTCTGTGGTTTTGTGCATCATATACACGGTGTTTTAGATGGGGATAAGATAATAATCGATATTGATTCCCCATGTGATAAAATACAAAACATGTCTCACATGGAAATACCAATGATGCAGATCCTTGACATCAAAGATAATTATGTTATTGAAAGAGCCCAGAAAGAAAAATGTTCATCTAATTGTCTTGTTCCTTGTGGAATTTTAAATGTATGCAGGATTGAAGCCGGATTCCTTGCAAAATCGCTTGCCCAAAAAGCTGGTAGCATGAGCATAGATTTCGATAAATCTTAACATTTCTTTTTTTTTGATGGAATATTGGATATTTCTTATTCTGAGTGGGAGAAATGGGGCACTATACGGATGCATTGCATTACATGAAACAGAATGCTATGAGTGATAAGCCATTTACTCTCAATGCTCATCAGGGAAAGGTTGGGGAATTAAGATAAATAACAGCTTAGTTGAATTTAGAGAAGAGGATTTCTACAGAGCCCACTTTTAGTATTTGACATCCGTCTTATCACCAAAAAAATGCCTTACATCTAAAAGAAGCACCGATCTTATTCTTTCTAGATTTTCTTTGAGATTATTCAGATGCATCCTCTCCGAGTGAATATTGCTATTTGCAGACCTTATCAGGACCTGGTGAACTTCTATCTCTTTTTCAATTTCTTCTCGTTCCCGATAAATGCTGAGACCATTCAATTCCGAGGTCAGTTTTTCCTTTTCAGAAAGATAGTCTTTTTTTTGTTCAACAAGTAATGATGTGTTCATTTTGTCATTCAGTACCTGTTTATGTTTTAGAACTTTATTACAAATCTGATCCTTCAAGCCAAGTTTTCCACTCTCTACCCTATTGGTAAGTTCTGAAAGAAATGGACCGAGATCATATTCGATAGCATAAGCTGGATCTTCATTAATTGCCTTAAGAATCTTCCTGTTCTCCAGAGAAAGCACGTATATTTCATTTTCATCCTGTTTTTCCATTCTGGAAATGGCTTTTGAGAGAGGTGTGAATAATCTTCGTGCTTCCAATCTAATATCAGCTATTTTTGTATCAAGGTCTCTGATCTTGTTTTCAAGATCCTTTGTCATCTCAAGCTCCCTACTGTTATCGAGTTCCACCAGCTTCAAATTATAATCGGATAGATCTTTCTTTGCAGATTCGTATTTTTCATCCAGTTCGAGTAACTTTATTGTGATCTTCTTCATCTCATTCTGGATATTTTTGACATTTGATACTTCTTCTGCAATCTTCATTAAATTCTCTATCCTTTCATTTCCTTCCATAACAGAAGAATATAGTTCGTCAAGTGCATATTCGAGGTCTGCAAGTCCCTGGTTTATTTTCTGGTGCTCCTGCGGATAGAGTGCTTTTATGTACATCAGGCTTCTGCGAGTATTGTCCAGACCAATCTTTAGTGCGGATTTTGCATCCATGTAAAACTCAGCAGCCACAACAGGAGAACTGTTCCCAGGGATTTTCACTTTATTGTGGATGATCTTCAGGTTATAAACAATATTGTCCCTGTTCGAATCACCAAGTTTTTCCCCTTTTTTGCCTGCTCCCTCGATCGAATCTGCTTTAAGAAGATCTTCCTTTAACTCATCCAGCTCTTCGAGGGAAAGTTTTATTCCTTCGAATTTGTCTTTGATAACAGGTCTGAGTATTTCTTCCTGCTTTTTGATTTCAGCCTTGACAGTACTCGAAAGCTCAACTAATTCAAAAACGACATGATGCGATTCTGTCTTTTCCTGCTTTTTCTTAAAAAGCCTTTCAATAAACTTCATATCTGCAATAAAATGATGTAATATTTTGTAGTGATTTATCAGTTGTCAAGAAACTACTCAAAGTTCTCTGCCAATGTACAATTCGATAAATGCACGAATAATACATAATCTTTTCTCGTATTTTTCAAGCCGCTTCAATAGCCTGGCACTGAGTTTGTACCCAACCTTTGGTCTGCCTCTTTGCCCTTTCTTCCGAGGTATGTTCTTTTTGAGGACAAGATATCCCTTTTTCCTCCTCTTTGCATCCTCATAATAGCGTGAATAGCGGCGAAGGATTTTGTAAACAGCCGGTTCTGTGATCTTGTATTTCCTATTTGGATGAGCATTGATAAGTTCGGTCAGTTCATCCATTGTCCGAAACTTATTTCCAGAATCTCTCATGGTTTGGAATAGAACCAGTTTTGCAGCACCCACAGTTCCCCTGTACCAGCAGTATTTACAAAGAGGTTTATCAGGATATTCTTTCGAAAAACCACAGGATGGACAAATATCGTCCAGAATGTTTGCGCAGTCTGATGTGCTTGCAGTCATACCTTTCCCTCGATGCTGCAGAATCGATGGCCTCTGCACTTGCTTGGCGGAGTGTAGTGGTCGGAGTAATCCTTGATTGGTTGTTCATTCTGATTTCGATGAAATCCATTAACGTTCACCTTTTGTCTACGGTTAATGCGGCATGAAAACAATATCAATAGACTGTTTAGATCTTGAACCTTGCTTTTTGTCGCAATATTTAGGTGTTACATCTACTTCTACAAAAGTTTAAGCCGAAAAGAAAGTCCAATCTCACTCGATTTGAAATCAGCAAGATCATGATAGGCAAAAAAATATTTACAATCTGAAAACAGAAATTATGAGGAAAATGATGAACATTTTTCCTTGATTCTTCAATCAAGCAAACATGGCTGGCGTAAGCCAGTTTACCATGAATATAATTACAAAAAAGTTAGGTATGGCGCTGTTAATGTATTCGGAAATGATCAGTTTCTGGATCCTCCTATCTGTGTTATAATTCCTTCATCTTCTCCAAAAACTGGCTTTAAAGTTTCTTTTCGGGATAACTTTATATATAATACCGTTAATGATACAATGTTTTAATAAAAATGCGCATGCCTGCACTCATAACGTTCATTGATGCTGTTTTTGTGCGGCATGCGCAAAAAAAGGATGACCAACATGAATTTAGCTAAACATCCATCGATCCGAGAACTTTCAAAAATATCAGATGAGCTGATACCGCTGTTCACCCCCATAGAAAGGGTAGTGATTGAAACATGCAAAGAGATAGTAAAGGCGTCGGAGGAAGGATCCGATTAATAGCGGATCTCTTCATCCGTCTCCTTCTGAAATCCTTTATTCCTTCAGCATTGTTGCTAAAATGCCTGTAAATCCGATTTAATATTCCAGAATCAAAAACAGATTTCATAAAGCTTAAACTGGATTTGTGGGAGCTGAATAAATAAGGTAAATATATGGAATAAAAAAGAAATGCATAGAATATACATCACTTTTCAATTTGTTTCTGCATTTCACTCATTTTGGTTGAAAGCATATTTTTGATGTCAGGATCGTCCATAAGCAACTGCATGCTAGCGGGGATTTGTTCCCTACTCTTCTCCATCTCAGCGTTCATATCTTGATCCAAAACAAGAGAACATTGACTGCAGAATCGATCTTCGGGACGAAGGACGTTGCTACAGCGTGGACATTTATGGAGTGTAACGTGACGTTTGTTTTCAGTCTTGAGTCCATATTTCTCATAGATATTCTCATTGATTTCCTGATCGGTGAAATTTGCATAGACTTTCAACATCCGATCACTTCCGCGAGACCATCCTGCACGATGCTTGATTTCCTGTTCATTTAAGCCATCAAGTACCCAGTTTGTAATTGCTGTATGCCTTAGTAAATAAGGATAAAATCGAGATTCAATCCCTGCTCTCTTTGCAATTTTCTTAATGGTAACACGCATTGTTTTATAGCTCATTGGGGTCTGGTTTTTGTCCAGAGTGATCCATAACGGTGCGTCGGGATCTTCTCTTAAAGGGTGTACTGCAATCCATTGCTCGAGAAATCCAGAGGACCACGTAAGTGGGATGCCTTTTGGGGGTGTGGTTTTGTTGGCTTTGCTTGTTTTTGAAAGATAGATAATGGAACCATAATCATTCTTTGCAACATTTTTGATTCTACATGATGCAAGAGCTCCGGGTCGAAGACCGCCATCGTATAAAACAGTAACAATCGCCTTATCTCGTGCGTTGGTGCATGCCTCTATCATTTTGTTAATATCTTCTTTAGATGGGAGATCACTTGGTTGCACAGGCGTTTCTACATTCTGAAGTTTTAATTTTTGAACCCACTTAGGCAAATCATCATCTGTTATAAAGCGATAGAATTTCTTCGTAGTTTTCTTGTAGTTACGAATTGTCCCTTTTGATGCACTGACTTCATCTTCTAAGTAAATGAGAAAATGATCAAAATCATCTTGTTCGAGCTGATCGATATCTTTTGTAAATCCCATCTTGTTTAGATGCTCTATCGTCCATTTGAGATAGTTTATATGAGTAGTAATAGTGCTTTTAGTGAGTCCTTCTTTTCTACAATTAACTGTGAATTTATCAATAAGATTCTTGTTATGCTGAGAAGTTTCCATTTTTTCGATTCTTTCTTTTGCTCTGAGATATCCTTCTTCAAAGCCATGGACATCATCTACACTTCTTTTCATAATACTTAATTAGTATATAGGATTATAAACTTTTACTATATAGTCCGCCCGGGACTATTCTCATATTTTGTATAAATTTAAAATTGGCATTAAAAATCCATACATTTATATCAAAAACCAACAATATTATTAGTTCGGTATAAAGGTGGATGGAGGGTATCTGATATGCATACAGTTTATATTAAAAGTGCAGACTGTTTATAGAATCTAAATGTAGATCTCATACGTGAGTTCTGCTATATTGGTAATGAGATCTACGCCATAACCGGACGCGAACAGTTTGCTGTTTTATGTCGTGGAAGGCCAGTAAACGGAGAAGAAGCTATTGAAGATGTCATTAGTTTGATAGGTTCTGCAAAAAAGCTCTCTGAAGAACGAGGATGTGCAATTGTTCTTTATTTCAACGTTGATGATATTCGGAATCCTGAAGTCACTGAGCTAAAATCTCCTGTATTGAATATTTAATTTTTCATTTTTATTCCTTTCGTGAGAACTGAACTCCAATTGGATGGCAGCGATTCGATATATGTCATCCTCCACACTCTCCTGAAAAATCCGATTCGACAACAGCACTTTCTTCTTTTCCTGATCATTTCCACTAGCTATCCCCATTAGGATCTACTGGATTTAGGGTTAAAGAACTATTTGCCTTTAATTGTCATATATCAGCTACCGCAGCTCTTTCCCTCTTTTCTTTCATGATAGAAAGCATATGCAATCAGGAAAGCAAGAATCACTGCAAAGAATGTTTTCACCTCATTTGGAAGCACATCTTTTGCAGTTCCTACGATGGATGTTGCCTCAATTCCCAATCTGAAATAAATGAGGTCCAACAGAAGGCCAAAACCGAGAGCAAATATTGCTATTGTGGCAAGGTATAGAGCTGCTGCTTTTTTCCCGAGGAATTTAGTCACAATAGTGATTGTGGCAGCATTTGTTGCCGGTCCGGCAAGCAGGAACACAAAAGCAGTTCCGGGGCTCATCCCCTTTGCAATGAGGGCTGCTGCAAGAGGTGTGGACGCTGTTGCACAGATGTACAACGGTATCCCGATCAGCAACATTAGAAACATTGAGCCAATTCCGCCGCCAAGGTATGTGCGAATCAGTTCTTCAGGAATCATGTAAGAAATAATGCCTGCAAGAACAAGACCTATGAGCAACCATTTGGCGATATCTCCCAATAGCTCCACGTAAGCGTATCTGAGGGCATTGCCTATCTTCTGTCCATATCCGCCTTCTTTCATATCCTTTCCAGAATTGCAATCGCAAGATGAGCCACAACTTGCAATGTTCGGTGAAAATGAAAGGGTCATGAGATTGTTTTGGACCGGATTTTGTTCTTCCCGAATCAGCAGATTGTTTGCAATGCCTGCTCCCAATGCTGTTACAAATGCTGCCAGTGGCCTGAAAACTGTCATTATGGGGTCAAGAAGTGCATATGTAATTGCAATGGAATCTGCTCCGGTTTTTGGTGTGGATATCAGGAATGAAAGAGTAGCTCCATCGCTAGCCCCCCTCTTCTTAAGTGATATGGCAGCAGGAATTACTCCGCATGAACAGAGGGGGATCGGAACTCCTGCAAGTGATGCTTTCAGTACAGATTTGAATTTTCCTGCACTTGCGCCAAGGTGTTGAACAATTTTGTCTTCTGGCACTGCCATTTCCAATAAAGCAGCAATTCCAAATCCAAGGAATAGGTATGGTGCTGCTTCCTCAAAGAGATGCCACGTTTCAGATGCAATCCCAAAGAGTATTGCACTCACTGTTTCTGCAAGTGTCATTTCCTCTCCTCAATTACGTGCTGTTTGCACATTTCGATTAGCAGTCTCACATGGTCATCTGCGATGTGGTAAACAGCATATCTACCTTCCTTTTGAACTCTCACCAGATCTAATTGTCTGAGGGTCCGCAAACTATGGGATATCGCGGATTGTGTTACCTCCAGTGCGTAATTAAGTTCGCAAACACACATGTGCTTGTTTGTGAGTAAAAACAGGATTTTAAGCCGTGTTTCCGACTGGAGGGCCTGGAAAACATTCCCCATTCGACTAATTGTTTCATCAGTCGGAATTATTTCCATCATTTGCTTGATGAGGGTTTCATCAATATGTTCACATTTTTCTTCCATGAACATATGAACAACCATTCATATATTTATTATTATGGTTTCAGCTTGAGCTTTAAAATCGAATAAGCATATCGACAAAGCTTCATTCGGGCCGGACACCCAATTCAACATCTATCGTTCTTTTATCTCCGTCACGATACACGATAAGACCGATTACATCCCCCGGTTGCTTGGAATTGATGTATTCAATAATCTCATTAGTTGTGTACATCGAAATCTCATCGATTCCCACGACGATATCCCCATTTACAAATACAGTTTCACCGTCAATCACTTTTTCTTCGGCAGCTATCAGTCCAGCTTTATCGGATGGGCCATCTTCAACAATCATCACCAGCATAATCCCATTTGCTGCTTCATTTCCCAATTCCATATATTCGGCAGCAAGTGGATCCACATCAAACATCCTGATTCCAAGCCACGCATGCTCATATTTTCCAGTAGCTATTATGGAATCAGCCACTTCACGTACACGGTTTGATGGGATTGAAAATCCGACATTGTCTCCGCTTTTGGCACGGTTTACTCCAATTACTTCCCCTGAGAGGGAAAGCAGGGGTCCTCCTGAATTTCCCGGGTTCAACGCGGCATCTGTCTGGACAACATTAGAAATTGAAAACCCATCCTCGGTTGAAAGAGTTCTCCCGGTTGCACTGACGATGCCCTGAGTTACACTTCCTTCAAGGCCAAAAGGACTCCCGATAGCCAGTACTATCTGGCCCGGGCGAATTTCAGAAGAGTTTGCAAGCTTAAGCGGGAATGGGTTGCAACTCTCGTCAGAAGGTATGGTCGAGACTCTCAATACTGCAATGTCTGAAAACTTGTCTTCTCCAATTAATTCGGCTTTTCCACCTTTCCCATTGCTAAAATATACTTCCACTGTGTTTGCATTTTCAATAACATGCTGGTTCGTAACAATGTGGCCGGAATCATCATAAAGGAATCCTGATCCGCCGGTTGTAAATTTAACTCCGTTATTATCCCCTTCGGTTCTTACGGACACAACAGAGTCTTCGACTTCGGAATAAAGCATTTCATAGATCTCAACTGAACTGGAATTAAAATTGATGGTTGCCCCACTATCACAGCTATCATCGGATTTAGTATCAAACTGTCCTCCGTCATAGATCATCGCTGCAAAAGTAATTCCGATTACAATTCCAAGGACGAGTATGGCAAATACAACAGCATAACTGGCCTGTTCATTTCCCACAATCCCTTTTTCCGAAAACATTACTAATAATTACTCTGTGAGATTATTTAGTCCTATCTTCTCATGCACAATTACTTATTTTTAGACACTCATCTTGAGTGTGGCAAGAGGAATTTCAGATTTTCTATTCTGAAACCACTTAAGCGGGGAGATATTATGCACAAAGAACAGTTAGGTATGGCTTCAATGGACAAA
>CAZHNA010000003.1:8738-32762 GCA_964532775.1 uncultured Methanosarcinales archaeon
TTCAAAAGATTTGAGTGAATTAATGCAGTTTCCTTCAGAAGGTATATTCAGCACAGTGATTGCAAAATCAGATATTTACAACTATACACTAATGTGTCTTGGTGCCGGTGCTGATATTGACGAACACACTTCCACAAAAAACGGTGTGGTTCAGGTTTTGAAAGGGAAGGGTATTTTCAAGTTGTTTGAGAAAGAAATCAAAATGAAAGAAGGTATTTTTATTTTCATGCCAAAGAATGCTCCTCATGCGTTGAAGGCAGAAGAGGATCTGGCAATATTGCTATGTCTAACGACTTGAGAAATCTTAATTTATTTTTTAGATTTGGTGAACGGCTACATTGGAGCCGCTGGAGTTCTCAATAATTAGGGATGCAGCAGTATTTTCTGGACAACTGTCTAAAGCCTTTAATCATTGAAAATTTCTGAGTATTTGGCTTGCCATTTTGTCCAGTTCACTGGTATCTACTTCAGAACTAACAATTGAATGCATTGAGCCTCCGCCATCATTTTTGTAACGGGGGATAATGTGGACATGCACATGTGGCACGACTTGTCCTGCAATTTCTCCATTGTTGAGGCCTATGTTTGCAGCTGGAGCATCAAGGGCTTCCAGCAATATTTTGGAAATCTTATTTACTGAAGCAAAGAGGAGAGCTGCATCATCTGGTTTCATTTCGGTAAAACTTCCAATATGCATTTTTGGGATTACTACTGTATGACCCCTTGAAACCGGATTGATGTCTAAAAATGCAAACGTGAAGTAGTCTTCAAAAATTTTGTACGAAGGAATTTTCCCGGAAGCAATTTTACAAAACAAACAATCCATTTTAACACCAGATTTGGATTAGTTTTTGGATATTTAATGGTTCTGCTTTTATCCAACAAATGTTAGGTAACTCAAAAAGTATATATGGAAAGGTTTCTTTCATATAATAAATTAGGGAACCCTAAAATAGGAGGTTAACATGGCAAAGACGCCACTTAATTTGTTTAAAACAGGTTCTTCTGCCCTTGCCATTGAAGTGAAAGGGTGCGGCAGTGCCCGGAAAAGACTTCTTGATATGGTCCCCGGTGCGATAGTAAACATAACAAAAAAAGGAGTTGATACGAAATGTCCGAAATTACGCTTAACAGACTCGAACCGGGCGACAAAGCCAAAATAATACAGATAAAAGGAAAAGGCAGCGCCAGAAGGAGACTCCTTGATATGGGCATGGTGCCGGGTGTTGAAGTGGAAATGGTCAGAAATGCTCCACTTGGGGACCCGATGCAGTTTCTGGTTAAAGGGTATAATCTGGCCCTGAGAAAAAACGAAGCTGAACAAATTGTGGTCCAGCTCAAAGGAGTGTGAATATTTCATGTCCCAGGCAATGCCCCTTGTCATGCTTCCAGAAGGAAAGGAGGGAAAGGTCGTTTCGATAAATGCAGGGTATGGACTGAAACGGCGTCTGGTGGAGATGGGGTTTTGTGAAAACAGCACTGTTAAGATCCACAGAGCTGATAGGGGTGCTCTTGTGGTCGTTGTAAATGGCAGCAAATACGCTCTGGGTAGAGGTATGGCTATGAAAATAATGGTAACATGTGTACCAGATTGCTAAAGGCGGAATTTAGATGTCAAAGGACAAAATTACGATTGCTCTGGCAGGTAATCCCAATGTTGGAAAGACTACCCTGTTTAATGCGATTACGGGTGCCAGGCAACATGTGGGGAACTGGCCCGGGGTGACAGTGACAAAAAAAACCGGTAAGAAGACTTACAAAGGCACAGAAATAGAAGTGGTGGATCTTCCGGGTACGTACAGTCTTACTGCATATTCTACCGATGAAGTTGTGGCAAGAGATTATGTGGTGGAAGAGAAACCCGATGTTGTGGTGCAGATTGTAGATGCCACAAACCTCGAAAGGAATCTTTATCTAACCACACAATTGATGGAATTGGGTGTCAAAGTTGTAATAGCCCTTAACATGTGGGACCTTGCCGAATCCAGTGGAGATGTGATCGATACCAAAAAGATGGACGACTTCCTGGAAATTCCTGTTGTAAAGACAGTTGCTGACAAGGGAAGAGGAGTCGATGATCTTCTGGATGAAATAATAAAAGAGTCCGGCAAGGGAAAGCACCATGAGCATGAAGTAAGCTACGGCGACGATGTCGAGAAAAAAGTAATTGAGCTGGAGAAAATTCTCGGCAATGACAGTGCACTGGCGGGGAAATATCCGCTCAGATGGCTGGCTGTGAAGCTGCTTGACGGCGACGAAAAAATCATCGAAAAAGTAAATGAAAGTTCCGTTGCTGACCAGATCAACGGTGTGCTAAATACAATCAATAAGGAAGACTATGAAGCAGCAATGGCCGACAAGCGTTATGAGACAATCAACGCAGTTCTTCCGCAGTTTTGTTCCATGTGTGTCAAGGAAATTTCTTTTTCGGATATGGTAGACAGGGTTGTTACTAATAAGTATCTCGGTATACCTGTTTTCTTAACCATGATGTGGGCAGCGTTTGAAGTTACTTTTACAGTTGCAACACCTTTCATGGAAATTGTGGATATGTTCTTCGGCTGGCTGGCCGGAGTAGTTGCTGAAAACGTCACTTCTCCATGGCTGGGATCACTTCTGGGTGACGGAATAGTTGCCGGTGTGGGCGCTGTCCTGATCTTTGTGCCTAGCATTTTCCTGTTATTCATGATGCTTGCATTGCTGGAAGATTCCGGTTATATGGCACGTGCTGCATTTGTTATGGACAAGCTGATGTATAAGATAGGCCTTAACGGGAAATCGTTTATCCCCATGCTGATGGGCTTTGGTTGTAACGTCCCTGCAATTATGGGCACAAGGACAATCGAAGACGATGGTGACAGGCTTGTGACAATTCTTGTGAACCCGTTCATTTCCTGTGGTGCAAGGTTGCCGGTATACATCCTGCTGGCGGGAGCTTTCTTTGGAAGAGACGCCGGTGCTGTGATCTTCGGTCTTTACATGTTAGGAATTCTCGTTGCCGTACTCTCGGCAAAACTCCTCAGAGGGACAGTGGTGAAAGGTTCTGCGTCTCCATTTATCATGGAATTGCCTCCATACAGGCTTCCCACGCTTAAGGCAAGTGCGATACACATGTGGGAGAAGGGTTATCTCTATCTGAGAAAGGCAGGTACAATCATCCTTCTTGGTGTTGTTCTTGTGTGGGTGCTATCAGCTATCCCGGCTCCGGGCGTAGAGGCAGAATTTGCTTCCGAGGACATCCTCGGTACGGGAGACTCCATGGTAGGGGCAATAGGGAAAGTACTGGAACCCCTGGTCTCCCCGCTTGGTTTCGACTGGAGGATTGCCATAGCCCTGATCTTCGGATTCATTGCGAAGGAAATAGTGGTGGGTGCTATGGGGGTAATATATGGTGTAGGAGAGGACGAAGGCGCCCTTTCGGAAATACTGGTTGGTGGGGCCATGTCTCCTCTTACTGCCCTTGGACTCATGGTTTTCACCTTGCTCTACATGCCATGTATTGCATGTGTGGGTGTTATCAAGTCAGAAACGGGTAGCTGGAAGTGGGCGCTTTTCTCAGTAGCCTACGGAACAGCACTGGCATGGATTGCAGCTTTCCTCATATACAATGTGGGTACAGCCATGGGATGGGGTCTGTGAATTTGATTTGAGGTGATAATTATGTCAAATACAAATAAGATGATCTTTGCGTTGGTGGTAGGAATACTCTATCTGATAACCGGCTTTTTGCAGATGCTGGAGAGATTTGGTATTGAAACAGGCCTTGCTAATTTATTGCTGATCCCTCCTGACTTCTTTGGAGGGTTCTGCTTTGTGGTGATTGGTGCTGTGTTCCTGTATGGATTCAAAGAACTGAATGCAGGAGAGACTCTGGGTGTTTCATATGTTTATGTGGGGATCCTGATGTCACTGGTATTCATGCTGGTCTATCTCCTGATTATCGGTGCAGGTCTTCTTGGATTGTTGATACAGAGCGGTGAATATGAGGGATGGAGTGTAATTGATGGTATCAGGCCTGGCATCTATCTCGGAATCCTTTCTTTGATGGGGTATTTCTCATGGAAGGATACATTCACCACAACACCGAAAAACGTCTGAGGAGGATCAATGCTCATCGGTTATCGATACATGCTTAAGGAGATCTCGAAGAACCTGGCTGAGGACAACATAACCTTCGGGGAACTTTCCCGAAGGCTTAACCTTGGCCCGGAAGAATTGAAAAAGCTTCTTGAGACAATGGAGAAGAGGGGGGATCTGGAGAGTTCGTGTATGGATTCGCCTTTTATGGCAGCACCCAAATGTGCTGGCTGTGCCATGGGGCAGGCCTGTGCGGGCACCAATCTCGGTATAGGTAAGACTTATCGTCTTACTGAACAAGGGAAAAAGTTGTGCAATGAATAACATTTTTTCAAAAAAGAATTCTAGAGAAAGGTCTTCAATAATAACTGGTTTTTCAATCAGTTCAAAGTGGAGCCTTCATCTTGTATCCCCGGGGAATAAAACCTTTGCCCAGATATCCGGTAAAATAGGGATGAATCCCTGTGATCTGGAATTTCTTTTGTTGGAGGGGCGGTATTGATCTGGATAATTGCTTCCTTTCTCTTTGGTGTTGAATACGAAAGTGAACAGACTCTCTTTGGGATTCTCTGGTCCTTTATGTTTTCAGGGTTTTGTTTTCTCTCAACAATTGCTGGAGGAAAGGAAGCTTGCTTGCCTATGCTTTACAGGAGATGATATTTTAGTATTAGGGTACAAAGCCGTGTTGAGGAACTTTGATAGATTTAGCAAGGATGGTTCTTTCTCTTTCAATAAAATGGCTGCAAAAATGAACATAAGTTCCGGGCAATTGAAAGGTATGCTTGAGATGATGGAACATATGGGCCATATAGAAGAAGTGAAAACATCCTGTTCCACTTCAGGTTCATCGTGTTGCAACTGTCATAGCAAAGGTTGTGGAAGCGGGATAACTCCAAGTCTTCTGGGTGTCACCTACAGGCTCACCGAAAAAGGCAAAAAAGTTTGTGCTGATACCTGAACCTTTTTTAATATATTCGAACAGGTTAAGGACGATTCACTCAACTTTTCTTCTTACAAGAGAGCCATCACGCATCTTAATGGTAATGTACTTCCCTTCATCAGAAGCTTCATATTTGTTATATTGGAGTGAGGCGAATCTTCCTGCTCCCATATGCTTCTTGAGCAGGTCAATATCCGGTTTTCCGAGTTTGCCCTTCTTTGCAGGAGGGCTTATGTTCACTTTTTTGTGAGTAAGAATCACACCATCTTTCATATCGGCTCCGACATAACCTTGCATCTCTTCTGCAAGCAGGTATCCGTCTTTCATGAATGCACCTGCAAACTCCCCACATTTTCCTTTTACTATAACAGTGCCTCCGTTAAGATGGGCGGCTGTATTCATTCCGGCATTTCCTTCAATTACGAGTGTTCCTTTTTGCATCAGCAAACCGGATCCATTGTACACGTCACCCTTGACAAGTATATCAACGTCACAATAGCAACGGGCTGCGATGGTGCCTCTTTGAATATTGTCGGAGAGGATCAGTTTTTTACCTTCCATTTGGTTGGAAATAACTGTTTCTTCCCGGCTGTTGCACAATAAATCAGTGATGGATACAAATTTCCGGTAACCTTCACGATCCGATTTAACTTCGATAATATTTCCGAAAGGCTCGGCAATCTTCCCGCTGATGTACAGGGTGCCTGCAACCATTCCCATGCCGGCTTCAGGCCCTATATTCCCATCGACAACGATTATTCCTGCATATTCGGTACCGCCATTTCCGCCGAGGTGCTCAATACTTGCTCCCATGCTGTGAGCGAGCTGTTCTCCCACATCGCCCTTTATGTGAACTGTTTCTCCTGTTTTCAGGGCTTCTACGATTTCTCTGTATGTGTGAGAGGAACGTTTCTGATGCGGGATGGTGGACCCCTGTTCAAAATTGCTACTCCAACAGAAGTCATAGGTGTAGTCACACAGCTTATCCACCGGTTTTTCAAGCTCAAACAGGATCATCTATCTCATCCGTGAATAAGTGTAGGGAGGCAACGGGTGCAGACCCAGAGACTCTCTTTGGCATGTCTGAGGGGCATAAGGTATCTCTCATTTTCACTAAGACCACACTGGAAGCAGTGTATTGATGTATCTTCATGGTCAGGTGTTTCTTCTGCCACTTCTTCCTTCTTGACTTTTGCAGCGGCTACAGCTTCAGGGCTGAAATCCACGGTTTGCCTTTCCTCAATGGAAATTGCATCTTGCGGACAAACTCCAATGCAGAATCCCATGCCGTCACAGAGTTCTTCTGATACGACTTTGGCTTTTCCATTGATTATCTGGATAGCTCCTTCGGCACATGGTGAAACACATTTTCCACAGCCGTTACACTTTTCTTCATCGATGTTAACTATGAGTCTTTTTACCATATCTCTTCCTCCATTTTTGTTAATTTCAGTGGTGTGTACCTTCAACAACTTTAAATCCTGCTTTTTCAAACGTTTCTTTAATGGAGTCGATGTGTGGACATTTCGGATAATGCTCCATCTGCATGCATGAACTGAGATGAACTGTATCAATTCCGGATTTTTTCAGGGATTTAGCAAGCCTAAAAGTTCGCCTCCCGGGACAGCCTCCGCAGGTAAAAAACGCAGCCATTTCGGTATTATTGTCATAGTCACTAAAATGAACTTTTTTCTCGTTGAAAGCTTTGAAACACCCGGTTCCAGGGCAGGCTTCTGCAGTTATGTCACAGCGAACTACAGCTATTTTCTTTTTACCTGTCATTTTCATTCCTCATTTTGTGCTTCTTTGATTGCCGAATCCACGCTTTCCCGTATGATGTATCCTGCTTCATGAAGAATTGTGTCGCCAATTTCGGGGTCATGTTTCATGCTTGCGGTGCATGGGTATGCATGATGTGCTGTAGAAACGGTTTCCTTGAAATCGTCCACTTCAGAATGTGCAATCTTTCTTGCTACATACCATGTGCACCCACATGGTGCATCCCTTATTACACGGGCAAGCGCAATTCCATTGCCGGATTCATCAAGTTCAATATGGAGTTTTGGTTTTCCAAAACCAAGCTCTACAAAAGCATCAATGTAATGTTGGCCGGTTTTTTGGAGGCTGCAAAATGGTTTTGGGAATTCACATTCCACTCCCATATCTTCAAGTTTTTTTCTTAGCTGACCGATGAGTCCTGCTGGTGAAAGGGAAGGATCTTCTCCCGGAGCAATCACAGCTTTTGCATTTGATCTTCTGGCGAGTTCAGGTAGTGCGGCCAGAATATCTGGGTGCAGATTGAGTGCAAGAAGCAGATCACAGGGCTGCATTTTTTCAGGAAGGTATTCTTCAGGTTCTTCAACAAACTCGGGTAAATCATCAGGAAGCTCATGAAGATCAACTATGTCTAGCGCATAGGAATGGCGGAATTCACGACAATGATCACAGAGCTCTCCACAAGATTTGCAGAATCCAGTGTCATTGATAAGATTTCCAATCACTTTCATTCCGAATTCATCACTATAACAGACACTAATCCTGATTTTCTCGATATTTGGTTCAGCGATATAATTCCCTCCGCACAGAAAAGGTACCGTTTGGATATCAAGTATATTATAGATACTGCTATATATAGGTGTGGCCCTCACTGAATGTGGCAATGAGAAAATCTTCATCTATGTTAGGTAACAACTACGAAGTAAAAGAGAACAAAAATTAAGACCAAGAAAAGTGCCAAAAACATTTTCTTGATCTCTGTATAATGATTTCCCAATACATTACCGAGGCTGAGTACGAATCCCATACTACACCTTTTTCCTTTTATTCCTCTTCGATTCTCAGTCTGTTCATTATGTCTCCCTGCCTGACTTTATGAACAACGTCCATGCCTTCAATTACTTTTCCAAATACGGTGTGCATTCCATCAAGATGTGGTTGTGGGGAATGTGTAATGAAAAATTGGCTTCCACCTGTATCTTTTCCAGCATGTGCCATTGAAAGAGCACCGGTTCCATGTTTTTTAGGGTTTCCTTTTGTCTCACACTTAATTGTATAACCAGGGCCGCTGGTTCCATTTCCTTTTGGACAGCCTCCTTGAATCATGAAATCAGAGATTACCCTGTGGAATATTAGGTCATTGTAGAATCCTTGTCGAATGAGTTTTTCAAAATTAGCGACTGTTTTAGGTGCGTCTTTCTCAAATAATTCAAGAACAATATTTCCGCTGTCAGTTTCAATAATTGCTTTTTTCATTTTAAGGCTCCAGAAGTCAAATGTCATGTAGTGTTGATTGTTTCAGCTTCCAATCAAATGGAATTTGCTATTTCCTAATACTAAATAACAATGGTTAGTATATACGCTTTTTCAAAACGCAAGACGTCAAAAAAATTAGATTTTTAACAGTTAGAATAATAGGACAAAAAAAGGAATGGAAAGGGAAAGTAATGCCCCAGGCATTACTTTGCGAGGTCGTAGTTCTGATTGACGATCTTCACAGCACAGAAGTCACCGCACATTGTGCATGCATCTTCATCTGCTGAAGCTCTCTCGGTTCTGACTTTTCTTGCAAGCTCTGGGTCGAGTGCAAGATCGAACATCTTGTTCCAGTCAAGGTCTCTGCGTGCTCTTGCCATTGCAAGATCCTCATCCCTCTTTCCGAGTTTGACCATATCACCAACATGTGCTGCAATTTTGGATGTGTGGACACCTTCAATAACATCATTAATGTTTGGAAGTGCAAGGTGCTCTGCAGGGGTTACGTAGCAGAGAAAGTCACAGCCGTGTGATGCTGATGTTGCTGCACCTATAGCTGTAACGATGTGGTCTCTTCCTGGAGAGATGTCTGTGACAAGTGGACCGAGCATGTAGAATGGTTTGTGTCCGCTCATGGACTTCATGAGTTTTACGTTCATCTCTACTTCATCGAGTGGTACGT
Source organism: uncultured Methanosarcinales archaeon (assembly GCA_964532775.1). Lineage (GTDB taxonomy): Archaea > Halobacteriota > Methanosarcinia > Methanosarcinales > Methanosarcinaceae > Methanohalophilus. The sequence goes on from CAZHNA010000003.1 coordinate 17,690, forward strand.
GACCTGGACCTTCGACAATAACCTGAAGGCCATATTTATCGTGTGCTTTCTGTGCGCACTCGGAGTTGATGATGAGTTCCTGAATCTGTGCCCTGTCAGTAGCATCGTGGACTGCACCTGCGCGCATTCCATTACCGGTTGAGAGGGTCACTTCGTGCTCCTTGAGAATTTCACAGAGGTAATCGAAGTCAGCGTAAAGTGGGTTTTCCTTCTCGTTGTGGAGCATCCATGTGGCCATGAAAGCACCGCCACGTGAACAGATGCCACCGTAACGACCGTGTGCTTTGAGTCTGTCGAGAACAATGTTGTTGACACCAGTGTGGATTGCCATAAAGTTGGTACCGAGTTTTGCCTGTTCTTCGGTTGCATGCCACAGATCATCTTCAGTCATGTGGACAATTGACCCATCTCTCTTTGCTGCTGTAATGAATGCCTGGTAAAGTGGGACTGAACCTACGGAAAGGGAAATTGCGTCACAAACTTTTTTCCGGATGCCAAGGAAATCTCCACCGGTTCCGAGTTCCATGAGAGTGTCTGCGCCAGCTGCTTCAGCTGCCTTTGCTTTCTCAACTTCCATGTCTTCATCAACGATGTCAGAAGATGCACCAATGGATGCATTCACTTTTGTAGTTAAACCTTCTCCGATTCCACAGACACGGATGTTTCTGTAGGGAGTCATCGGGATTACAATTCTTCCTGCAGCAATTCCACGGCGGATAAATTCAGGTTCAAGGCCTTCGATATCTGCCACAATCTTCATTTCTTCGGTGATTTCACCACGTTTCGCGTCTTCTACGATTGTCATGTTATATACCTCACTGTGTATGCTTTTGAGATTGGATGGATTTTATATAAAGCTTCTCAAAAAATCAACTTTACTTGTTCTCAACTAGAATTGTTTGACGCCGGTGGAACATGTCTAGCAGCATATGCATATAATTAAAATGTATCCTATGCACTCATTTTAGGATGGGACTGGGCGAGGAAATAAATTTAAAAAGAATTATTCAAAAAAGCAACACAACTTTACTTGTGATCAAGGGGGATTGGGATGGTGCGGTTTGTAATCATTTCTGATTTTTGCGCAGCATTCTCATAGTTTCTCGGTGGAGTGAAACTACCAAGTCACTCAGCATGCCAAAAATGAACATTTGTATTCCTGAAATTATTAGCAGAGCGGTCAATATTGACATAGGTATGCGTGTAACTCCCTGCATCCATTCACTGACGACAAAAATACCGGTCATGATACCGGCAAGTACAAAAGAGGTTCCAATAATCCCGAAGTAGAACATGGGATTATGCAGTTTAGCCAGCCTGTAAATGGTTGCCCCAATTTTAAATCCATCTCTTAATGGGTTAAGTTTTGTTGCTCCGCCTGAATGTCTGGTAAGATAGGTGATAGGAACAATTTCAATTCTATGTTCCTTTTTCACACTTTCAACGGCAATCTCGGTTTCTATCCCAAAACCAGTTTCATTGAGGTCAAAATCGGCAATTGCTTCCCGGGTGAATCCCCGGTATCCTGAAAGTATATCTTCCAGCCATGAACCGTATGCAAAGCCAAATAGTTTATTGAGTAGCTGGTTTCCAAGAAGATTGAGTTTTGTGAAAGCACCTTTTTCAAAATTAGCAAATCGATTCCCTATAACTTGATCTGCTTTATTTTCAATGAGTGGCTCAAGTATGGTATAAATGTCGCTGGCAAGGTATGTTCTGTCCCCGTCTGCCATAACTACATAGGGACTGTCAATTATCCCGAAAGCTTCCTGGACAGCCTGCCCTTTTCCTTTGCCCTGCTGTACTTCTACACGTGCACCTTCCGCTTCTGCCAATTCACGTGTGCGGTCGGAACTATTACCATCGATTATGAAAATATTGTGGAAACCTTCCTCATGGAAGTCCCGGATAAGTTGCTGGACAGTTGCTTCCTCATTCAGGGTTGGTATGAGGATGCAAACATTATCCTTATCAAAATCGTCCATTTAATTACAGCAATCCCATGTTCTCAAGCTGCTGCCTAACGACTTCGACACCCTGATCACAATTCTCAGGTGATTTGCCACCGGTGACAACAAGTTTTCCTGAGCTGAAAATAAGGACAACAACCTTTGGCTCGGCAATCCTGTACACAAGTCCGGGGAACTGTTCAGGTTCATACTCAATATTCTCGAGACCAAGCCCAACAGCTATAGCATTAAGGTTCAAAACAGCTTTTAGATCTGCAGATGCAACAATATTCTGGACTGTAATGTCAGGATTTTTAATTGTCTCCATTCCAATGCCATTGAGTTTTTTTGCCATGTCAGCAATCACAGTGTGCACGTCAGCTACATTTTTCGCACCGGTACATACTACTTTACCTGAAGTAAATACAAGGAATGCGGCTTTTGGGTCAGTTACGCGATAAACAAGTCCTGGAAATTTCTGTTTATTGTATTCTGCGCCTTCAAACTCAGCTTCGATTTTAATTAGATCAAATTCCTCGGCAAGTTTTGTGGATGCAACCACGTTTTCGATTTTAATGTTATAATCAGTCATGATTTCTATTCCTTGGATTTAAAAAATATAAGTATTGGTGTAGCTTATATAAGCACCCTTTTCATTTATAAACCTATTTAAATGCTTTTCTCTTTTTCTTCCCAGTTTTTAAGCCCGGTTATGATGGTTTCATATTTTTTAGATACTCTTTCTATAAGATCTCCATCTATGGACTTGTGGGTAGGAACAAGTAAAGCATTGTCGGAATCTATTTCTTCACCCTCGCTTCCGGTGCCGTAATCAGGCGCAACTTTGATTCCTTCGGGGGATATGCCAATATGCAAATCATTGAGTATCCGTGAAACCATATCCGTTGCAGGATAGGCTTTGAAATCAATTGTCATAGCCTTTGAAACAAATTCTTCCCGGAGTTCTTTTATGCGGGAAATATTTTGCTCCACGATTTCGGGGTCTCCTGACTCTTTAAGAATCTCCATTATCCTTATAAGGTCATCAAATGTTGTGGAACCGGCTTCGATTATTTCCCCTGCATAATGGCTGGAAACTGCTTCCTGATATCCATTTGAAATAATAAGTTTAAAAACAGTATCAAGGATGTCATAATCTTCTTCGGAAGGATTATAGGCATCTACAACCTTGAATTCCTTTATTCCGCATAGATCTGCAAGGGACTTGTACATCGGGGTAAACCCGATAAACCTGCGGCCAAGCCAGCGGTCCAATCCTTCTTTACCGCTTTGCTCCTTGGAAAGTTCGATAATCTTCTTCTTGATGGCTTCAGGATTGTTTTCCTCAAGGTTGAAGTAATCTGCAAAAAGAAGCGTTGTGCTAAGCAGTTTTGTACGGCCCAGTGGTTCTGCCTCTACTAATCCTCTCCCAATCAGATCTTTGATGTGATCATAAGCAGTATTTCCTCTTAAATCAACAATATCAGATTGTATCACAGGTTGGTGATAAGCTATCATTGAAAGAGTTCTGAGTAGGGGGGATGTCATTTCCTTTGGCGCGAAGGGGCGTACTTTGTCCGAATATGCAGGCTTTACCTGCATTACGTACCGTTTACCTAAATCAATTATTTCAAGCCCGGCATTCCTTTCTTCATAATCATGAATGAGTCCTGTTACGATTGTGAGTGTCGTTTTTTGTTTCTTGCCGACAAGCTTTGCGAGATTCTCAAGCCCCACAGCTTCCCCTGCCGCAAAAAGTGCCGCTTCTATAGCATTTTTATCACTCATCGGTTTCAGTCACTCCTTTGGTATGTGTATCAATTTCATTACGGGGATATATGTATAATTCACCAAATAACTCCTTTTGGCAGAGGCATACAACTTTATCGGCAGCCAGGAAAAGAAGGGATAGGTAGGTCATTACTCTTTCAGATCTGTCCGGAAACTGGCTGACAACTTCAGAAAATGTAATGTATTCTTTCCCCTGAAGCATCTCTTCAACTAAATTCTGAAGATATTCGCCCCTTCCCTTTATGTCTTCTTCGTGGGCAATTTCCAGTACATCATCTGTTGAGGGTATCTCAGCCTGACGATCCGCATTTTTTCGCCTTCTTTCTGTTCGTTTCGTTTCAACCCTTTCAGCTTTTTTCAGTTCATTAATCAATTCCTGGAGGGTTACAGGACGTGTAGCACTTCTGCGAACGGGTAGGCTGGGAATTGGATAATCGTCAATTTCATGGAAATCAAGGTCTTCATCAAAAGGTTCTTCTATCTCATCCTCTTCTTCCTGGACAATTCCCGTAGATTTCATCCTCAAAAGAATGGCGGCATAGAGCAAAGTTCGTCCCGAGATCCTCAGGTCCATCATTTTCATTTCCTCGATTTTCTCAAGGAACTTGTCGGTCACTTTAACGATGTCTATATCCCAGGGATCGATGCTTCCTCCCTTTGCAAAGTTGACAAGAATCTCCACAGGTTCACAAAGGATGTCTTCAGGAATTTCAATATCTTCTTCCGCAACTCCCAGATTACGGAGAGTTTCAATAAATTCAGGATTAACAGACTTCCCATTCTCGATTATGAGATGCTGGGCTGAATTTTCCTGTTCTTCCATCACCTGATTTTCACACCTGTGATGCTGGTTATATTCTTTTGCTGCATTGTCACACCGATGGTGCGTGCAGCGCTCTCAATCATTGGTTTCCTCAGGGATACTACAATAAACTGTGCGTCTGATGCAGATTTTCGGATGCGTTGTGCAACCCTGTCCGCATTGTAGCCATCCAGGAACATGTCAATTTCATCAAATGCATAGAATGGTGCCGGGCGGAATTGCTGGATTGAGAATATAAATGCCAGTGCAGTCAGACTCTTCTCGCCACCAGACATTGCTTCAAGTCGCTGGAGTGTTTTTTCCTTTGGTGAAGCTTTGAGGGTCATACCACCTGCAAATGGCTCATCTGGATCATCGAGTACCAGTTCACCTTCACCATCGGACAACTCATGGAATATGTCCTTAAACGCTTCATTGATGCCGTTATAAGATTCCATGAAAGTGTCTTTCTTGAGTTCCTCATACTGGTCAATACGCTCAAGGATCTGCTCTCTTTCATTGAAAAGAATGGCACGTCTGCTCTTCAAGTCAACCAGCCTGCCCTCAACTTCTTCATACTCATCAATGGCTCGCATATTGACTGGTTCCATTGCCTCCATCGCTTTTTCAATGGATGAAATACGTGTGCGTACAGTCTCATATCCGGGAACTTCCTCGGTTTCTTCAATGCCACGTCTTTCGAGTTCTACTCTGAGTTCTTCGGCCTGATCGTTGAGTGCTTTGCGGGTTGCTTCAAGGGCTTCCAGCTGGGTTAAGGCTTTTTCATGCCTCTCTCGGGAATTCTCGAAATCTTTTCGGAACAGGTCATATTGAGATTCTTTATTGGTTCGCACCTGCTGCAATTGCTTGAGCTCTCCTTCAAGCTCCTGCTCGCGAGTGTTCTTCTCTTCAAGCAGTTTCTCGAACTCGGAGATCTGGGTTTTGAGTTCAGCAACACGTTCCTGATTCTCTTTCTTCTTCCCATCAAATTCGTCGATGTCCTGACGGTGTTTTTGGATACTCTTATCTGCATATTCTCGGTCAAGATTCAGAGCATTAATTTGTCCCTCGATATCTCTTACCCTACCATCAAGCCTGCGCATTTCTTCATCCATCTCTTCTGCTTGACGATTGAGTTCAGGGATTTCTGAACCTTCCAGTTCTTCTTCAAGACCATGAATACGCCCGGTTAGATCTTTCTCAAGTGCTTCCTTTTCGGCCTTTTCAGCAACAACTGTCTCCATCTCTTCCTTGAGTTGTTTTCTGCTGGCCTCTATTTCTTTCAGATCTTCATCCCTACCGGCAATAAGCTGGCCAAGTCTTTCCCCACGAGTTGCGATATCCTCAAATTCCATCTGTTTTCTGGAAATATCCTTCTCAAACTGTTGCGTGTCCCTACTAATGGATGAAATATGACCTTCAACAGAGTCGAGTTTGCGAATAGCAGATTCTCTTCTGGATTCGAGCTCGGTGAGTTCTTCTGCAAGTTTGGTAAGTTTGCCTTTCTCAGATGCGGCAAATGATAATCCAGATTTTTTCTGTGAACCGCCTGTCATAGCACCGCTCTTCTCGACTAACTCGCCTTCGAGAGTAACCATGCGGAGTCCACCCATGAGTTTCCGAGCATTTTCAAGGGTATCTACTACAAGAGTGTCCCTGAACACGTACCAGAAAGCACCTGCGAATTTAGATTCAAAATTAATTAGATCAATAGCATAACCCACAACACCTTTCTTGTCAGAGAGATTTTTGTAAGGTCGTCCTTCTTCCAGTTTATTCATAGGAAGGAATGTTGCTCTTCCTGCACGCCTTCTTTTCAGGAAATCAATTGCACGGGATGCATCATCGTCACTATCGACAACAACTGCCTGCATTCTTCCACCTGCTGAAATTTCAAGTGCAGTGGAATATTTCTGATCTGCTCTACCTAGCTGTGCGATTGTTCCGTGTATGCCGGGTAAACCGTGATGCTTTTTCTCCTGAAGAACAGTTTCAACTGCTCTGGAATATCCACTGGAATCTTCCGCTGCACGAACACGTGCTTCGAGCATGGCATAAGAATGCTGTTTATTCCGAACTTCTTCAACGAGTTCGGACATTACCTGTTTTATCTGGCGCCGGTTGCTTTCCAGATCATCAATATCTTTTGTGAGAGCTTCAACCTGTTCGTTGAGTTTATCAATGTCATACTGGACGGTTTTTGTATCGCTTTCAGATGATTCCGCTTTTTGTTTTGCTTCCTCAATCTCTTTCTGGATGTCCATAGCTTCTGAGGATTTTCGCCTGAGGGAATCAAGAATGCGATCTTCCTGCCGCATAAGTTCGTTTTTATCACTCTTTGTCTTCTCAATTTCATCCCGGAGAGACGTCAGCTTATCCCTTGTCAGGGCAAATTTCTCATCGACATCAGCTATCCGACTATGGAGGATCATCCTCTGTGTTTTCTTATCGGAGGCTTCCGCTTCAACGACTTCCTTTTGGGCATTCCGTTCCTCGATTTCTGAGTCAAGGGATGTTATCTTTCCCTTTGCCTCGTCAATCTCAACAAAAGTCCTGCGTCTGCGGCTCTCAGCATCATCAATGTCTTTTTCGGAAAGCTCGATACGATCGGTACACCTTCCGATATCCCCGCGTATTCCTTCAATTTCTTTCCGAATAAGAATTTGCTCATCCTCACCCTTTTTCTGGATATTGGCATTGAGTTCTTTGAGTTCATTTTCAATAGACTCAAGTTTTTCCTTCTTGTCCTCAAGTTCCTGTTTCAGGCCTTCTATCCTTTCGCCCTTTTCGGAAAGCTCCTCTTCCACACGAATGAGCTCCGTTTTTGCATCCTTGAGTTTCGCGAGAAGTACAAATCCCTCATACTTCATTTTCTCTTCTTTGAGGGAGCGATATTTTACAGCCTGATCACGTTCACCTTTGAGCTTGTTAAGCTGGACCTCAACCTCTTCAATAATGATGTCCGCACGTTCGACCCTCTCACGGACGATTTCTAGCTCGTTGAGTGCCCTGTCCTTTTTGCTGTCAAATTCGGAAACACCTGCAATTTCATCAATAATTTTACGGCGCTCTGTCGGCGTCATCGTTATGATGCGAGTAACATCTCCTTGCATCACTACGTTATATCCTTCAGGAGTGACCTTCGCTTTTGCAAGATAATTGTGAACCTCTGTCAAGCTCACGGACTTTCCATTAAAATAAAAATAGCTATAGTAGCCGTTTTCTGTTCTCCGGACTTTGCGGGAAACAACGACTTCGTCAGTATCAACAGGCAATTCACGATCTTCATTGTTAAAGTGGATTGTAACCTGTGCATAATCGGGTTTTTTGGCCTTTTCACCGTTGTAAATCAAATCAGTCAATTTTTCGGCACGTAATGTACGTGAACTTGAAAGACCCAGAACAAAGAGTATTCCATCTATAATATTTGATTTGCCACTGCCATTGGGGCCGGAAATCGTAGTAAAATCGTCAAAAAAAGGGATTTTCACCTTTTTGCCGAAGGATTTGAAATTAACAAACTCTATTTCCTTAATATACACGTCAATCCTCTTTAGTTGGCAAAAAATTATTTCTTGTGGGTGGTGATTATGACAGTGTCTTCATCATCCCGGCTTTCCACAGTTTCGAATTCCGTTTCCTGCTTTTTCCTGAGGCGACTTCGTTCTTCTGCGACGATATATTCGCAGTCCTCATTTTGTACAGGTTCTGCATCTCTGCATTTGTTAGCAGTATTATCGGGCACGATAATGTAATCGTCCTTCTGTTCTACAGGTTCCGGAATGTTTTCCTGAACATTTTCATTTATGTCCCGGATGTTGAAATTCATAGTGCGCTTTGGTTTCTCAGGTTCAATTGGGACATTTTCTTCGACCTTAACCACTTCAATAACAGGTGGTGTAGGGGGGTCCCTTCTTACAAATAGGCTATCGCTAATTCCCGAATGTTTTCGCGACTCAACAGGTTTGTTGACTTCTTTTTCCGGAGTTTTAATTATCATCATCATGGATTTCTGGTCAAGCAGTTCATCCATTACTCCGCTTACGGTATTAGTCAATTCCTGGACTTTTTGTTCAAGTCGTATAAGCCGGTTATTGATCTCCAGATCACTTCTGAGATCGTCCCGTAACTCACGTATAATTGAATCCCGAAGTGTGTTTTTAATCTGGTCCACTTCTTCGCTCTTCTGTAAAAGCTGTTTTTCAAGCCTTTCTATCACAAAATCCCGTTGGCCTGCTTCCAATTTTGCACCTCGCAAACCTGTCTTTCCCTCTTGGTCATATTTAAAAGGCAATTCTATATAACTTATTGCCCTTTTGTTCATCAGCGGGAGCTGATTGTGGAGATATTTGTCGTTGGATCTTTCTCAACTTCAAACACATTATCTGCTGAATCAATAAGTGTTTCGTCATGTGAAACTATGATTATCTGTCCTGCTCCGGTTTCCCTCATAAGATCAATAAGCTTGATGAGCTGATGAACATGACCACGGTCTAAGAATACGGTGGGCTCATCCAGTATCAGTGGAGGCATTTCATTATTGAAAGCGCCGCCATCAAGTCCCCTTGAAAGCAGCCGGTAAATTGCACATCTCAACACAAGGTTAAATATCGCCCGCTCCCCACCGCTCAGGAGTTTTGGCTCAAGGGATGTCCCATCTTTCTCATAAACAGTAAGTTCATAATCGCCATCCAGCTGTATTCTGGAATAAGCATTGTTAGTGTACATAAAGCTAAAAATCTCATTGAGAAGTCGGTCAAGGGCTTCTATATTTCGTGCCCTCAAATCTGCTCTCAATCGCAAGTACATCTCTTCAAGCTTTCCAGCTTCTTCGTAAACTCCATCAAGATAATGTTTTTTATTGGTGAAAACGTTCAAGCGCGCTTTAAGCTCTTTCTGCCTTTCAATAGCGGTTTCAACTTGCCCCCTCTCAACCAAAGCGTCGTCTTTCTGCTTTCTGGTATTGTCTATTTCATTTGAAAGGCCACTGTAAGCCATTTCCAATTTCTTACGATTATCCTGCAATTTAACCGGATCGTTTTTCCCTAGCTTTTCCTTGAGTTCATCGATCCTCCTTTTCTGAGAGAGTACTTGCTTCTCGATGAGTTCAGCTTTATCCTGTTGCTCCTTTTCCTTCTCTTGCAAGTGTTTGGTTTCGGCCTTCATCTCTTTGTAGTCAAGAGCATTCTTGGAGAGCTTTTTCATTTGGTTTAGTTTGTTTTCCAGGGAATGATGCCGGAATTCTGCCTTTTCTATTTTGGCATTCAAATCCCGCAATTGAGTTTTTGCATCCGTAAGTTCTTGATTAGTTTTTTCCAGCTGCTCCAGCACATGCGCAATTTCATTTTTCTCTTCTTCGATTTGTGAGTTATAGTCCTCAACTGCACATTTTGCTGTTTTGAGCTCGTTCTCAGTAAGCTGAATCCGATGCTGGAATCCTTCAATCGTTTCCCGATGTTTTTTTGCCAGAGTTACCAGCTCTACCTTATTGAGGATCTCTCTTTCCTCGTTTTTCACTTCTTCCAGCTGTTTTTTGAGCTTCTCTAACTCATTTTCTTCAGAAGCAGTGCTTTCATTAATCGGTGATCCATGCATGTCCTGCTCGCAGGTAGGGCAGAATCCTTTTTCAATAAGAGCATGATTTTTCGCAATTTGATCGTTTAAGCTGGTGATACTTGTTTCCAATCCCACTCTCCTTCCATGGAATTGTTGCTGTCGGTTTCTGATCAAATCATCAATTTCATCAATACTTTCTGTTTTCTTCTGATCAAAACCAATTTCTTCAAGTTGCTTGTATATCCCGACAATTTCCTGTTGAAATCCAGAAATATGTTTTTCTGATCCAGAGGAAACATTCTCTTGTGTATCCAGTTGATTTTGCAGTCGGGATCGTTTTGTTTTGATCTCATTCTGGCGTTTTTGCAGTGCCTCAATTTGCTGCTTTGTCGTTTGTTGACGCTGAAGGGCAGCTGTTTTATCAGCTTTGAGGGATGAAATAGTAGTGTAAGCTTTTCTTTCATCGTTACTTACATTTTCCAGCAATACTTCAATATCCGAAATGTTGGCAATACCCAATTCTTTTTGTAAAGCTTCTGTATCCACATTCAAATTCATGCATGAATGCTCTAATTCCAGAATCTTGCTACGGGATTTGGTTCCATCACGTTGTGCCATTCCCTTCTGCTTCTGGAGTGTCTGGACTTCACTCATCCATTCGTTTTTCTGTTTCTCAATTTCAGCATATCTTTCAATCTGGTTCAGGATAAGATCAATGGCACTTTTTGCCCGCTCTCTTTTCTCTTGCATATCGTTTAATGCAAGATCGCATTTGCCAATTTTTTCCTTAAGGGAATTCAGCTGTTTTACAGGAGATTGTACCTCAATTTTCTCAATTTCGTCTTTATGATCGTGGATTCTGGCATCAGCTTCAGTAATGTGTCGTTTGAGTCCTGTACGTGCTCCCTTTGCCCGCTCCCTGTATTCCTCAAGTTTCCCTATCTGGAGCAGGTCATCAATCATGCGCTGCCTTTCTTTTGGTTTGGCATTAATCAGGACATCAATTTCTCCCTGCCGGATGTATACGCAATTTCTGTAAGCCTCTTCATCCATGCGCAACAGCGCTCGGATGGTGTCGTAGGTCAGATTTGCCTGGTCGACAAGGATTTCCCCGTCCATTTTCAGAATTGTCTGGGATGTGGATGCCTTTCCTGTTTCTGGATTATTCCGGAATTGCTGTGTGATTTCATAATGGTGTTCCTGATGATCAAATTCAATGACAATGGATGCACTTTCACATCCTTTTCTCACCATGTCCGAAAGAACAAAATTTTTCGGCAGTCCCTTGCTCCCAAACAAACCAATAAAACATGCTTCAAGGAGGCTTGATTTTCCACTGCCGTTTACACCGGATACGACCGTGACACCATCGTCAAATGCCATTTCCATATCCTCATAGCTTCGGATATTGTTAACAAGCAACCGTTTAATTTTCACAAGTAGTCCCCCAGATTGTATTGCCGAGGTTTCTTGTCTTTCTCTTTTTCTTCCTCGGGGGTAGGAACCGGATCGCTAGTTTCAGTCCTGTTTTCTTCAGTAATCTTTGAAGCAGTTTCGGGAACTTCCAGACTCTCAAGTGGTAATATAGTAGTTTCTTTTTTCTTTTCAGCAGCTGTATCACTTTTCATTTCTTCCGGTTTTCTAACAGATTTCGTAAGCTGGCTGAAATCAATTTCTTCCAAATGTTTCCTAAAAGCATCTTCGGAAGCATGGTCAATATTGGATTTTGGAATTGTTAGATCACGGACAATCTCATCAATGAGAAGGCCACCTTTTGTGAGTCCCATTTTACCGATCTCATCTTTTACTGCCAAATCAGGATCTGCAAAATTTACTTCGGTTTTACCCTCTTCATCTTCTTTCCCTGAAATTCTGCTGTCATTAATCCTGCAGGCAATTGATCCCTCTTTCAGGATAAAATCCTCGATTTGGTTATATGAAATCTCAGGAGACGTATCTCCGGTAATTTCCAGGAGGACAACACTATCTCTAATCGTATTTTCTTTGATGGTGTTGAAAATATCTCGATATGTTTCAGAATCTGCTTTTAAAACAGCCTTAATATATAGGAAATCCCGGGTCTTGAGATTACGCCTTCCAATATCAATGCCGTTGTCACTTACGGTGATCAGGTTGTACCCACGCGTCTCCTTCTCAGCAGCACTGTTTCTTTCTGTGCTACCGGGGTAGGTGAGCCATGTATCCTCTATCTTCGTTTTTTCGTATTTGTGGTAATCTCCCAGAAGAATTGCATCTACGGGGAAGGGCATTGATGAAATTAGTTCTTTTCCATCCCATTCCCCAAACGGGAACGGACTTACAAGTTGATGCATTGCGAGAAAAACATAATTGGTGTTTTCAGGTGGCATTGAAAATACCGAATAATCAAACCCTGCAATCTTTGGTCTGGGGACACTATCAATGCCGTATATTGCAATATTATTAAGAAGATACGGGTAGCTTCCCAGCCTTGTCGCAAGATCCATGCTCTGGAAAAGATCCAGCCACTGTGTATTTTGCTTGCTCTCATGGTTTCCGACAATTGCAAGAAATGGAATGTGGGCAGTCTTCAGTCGGGACAGAATCTCCATGGTCTGGAGAATGTCTTCCAGTGTCGGGTTTCTTGAGTCAAACAAGTCTCCGGAATGGATGATTGCATCAACATCCATGTCGATAGCATCATTTATTACGGTTTCAAAAGCTTTCAGGAAATCTTGTCTTCTGATATCACTGTGATACTGCCTGTAACCAATATGAGTATCAGCGGTGTGTATTAATCTAATTTCCTTTTCCATCGTTTATCTTTCCATATGAATGGGTCATTGAATCTTAAGCATTTTCATGAGAAACGTTTAATATTTTTGTATCTTTAGTACATATAATAAATTAGGGGGATAGTATGAGGGATCCAGACAATACAATCATATTTGGGGGAATAAAGCATACGCCGAACGTCCGTATGCTCAGTGATATGGATGAGGTGGTTTATGATCATCAGTGGCTTAAGAAAACCGATGATGGGGAACTTTACTATATGTATCGGGATCTCTACCTCAGTGAAGATGATCATGGCATAATGGCTGAATATGACTTGCGGTATGACATTACTATTATTCCTGCAGGAATGCTCGGAGAAGAATTCATCAAAACCGCAGGGCATTTTCATCCGGTAGTTCCTGGAACTATGGTATCTTATCCGGAAGTATATCAGGTTCTTGAAGGCGAAGCTACTTATCTTCTTCAGCATGATGACTCCACTGACGTTTCCGACGTGATAGTTATACGTGCTTCGAAAGGAAATGTTGTAGTAATACCGCCAGATTATGGCCATATTACAATAAACACGTCATCGGAAGAGCTCAAAATGGCCAACTGGGTTTGCACCAGCTTCTCTTCTATATATGGCCCTATACAGGAAAAAAAGGGGGCTGCATATTACCTGCTTAAAGACGGTTTTGTGAAAAATCCTTCCTATTCAAGTGTAGCTGATATCAGGTATTTGAAGCCTCACGAGATGCCGGAGTTTGGTCTGTTTCATGGAAAAGATATGTATGAACTTATTCGGAATCCTGAAAAACTACGTTTTTTGAGTAAGCCACAGGAGTTTATGGGGATCTTATCAACTCTTATTTCCTAAGACATCAAGCATATATCCAATGGCTACATTCCCTATACAAACACATGCAGGTGCAGGAATGCAGGAACACAATAAGCCTGTCTTATTCATGTCATCAAAAATTGAAGATATGATGTTCAAGACAACTCTTGATCTCAAGACAATGGAAGGGAACATTATAGTAAATGTATCCCTTGTTGACACAGATGATTTAGATCGGGTTCTTGAAGTCATGGGTGTGGCGTTCAATAGCGGCCTATCAATCAGTTCCTTTCTTAAATTATTTAATGCTGGTGAAGAAATTGGTGGACTAAAAGTCCCCTTCGGAAAGGTTGGTATTGCGACAATGTGCAGTATCACAATTGACGGTCTTCTTTTGAAATCAGGAGTTTTGACCAATCCTAAATTCGGCGGAGTGGTTCAAATTCAAAATGGTTTGCCTGTCAGGTTTACTGATGTGTTGACCTACACAAGCACTACTATTGATCCTCTGGAAGTCCTGATGTCTCAGGATATTACTTCTGTATTACAAATGCTCCATACAGGTTCCGGAAAAATCCTTGCTAATCTCAGGGAAGTTCATATGTCTGCCCGGGACGAAATCGATAGGATTCTCTATGAGATGATGGAAGTGGGTATTAGCGGGATATTGGAAGTTGGTGAACCCAATAGTCGTGTGTTGGATGTCCCGGTAGAACGTGATCATCTTGGTTTAGTGGTTATAGGGGGGACAAATCCTATGGCCATCGTTAAGGAACAGGGTGTGTCCATACGGACAAATGCAATGTCAAGCATTGTTGACATTGGTTCTATGGGTCGTATAGAGGATTTTATCTGACCTGCTGTCCGATTATACTGTTAAGTCTTGTAACAAATTCTTGTTTTGAAGTGGCTGGTATTGTAGCACCGGCTGCGATATCATGTCCTCCTCCAGCTCCTCCAACTTCGGTTGATGCTTCAGACAACGCTTTTGAAAGGTTAAGTCCCCGGCGGATAAGATCCTGGCTTCCTCTGGCTGAAACTTTTACGCCTGAATCCGCATCTGCAAAAGCAATAATTGGCTTGTTCCTGTTCCCAACGGCTGTAGTGCTCATACCTGCAATGATTCCTACAATTGTTTCTTTGATGTTGTTTCCGGCATCGAAGTATTGCAAGTGTTCCATTTGAGTGATACCATTTTTTTTCACAAACATGAGTCCCTTTACAAGGTTTTGCCTGTGTTCATAAAGCAATGTTTTTGCGCTATCGTAGGCTTCACCACGGTCTCCCATGCAAACTGCTAATCCCACGCCAGCATGGTCGTAGCGGGCGGTGGCATTCAGGAGTGTGGAGAATTCAGATGCATCCCGCATTTCCTGT
>CAZHNA010000004.1:0-31448 GCA_964532775.1 uncultured Methanosarcinales archaeon
TAATATATAATCCTTTTCAATAACTTGCTTTAAATAACTTTATTACTCGGTAGGAAGTTAACGATATTTAGTCAAGGTGAAAATAAATGGAGCTCAAGGTTCAACCAATAGATATTCAGGTTGGGAAATACAAAGTAATTCTCAATTCAATTGATGCAAAAGAACTCGGGGTATATGAGGGTGACAGGGTGCGGGTTACCGGTCATATTACTGTTACTGCAATTGTGGATTTCACAGAAGACATGATTGGTCCCGGAATGATTGGTCTTTATCATGAAATCAAGGAAGACTTGAAACGTGAATGGACTGAAATCGTTGAGGTGGAACCTGCTGAGAAACCTCGATCGGCTCGTATAATCCGCAAAATAATGGATAGGCAAAAACTGGATCGGGACGAAGTACATGAGCTTGTGAAGGATATAGTTGAAGAGAATCTTAGTGAAATTGAAATAGCTGCATTCCTTGCATCTACATATATTAACGATTTGACAGATGATGAAACCGAATGGCTCACGCGATCTATGATTGATACTGGTGAAAAACTGGAATTCGCTACCACTCCTATAATGGATAAACATTCAATAGGCGGTGTTCCGGGAAATAAGATTTCACTTCTTATTGTTCCGATTGTAGCAGCTAATGGTTTATTGATTCCAAAAACCAGCTCTCGAGCTATAACCGGAGCAGGCGGGACTGCAGATTTAATGGAAATTCTTGCTCCTGTGGAGTTTACTGCTTCTGAGATTAAGGAAATGACTGAAAAAGTAGGTGGAGTTCTTGTGTGGGGTGGTGCTACCAATATTGCACCCGCAGATGACAAATTGATCAAAGTTGAATACCCACTTTCTATAGATCCACATTGCCAGATGCTGGCTTCAATAATGGCTAAAAAAGGTGCTGTAGGTGCCACTCATGTTGTAATGGATATTCCGACTGGTCCAGGGACCAAGATAAAAGATGTTCAGGAAGGTAGAAAACTTTCCCGGGATCTTATAAACCTCGGAGAACGGCTGGGGATGAATGTGGATTGTGCGCTTACATACGGTGCGTCCCCTGTTGGAAGGACAGTTGGACCTGCTCTTGAAGTAAGTGAAGCATTGCAGGTGCTTGAGACCATGGAAGGTCCTAATAGCCTGATTGAAAAGAGTACTGTCCTTGCAGGAATGCTTCTTGAGATGGGGGGGGTGGCTGCTCGGGGTCAGGGTCAGGAACTTGCTCTTGAAACACTGAAAAATGGGAAAGCACTTGCCAAGTTTAAAGAGATTATTGAAATACAGGGTGGAGATCCAAATGTGTCTTCTAAGGATATTCAACCCGGGCAACATACTGCGGATCTGGTGTCTCCGGCAACAGGTTATGTTCTTGAGTTCAGGAATAAACGCATAGTCCAGATTGCAAGACTGGCTGGTGCTCCGAATGACAAGGGCGCAGGCGTGCTGCTTCACAAGAAGCATGGTGAGGTTGTCAAGAAAGGCGATCCGATTTTGACAATTTATGCTGACAAGGAGAAAAAACTGGAAGCAGCCCTTAAGAGTGCCCAGCGTGATCTTCCGATTGTTGTTGAAGGGATGCTGCTTGAAAAAGTCCCATCTATCAGGGAACTCTGAGGCTTTATTTCATGTCTCCTGACTCGCCTGCAGAAAAAAGGATAGTTATACTTCGCCTTGGTCACCGTCCTGAGCGTGATAAACGTATTACGACACATGTAGCGCTTACTGCAAGAGCCTTTGGTGCGGAAGGTATGCTTCTTGCTTCTGAAGATAAGGGCATCGTTCGATCAGTTAGTGATGTGGTTGAACGTTGGGGTGGAGATTTCTATATCAAACATAACGTTAGTTGGAAATCTGCAATTCGGGAATGGAAAGAAGAAGGCGGAAAAATCTGCCATCTATCTATGTATGGGATAAACCTTCCTGATGCAATTGAGTCTATGGGCCAGCCTGAAAAGCTTATGATTGTTGTTGGTGCAGAAAAAGTACCATTTGAAATCTATGGACTTGCAGACTGGAATGTTGCAGTGGGAAGTCAGCCGCATTCAGAAGTTGCAGCAGTTGCCGTAACCCTTGATAGACTTTCAGAAGGCAATGATCCGCTTAAGAATAAGAAATTTGAAGGGGCAAAACTGGGAGTTGTTCCCACAGAATGTGGGAAGCAGGTAATAGAAAATCCTGATTAATCTTCCTTTTTCTCCGCTTTTGGGCCTTTGTGTAAAGGTTTTCTTTCATAGCCGCTGTATCCGCGGTGTTTTTTATCACCTTTCTTGTCAAACTGAGTGGCAAGCATTTCTTCCAGTTCATCTTCAGTGATTTCTTCTTCATTTTTTGTTTTTTCCTCGCCCACATAAATCTCTCTCAAAGCACTTTTATGAACGGATTGTGATCAATAAATTCGGCATCAATGCCGATTTTGTCCCGAAGAGTTTCGGCAAGTTCTTCCATCCCGGGATTTTCAGTTGCATAATGAGTAGCATCGATGAGGAGCATGTTCTGGAAATCACGAATAACATTGTGTTTGAGCTCAGCAGAAACATAAGCATCAGCTCCCATTTTCCGGGCCATTTCCACATATTCCGGATTAAATCCACTACCACCAAAAACCATGACCTTGCTTACAGTTTCCTTTTCACCAACGTACTGTAAAGTTGTGTGTAGGGATTTGGAAACATGATTTACGAAGACATCAGCTGCACATTCATCGATAATTCCAATCCTGCCGGCCTCTAGTTCTTCTACTTCTTTTAACCCAAGCCGATGTGCAAGAACATCATTAATTCCTCCGGCTGCCTTGTCGAAGTTGGTATGCATTGAGTAAATGGAAATCCGGTTTGCAAGAGCCTTTTCCAGCAGTGCGGCAAAACCGGTAGAAATACTGTTAATGGAATGGAATATGAACGGATGGTGCACCACAAGCAGGTCGGCATTTATGTCCGCTGCTCTTTCGATTACGTATTCTGTGGCATCAAGTGCAACGGCTATTTTATTGATTTCATTATTGAGATCAAGATTGAGGCCAATTTTCCCTTCGTCGAAGTCCTCTGCAAGTTCAGGGGGTGCAATTTCTTCGAGTACGCGTACCACTTCATAAAGATGCATGGATAATGAATGGCGGTTGATTCTTATGAATGTGTCGTTTTTCGGAAGCGTTTGCAATTCCAATTCAAATAATCAAGGAAAGACACACTTATATAGTTAACAAAAAAAGAGTTGCTAATCATAAACAATTGAGAATGAGAAGAAAGCAAGTGAAACTATGAAAGTTGCAATTTTAGTTTTGTGTCTGTGTTCAAGCTCATTATTTATTTCCGGTTGTGTGGATGTTTTAGATGTGGCGAGTGAAGATTCTGAAAAGATTTCTTTTTCAGCTACATTGGATGTTTTTGTAAAAGAAAGCGATAACGGTTATTAAAAATTGAAATTTTTGGGGTCGTCATCATACTATGACCAACCACTAAAATATAGGATAATATGTATAAGTCAAGTGAGCCATATAGGACTGGTGTGGTATGATTAATCATTTCGAGCATTACCTTATGGAAGATTGTCCATACGGTGATGAGACAACTGACATGCTCTGTATTGGTGGAAAGGGCACAATTAATATAATTTCAAGAGATGCAGGGGTAGCTGCCTGCACCGATGACCTCGCTGAGTTTTACAGGAGCAAAGGTCTGAATGTTGTGGCCTATGTGGCAAATGGGTGTTCATTCGATGAACAAACTGTTCTTTTTTCTGCCAGTGGCGATTTGCAGACGATTTTCAAACTATGGCGTGTTTCCCAGACATTTCTCTCAATTACCTGCGCCATTGCGGGGAAAACAAGGGAAATGGTTGAAGCTGTCAAAGCTGTGAACTCCGATGTACTGATAGCTACAAGTTGCAAGACACATCCGGGTTTTAGGAAACATGAATTAAAGGCTGTGAAGGCGGGCGGTGGACTACACCATCGCAATTCTCTTAGTGATTCGATTCTTGTTACACAAAATCACCTTAATGTTGTCGATTCTGTTGAAAAGCTCAATGCCTTCAAGAAAATTGAAATTGAACCTCGCGATGAGAAGGATGCTTTCCGGTATGCTAAGGTCGCAGACACACTTTTACTCGATCACTACTCCCCTGAAAAATTGGACGTCCTTGTTCCACTTCTCAGGAGCATAAATCCATGTCTTGAAATTGCAGTTGGTGGAATTAATGCAAAAGATGTAGTGGCATATGCACCCTACGCAGATGTAATTATAACAACTGCTCCTTACTACGCAGCGCCTCTTGACATGACTGCAACAATCAAAAAAATAGACCCTGAAAACTGAAATATGCGGGTTCAGCTGCAAGCTGGAATTAAGCTACAAGTCTTTCCGGGTTTGAGTATATGTAGAGATTGGGTTTGCGTGCAAATCCTACAAGTGTCACATTATTTTTCCGTGCAAGCTTGATACCCAGATCCATTGGTGCAGCCTTGCTCACCATTAAAGGAATTCGAGCGTTCACAGCTTTTCCTACCATTGTAACAGAGAGCCTGCCAGAAGTTGCCATGATACATTCGTTAAGCTTTATGCCATCGAGGGCGGCTTTGCCAATTGCTTTATCAACAGCGGAAGCTCGGCTCACATCTTCACAGAATGCAAGTATTTCACCCTTTGGACTTGCAATGATAGTCGAATGGGCACCGCCTGTTCGTCTCCAGATTTTTCCATCTTCAAAAATATGATCAATTAGATTGAACAATGTGTCCTTTTCAACTCTGATGCTAGGATCTGGAACACTTTTATTCTCTATGGATTCCTTTGTCTTGCAAAGTAATTTATCATCCGCAATTTCAATTGAAGTGATTTCTTCAGCACTTCCAACATGACCTTCGGTGATAAGATGGCCTACGGTCATCTCTTTAAGTTCTCTTGGACTTGCTAAAAAAGAAGAAATGTAGTTGTCATTCAGGAAAACTTCAAACATTTTCTCAATGACAACATCTACATTGATCTCTTCCGGGAGCTTATCCCCTTTGATCTCAATGCATTTGATGGAAACATAAGGAGCGGTATCATTCCGCTCCTCTTCTTTCCATGTAATTTTTGTTACTGGCTTCTTATTGAAATGCCAGTCATCTTTGCTCATGCATTCTCTTTCAGTGCCTTAACCTTTGCAAAGAGCTGTTTCATTGTATCTTCATTGCTATTTGTAAATTCAAAGGGTGAGTCAGTGAATGGTTCAAAGTGCACGGGCACGTTGTCCAGCCTGTAGAATGTACCTTCACATTCAAAGGAATCAATGACTCCCGGCAGTACAACATCAGCTCCTGTTACAGTTGGACCGGGTGCAATATCAATACATACCATGGGTATATCACAGAGATATTTTGCACAGTCTGCAGGAGTATGGCACACAAGGTCAGCACCAAGCACAAGGGCAGCATCAACATCCTTTTCCCTTAGCAGGTCTACACAGGAGGTTTCCCCGGGATTGAACCTCGGATAGCCACGCATGAAGTCAAGTGCGAAGGGGTAACCATAGAGGTATGATGCAAGCTGGTTGAATCCTGCTACGTTACAGTGACCACGAAGCGCGCCAATCCTGAATTTGGTGCCATGGTTATGGTTGAGTTCTTTTACCACGTTCAATGCCATTTCGACATTACGGTGTTTACCGTAAGATGAACCAAGGCCAAGACCAACATTAATGCTTCCAAATTTGGCTTCAAGCATCATATCAACCATTTCATGCATAACGGAAATTGGTACCCCAGTAACTTTTTCTACAGAGTGATGTGGGGTCTTGCCGTTAATGATGGTGAGCAGAGCGTTTAAAAGCTCATAGTCACTGTTTGGCTGAAGCTGGATGTGAAGGTCAGAAGCCACAGCAGTATCAGTTATGCGTGGGTCTACAGTAATGACTTTCCTATCAAATCTTCCTCTCTTTGCCCAGTAACCTCTCGGGAACAGACTATATTTTGACATATGCCGTGGCATGGATGCAAGTGGGTTTGTTCCCCAATAAATATTAAGGTCGCTGCGGTTGATGGCTTCTCCGCATGTTGAAGTTGCTATACCTGCTTCCTGAATGCCCATCACAGTAGGTCCGTGGCAGATGGTTGCATTGGAGTCGACTGCTCCACCAAGGTATTCGCCAATGTGGAGGCCTACTTCCTGAGCTTCACAAGCTGTTTCACTTCCCATGAATAGCAAAGGTCTTCTGGAGTTGACAAGAATTTCAGCAGCTTTGTTGAGAGCTTCGTCCCAGCTTACTTTTTCAAGCTTGCCGTTTTTCTTGATCATCGGATCCTTGAGGCGGTGTTCACTCACAACTTCCTGGAACTTGGCATTACCCATTTTACAGGCATTTTTAACAGTGATACTGTTGTCTTTAAGTTCAACCTGGATGTCTTCGCATGCTCCGCCACAAACAGGACATACGACGTTCTTGACAACCATTTTAGTTACCTCCATAATATATCTTAAGGACGACATCCTCTGCACTGAGAACTTCACCATTGCTTGATTCAACAGTCACAGGGCTTCCCTTGTAGAGGGGAGAACCTGTGGAGAATGTCCATGGGTCAACAATAACATTGGCCCAGATTGCTCTAGGCATGAATACGTTGCCACACATTACGCTGTCTGTACATTTTGTATTAACTACGACAGAATGTTTACCATCCATGCCGGTGACTTTAACCTTCTGGGGGCATCCCAGCAAATCATGGTCTTCCGGGGTAATCCAGCAGACGGCACATTCTTTCATGTAACCTTCGCTGTATTTGTTTCCGCCCTTTGCAAATTTTCCTTCATCAATTGTACTTCCGGTGTTAAGTATGAATTTCATGAAAACCACCTCATAGCTCCGGGTTTGTTTCCTTTCCGGCGTACACAACACCCTTTGGTTTCTTTGAAAACGCAAAGTCTCCGGTGAACTTTTTGAAGGTTCCACTGCATTCAATATCCTCGAATTTTAGATCGGATTCTTCACCTTCATACTGCATTCCGGGTGTGAACTTCAGAATATTTCCACCAATAACAATGGCGCCACCATTCATTTCTACGCCGACTGTACGTATTGCGTCGCCTTTGACAACAATAAGACCTCCAGACTGACGAATTCCACAGAAATTTTCAACAGAACCGCCGATAATGATTTCTCCGGCATCCATGCCACCGCCGACTTGACTGCGGGCATTTCCATCAATGATTATGCGTCCGCCTTTCATTCCGCTCCATTTACCGCGATAAGCAGAGCCAACATGATCACTTGCATTTCCTTTTATGTGAATGACTCCTCCGGTCATCTCCATTCCGGGCCAGGAATCTGCATCACCCTCTACGACAATTTCGCCGCCTGACATTTCAGACCCCACGTGCATTCCCGCAGAACCTTTAATGGCAATCTTTCCAGTTGTCATTTTAGCGCCAATAAGCTTGACTCTTGAAACATCGCCATTAATAACAATGCTGGTGTCTTCAGCGGAATTTCCTCCATCTTCTTCAACATCAAAGAAGTCTGAAAGAGGATATTGAGTAGGACCCTGCCAGACGAGTAATTTCTCAATGTCAGCTTTTCCTTTGCCGGCAAACTCGTCAGGAGTAATTACATCGGCTTCAACTTTGAGATCTATCTCTTTATTCGGTGTAAGTATAATCTCTGCCATTCAAATCACTGCTCCGTGTTTACCTTGATTGCTGTCGGGTTGGTAAGGTATTTCTCAGGTGTTGGATAGTGGTTGAATCCAATTGAATAGTACCTGAACCAGTCCTTTACATCATCAAGCATAACCTTCTCGGCGGAATCGTCAATAGCGATATCGCTGTAATAGGTTCTCTGGGTTGGAAGAGCAACAATCTCTCCATCTTTAACAGCAATTTCACCGCCTTTGATAGTGTATGCTGCGCGGCTGAATTTCTGGATAAGTTCTTCGTGGTTGTTAACGTTTAGCTTGCTTGGGTCGAGGTCATAGATAGTGACATCGGCATCAGCACCAACACCCAGACTTCCTTTTCTGTGAACCATACCAATGGTTTTTGCAGGGTTAGCACGTGTGAGGATTGCAAGATCGTAAAGTGACATTTCTCTGTCAACTCCACCAAGCTCACTGCGGTCATTTGCCCATTTGTGGCATTCATTGAATGTCTGTTCCCTGAAGGATTCGGACATCAGCCAGGACATAACAAGTGGATACTTTGTGAACGGACCGCCGTTAGGGCTGTCAGTCGTCATGATGGCTTGCCATGGGTTGTCAATAAGTAACAAGCATTCAAGACCCATTGCCCACTGGACACTGTGTACTGGATTGCTCTTGAGATATGTGAACGGACAAACACCAGAACCACATTCAAGTTCAATGTCACCGTTTGACCATTTACCACCAGTTAATACTGCTACATCGTGGATAGATGGACCATCACCAGTCATACAGGTTGCTTCACCAAATGGCACACAGCCACTGTCAATAACAACGTGTTTGTTTTTGTTGATGTAATCTGCTAGCGGTTTAACACCAGATTCAAAGTCTCTCCAGGAAGTGCCGGCAAATGCATTAAACTGCATGTGAGTCAGGTAAACAGAGCGGTCCCTTGAAGGATCAATTTTAGTTTCTGCCCATTCGACATTCATTTTTTGCTTGGGTTTAATCTTTGATGGGATTTTCAGTGATTCAAGAGTTGTTTCATAGCATCCTGGGTGCCCGAGATTATTTGCGTGCAAATGCATAGGCATAGGGATTCCAAGCTCTTCGTTTATCTCACATAGTCCATCGATAATTTCCCTAGGAGTGGTTTCAAAGTGGATACTTGTTTCGTCAAGTGAATCTACATTTTCACCCCATCCCCAGTTCTCTACACCGGCAGGGTTGACACATTTGATTCCATAGGTTTTATGTGTCTTCATCATCCAGGCAACATAAGCAGTTGCTTTCTCCATGTCGCCTTCTTTCAGGTACCTCATAAGGAACCAGTTATTACCCAGCACAAGGTAGGCACCCAGATCCAGCATTGGAATAGAACGCATTTCCTCATGGGTGTGTTTGGCTTTCATAGGGGGGACAGCAGCTTCAAAAGCAGTGGTGTACCCCATCTGGGCATATTCGTATCCTTCAAGATATACAGTCTTGGTAGTTTCACCGGTACCGGAGTGGGTTAGATCAGTCTTTGCCCGGGTGTATTGGTAGTGATCTTCCGGTCTCATGAGTCTTCCGACATTGACCTTTGATCCTGCAATATGCGTGTGTGAATCGACACCTCCCGGCATAACGGTCTTACCGGTAGCATCTACTACTTTTGCATCTTTCATCTCAGCTTCAGAAAGTTCGGAAACGATCTTGCCGTCCTTAATGAAAATATCCATTACTTCCCCGTTAATTTCATTGAGGGGGTCGAAAACATATCCATTTTTAATTGCAAGTGTAGATGCCATATTATACCACCTCTCTCTTTTCGAGCCAGATTGCAGATGTGGGGCAAATGAGTGCACAGGCACCGCATGAACCACAGACTTCCTGATCGATTACTTTGATTGCACCGTTTTCTACTTCAAGGAGTGGTTTATCATCGATTTCGTTCAGGTATCCTGCTGCAATAGCCTTGTCAGAATTTGCATTGACTGGGCACATAATTACACAGTTGCCACAGCCAAGGCAGTCTTCCCTGTCAGTAACAAGAATAGATGTTAGTGTCGGGGTTGCAGAGGGTTTGTCAACAAGTTTCTTCTCGAAAACATTTTTCTTGGTCATGTCAGGTACAATTGATTTCTTCCTTACATCGATTGCATTAACAGGACATGCAACTGCACAGGCTCCACAGTAAATGCATGCATCCGGTCTTTGTGCCACTTTATCTACAATCTCTCCAACTCCCCATTCAGGATTGAAGAGTGCATTGCATGGGCAGACGTCCACACATGTACGGCATGCCTGACATGTATCTTCTGCACGTTCCCATGTGCCTGAAAATGGTTTTTCAACAGAAATTGCACTGGTTGGGCACACTGATGCACACCATCCACAGTGTACGCAGCAATCATTATCAATAGTAGTCTGGCCTTCGATTTTTGCCTCATTATCGTTTGAAAGCCACTGTTTAACTTCGATGCAACCTTGTGGGCAAATCTGCTCGCAAAGTCCGCAGTGTACACAATCATCGTTTACAGTGGTAGGTTTAATGGAGCCGTTAAGATAAGTTTCATCAGTTATTGGCTTTCCATCTTCTCTCATTTCCAATGCGCCGGTTGGACAGACTTTTGCACACATTCCACATGTGATACAGGTGTCTGGCCTGATATCTAAGAAATCCTTGTCTAAGAGACCACGTGCAACAGGACCAACAGATCCGATTACCAGTGTGTCTTTTGGACAAACCATGACGCATGTTCCACAGCCAATACATTTCTCTGGAATGTAAATGGTCTGTTTATTGTCTTTGGTTGAAATCACGGTTTCATTCATCTTGTATTCTCCGTTTAGTTATCGTTACATGCAGGACAGAGCGCTTCGTCTTCATACTGAACAAAACTCTCACCACATTTCTCACAAAGTCGTACTTGCTTTTTCTTCCTCGGTGGGACTTCAATGTCTACCATTTCATAGCTGTAGACATCTTCCCCAGCTTTGAGTAATTCAGGGACAACTTCTTCATGGGATACTTTTGCAGTATTCATATACCATGCATGAAGTTTGGGATAATCTTCCATCTTTTGCGGATCAAGATATATCCTCACACCTTTCATTGAAGTGACGCCTTTTTCAGCTCTTTTATTGACTGTGACAGCCATTTTGCCATAGTCTTTTACACGAAGCCCTTTGTTACCAGTAGTTGCACCTTCCAGAATCTGGAAGGGATCAGGCACGCAATTGTAGGTTTCGCTGACTGCGTAAATACGTTCTCCATCATGGACATCAAGAATGCGTTTGGCCATATTGAGCATTCTTAATCCAATAAAAGCTCCGGAACTCAAATATCCGTGGAAAGGAATGATTTTTTCTATCTGTGAAAAAAGGTGCGGGTCCTGCTTCTTAATTTCATCGATTATTTCTTCCATTTAGAACCCTCATTTAATATAGAAATATATGATTAATATAGCCACTAGGCGACGACGCCTAAGGAACATAGCTAGGAAAGTTATATATATTTATCGATGTCCTGCGGAATAGTATTTTGGCTAGCTTGCTTTGTTTTTAGATCAGGATCTCCGATAAAAAGAGATTTATAAAAAGACGATTTTCATATTAATATATAAAAAACGACTAAGAGGGGAAAATTATAGTCATCATTTACGAGGTATTCCTATGAAAGTTCGATCTTTTATCATTCTAATAACAATGGTAATACTGTTTTTAGCAGGTCCTGCCAATGCGTATGAGCTTGAAGATGTCCAGTGGATTTCAAGTGTAGATTCCACATTACATTGGGGAGGTACTCTGAAAGATGGCATCTATACAGATGATATATACACTATTGAAGCGGCTGACTTTGATGAGGATGGTTTTGTTTACATAAATCTTTTCAAAAACAGTGTTTTGATAGACCATTCTCCCATGCAGGTAGGAAATTCGCTTGAGTATCGGGATATTTCTGAAGGAAAAGATCTCAGGATATATGTAAGTGAAGTAGACCTTGATATTAATGAGTGGACTGGTGAAATGAGGGATCCCACTGCTTCGATTCAGGTTTTTGAACGTGGAGTTCCTGCTTTTGGCATAACTATTGAAACGGATGATGATACTTACGATCCACGAACAGCTGCTTCAGTAGATGGTATTGAAGTAACCGTAAGCGTGGAAAATACAGGTGATGCGGACGCTGATGATCTGATTCTTACGATTTCAGGAGCAGAACTTAAAGATGGTGACCTTGTGCATGAGATTTCATCACTTGCCATAGATGAAGTTAGTGAGACGTTTATAGTAAAACTTGAAATCCCTTATTTTTGGGAAAAAACCGATATTGATATCAAAGCTACGGTGGAAGGATATGATATAAACAATGATGTCCACTCAGATGAAGCATCAGAACGCGTAACTATAGAACCGAAAGCTGAGTTATTGATAACCAAATCTTCAGTTAGTGAAGCTTATATGGGTGATAATGTAAGAATAACGGTTTCTGTTCGGAACTGGGGCATCTGCTCTATTTCCGGGGTACATATCGAAGATTACTTGCACAACGATTTCGAAATATTGGATAACGTTGTTTTGAAAGAAGATTTGTCCTTGTCTCCTGAAGAGTCAGTTATTCTTTTTGAGTATTCCCTTAAGCCTCTGAATGATGGTGATCATACACTACCCGCTACAAAAGCTACTTTTTCGGTAGATGGTGAATCATATACTGCTGAGTCACAACAACCTGAGATTCAAGTGGATGGGCCAATAATTGAGGTTAGTCAATCTCTAAGTGATTCTGATATCCTTATTAGCGAATCATCTACTGTAAACGTTGTTGTCAGCAATACGGGGAACAGAGATTCAAGCGTTTATGTTTCATCTGAACCTCCCGAAGGATTATCCTTTGTTAGTGGAGATCTTTTTGTTGATCAGGTTTTAGATGATGGTACATCTGTCACTTATTCTTATGTTGTTGAAGCTACTGAAAATGGCACATTTACGATTCCGGCCGCAGAGGGAAGCTTCATAGATATGGCGAGTTACAAAGGTGAAAAGATTTCGAATTCACTTTCACTTTTAGTTGGTGAACAGGTAGAATCAGAGGATCCAGCTTCTTCTTCATCCTCATCTTCTTCATCCGAAGACACAGAGTCTAGCAGCAATGGCAATCCAATCTTCACAATAGGTGATCCTGTAGAATCAGAAGACGTTGAAGACGAATCTCTGGATGACAATAAAGTAGAGCCAGGCTTTAGTTCTCTGCTTGGGGTATTTGTAATTGGTCTACTTTATATTTTTAAAAGACATAGGTAAAAAAAATCCTACCATGAAAATGCATAAACTGCTCAAACTACAGGTCTTTCTGGTCTTCCTACAGCATCTCAGGATGAGGGTGAGTTGTGGAAAGATCCTGAAAACCACACCCTTTACTGGGGGGATACTGTCGAAATCAGTGGCTATTCCATAAAGGCCTCGGATTTTTCAAAATCCGAACCACTTGATACAAATACTGATTTTGTTTTGCTTTCTATAACTGATAATAATTCCAATTCATGGAGTGCGGTTCTTGGTGTCAATAGCTCTATGTTTCCTTCATTGAAGGTGGTAGAAGGGAAATTTAAAGTTGAAGCTCTTAATGTGACTACTGGAATGGATATTCCAACTCCCTATACGAGTATTTCTGTTTCTATCTCGAATGAAACCAAAAAAACAGTTACGTGGGTAAACGATACCCTTCTCGTGTCGCGAGTTTCGGGCAATGAAATGTATATAGATCAACGTGTTCATGTTACAATTTCTATCACTAACCTCAAAGGATTGGCATTTGAAAATGTCACAATTGAAGAGGTGTTGCCGGAGGGGTTGATACTTGATCCAGACATAGATCTGGATTCCAGCATTGAACTTGATCCATATGAAAAGTATAATTACCAGTATTCTGTGCGTGCCTTGAAGCCGGGTACTTATGCACTTCAACCCACTGAAGTAAGTCTTGAACGCTATGGAATTATACGAACTGTTTCTACAAATTCAACGAATTTGACTTTTAACGGGCCATACATAAACATTACAAAAACGGTTGAACTTGGTTCTGTTAAAGCCGATGGTTCAGGGTATATGTTAGACGTCAATGTACACATATCAAATGAAGGGGACAGGGCTGCATATACATCAATTATGGATACACTACCTTCTGGAACAACTCTGGTAGACGGAAGTAATGAATTTTCAAAAGTGATTATTCCTTCCAATGAAGAAATGGTTAGCTATCGTATTTTCACCCCTATGACGGATAAAGTTAGCATACCATCCACAACTGCAGAGTTTTCTGACTCAAAAGGGTATAGCAAAATTGTAAGATCAAAACCACTTATTTTCGATTCAGGGTTTAGTACTGATGCTTACGTTCCTGAAGAAGAGACAGTCAATACTTCATCTGAAGTAATTGCTGAAAACAATTCTTCTTCATCATCAAATGAATCTAGCATATATTCTTCTTACCCCCAGTATGAAAAGATAACTTCTATGAAGGATTTGTATGTTCAAACCATTGAAATTATCAATGATGCACTTAGCTTTTGAAAACTACTTTTGGATGGGCGCTAATGAAAGAAAAAGCAAAGAATACTATAATATTTACACATGGTGATTCTGATGGGATATGCTCAGGCTCAATAGCGAAAAGTGCATACCCGGATGCGGATGTTTTTTTCACAAGCCCGGTAAGCATTAGTCGACGTCTCGACATGGCTGCAGGGTATAAGAATGTGATAATTTGTGATATTGCAGTTGATGAGCGAGCATGTGGTGAGCTCTATCAAAAACTGGAACTAATATCTGAAAAGCAGGATCTTGTCTATATTGATCATCACCCTCTTCCAGAACAATGTTGGGATGCTCCCTGGTTTCATCATAATCTGGAGACATGTGCTGCGGAGCTCACCTATAAGGTATTTGAATCAAGGTTAAGTAGGGATATTCGCAGGATTGCAATTTATGGTGCCATCGGGGATTTTTGCGACAACACGCCTGATATAAAGAAATGGACTAAAGATTGGGATAAAAGAAGTCTATTTTTCCAGGCCGGTACACTTATTCAAGCAATCCAGTATGCAGGTAGGAATTATGATTTCAAACGTAGTTTACTTGTTCCTCTTTCACGGGACGTAATTCCATCTGAAATCGGTAAACTCTCAAGGTATGCTCGAGCAGCCTCTCGTTTGGAAGAAGAATTGAGAATTCGTGTGAAAGCAAATGTCCAGAGTCTCAGCAGTCTGGCATATGTTCTCGATCCTGATGGTTATTTGGGAAAATCTGCAATTTATGCAGCTTCCTACGGAAGACGTAATATAGGAATAGCTGCAGAACACAGGGAACGAAAAGGTGTATATGACTTGAGTCTTCGATCCCGAAATGGTGTGGATATTAATCGTGTTCTCAGGGAAGTCGCTCCGAAGTATGGGGGTTCAGGTGGGGGACATTCTGTGGCGGCAGGTGCCCGTATACCGGAAGATTCGTTTGAATCTTTTATTGTGGAATTAGACCGGAGAATTGAGATGGAAGCTAAAAAGGTGGAACAATGATAAGTGAAAAACGATTCTCCAAAAAAGGGAAATTTGAGATTGCAATGGTCGGTAGATCTAATGTCGGTAAATCTTCGATTGTTAGGGAACTGACCGGGCACAAGGTTCGTGTAGGGAGGCGTCCTGGAGTGACGTTGAAACCGACAGCTGTGAGACGTTCGGACTTGGTGGTGACAGATCATCCTGGCTTTGGTTTTATGAGCGGAGTCAAGGAAAGGAAACAGGATATTGTCAAAAATAAAATTGTGCGCAACTTTGAGAAAAATGCCTCTGAGATTTCATTGGCTATTCTTGTAATAGATGCACCTTCCTTTGTAGATGTTGTTAGACGTTGGGAATCAAGGGGTGAAATTCCTATTGATATTGAAATGTTTGATTTTCTCGCAGAACTTGAAATTGATACTATAATTGTTCCCAATAAAATGGATAAAATTGAAAATAAGGATGAATCACTTGATGAGATAATCTCTAAATTTGGACTTCTGCAACCCTGGACTAAATGGAAGTATATTATTGCTCCAACAAGTGCTAAGAAAGGTGATATTAGGTCACTAAAAGCACTTATAAGAGAGCGGTTGCATGTTTTAAAAAGGGATGACCTTTTAAAACACCTGTAAAACTCAACCTCTGATATGAAAATCTACGCCAATTGAATTAGCAATTTCCCTGCATTTTTCAATATTGATTTCAGGAATTCTCACAACGGTCATCCTTGTGTCAATTCCTGCATCTACCGCATTTTGTGTAAAGTCAAGCATGGCTTGGTATGCATCTGGAAATGCAGGTTTGCATATCTGATTGTATTTTTCCTGAGATTCCGCATTCAGACTTACTGATAGCGCATCGAGACCGGCTTCTTTTAGGGTAGCAATGACATTTGTTTTAGGGTTAACAAGTTGTGCATGACCATTTGTGTCAAGCCTGACGTATGCACCTTTGGACTTTAACAAACTAGTAATTTTGAGAAGGATTTCAAATCTTAATGTCGGTTCGCCAAATCCTGTAAACACAATTTCCCCATATTTTGAAATATCATGCTTTTCCAATTCTGCAATGACTTCTTCTAATGAAGGATCCTTTGAAAGCCTGAGATCGTATCCATATACTCCGGTCTGGAAATTGCGAATACAGAAAGTGCAATCTGCACTGCATTTATTGGTGATATTAAGATAGAGGTTGCCATGTGCTTCATAGCAAATAGTATCATTCTTGTTGTTTTCCATATTCTGCTGTCCAGTTTCCATCTTCAATCACGGGGTAATTCTTTATCGTGGCATCAGGTGAAAGGAAATATGTATATGCATTTATCCCACTTTCAAGCAGCACTTTTTTTCGGTAAAACCATTTTCCTTCAAAAGCATCAAGGGCTTTCAAGTGTTCTCCATTAACAAGAAAGGTTTCACCTTTGATAGAAGTAGTACCTTTTCTTTCAAAGATTGCCGGAAAACGTCCCAGATTGATCATACAATGTGAATCTTTGGTTTTGTCCTCACCGACATATGAGATGCCTTTCATAAGATAGTTGTTTGAACATCCTCTTTTCAGGGTTCCATACACAAAAAGGTACATAATTAACTGAGTCCGAAATTAAGCTTTAATAATGCTTTTTTGACTGAATTTGGGAGCTTGCCACACTGGATGTCTTTCATTTGTTCTGGTGAAATGACACGAATAGCTTTTGACATGAGGATGTCTGATTTCATGAGATTGTCCATCAACTTGCGTGCATAAACTGCAGTTTTGATTTCAAGTCCCATTTGTTCTCTCCAGCGTTTTTCATACACTTCCAGACTGCATTTTCCATTCAGGTGGTCAGCAGCAGTTTCTCCGGCAATTTTGCCTCCAACCATGGCTGTTGCAATTCCACCGCCGTTTGTTGCGATGATGTGGCCTGCGGCATCTCCTGCAATAAGAGTATCCTTTGTTGCGGTTTTTGAAGGGGCACCACCAACTGGTACAAGTCCTGCAACAACAGAAACAATAGTTCCGCCTTCAAGTTTTTCGGATGCCTGTGGGTGTTCCTGCATAAATCGGTTCAGGTAATCCCGTGCACACATGTTTTCTTCAAAAAGGGCTTCCCGTACGCCGACCCCAATGTTAGCGTTGTCTTCTCCCTGGGAAATAATCCACGCATAACCTCCCGGGACATATTTCTTCCCGAAATACATTTCGACGGCTGCTCGGTCAACGTCAACCCCGGAAAGCTCATATTCAAATGCTGTCCCAACTCCCATTGGGTCATGTTCTCTTATCAAGCCTCTGGATTTTCCAACAATAGAATTCGGACCTTCAGCCCCAATAAGTACTTTGCAACTATAGTCCGCTTTTCCGAAAATACCATCAGTGATAACTGTCCGATTATTGATATCTGTGACATTTGTTCCAATGAGCACTTTGGCTCCTGCTTTGGCTGCTTGCTTCACTAAATACCTGTCAAATTTTCTCCTGTCAAGAGCATCAGCTTCAACTTCAAAACCTTTGGAATTTCCGTCAGGGGCAATGAATCTCTGGAAATTAGTTGAGGTGTGAACGCAGGATTTAGGGTACTCAAGAAGTTGGTGTGGAAGTTCGGCATCTGGAATTAATTCTCTCAGGGTTTCTTCATGTGTCAGGAACCCTCCACATTGTAAGGGAACTCCGATATCCTTCTTCTTCTCAATTAAAAGGACTGAAACACCGGATTGGGCTGCATAGGTAGCGGCAGTTGCACCTGCTGGACCGGCACCTACTATTATAACATCATATTCGTCAGTTGAAGACATTTTGATACCTTAATCTGCATCACTATGAAAATGTGCTCACATTCCTCCACCGAGTTGCATTAACTCAAATTCAATGTCATCAGGTACTTTTGCATTGAACACAAAAATGCTGTAGCGTAATTTCTTTGCTTCCGAAATTGCATTTTTCTGACCCGGATTTAGTGAGTTTTCAGTAGATGCTATACATAGCATTTTACGATCGTTCATAGCAAGGAAATCAAAATTGTCAGAGTAGGCTTTCAGAAAATCCACGAGGTCTTTTAGTTCTTCCCAGCTTTTGCACATATGCGTGCTTATGGTGGCGGAATTCTCAACATACCAGTCTTTGCTCATGTATGGGTATTCCCTGTACTGATCCCCAATTTCTTCATATGCAGTGAATATGCGATTAACATCCTTTTTCAGGTTAACCCACTTCCAGTCCATCTCTGAAAAATATTTTTCAGCCAGTATCTGTGCAACCTCTGTTTTATCCTGACTATTAAGTTTCAATTTTTCACCTCATTAGAAAACATCATCCTGTTCATAACTTCTGTTAAATTGGAGTGCAATTTCAGCTTTTTTAAGTTCCATTCCAAGATAGCCAACATGATCAAACATACTGACTAACTCGCTGCTTATAATGGAATCAAGCACTTCAGATGCATTATTGCCGATTATAGTAACCTTTTCATGCTCTGCAACAATATAGCCTCTGCCCTTTGAATCGTGCACAATTCCTATTATGAAAGGTCCCTTTGGATCAAGTTCCCAACCAGTATTGGTTTTTGCTATAAATGGATTCTCTGGCATAGCTCTTTCAGTTCTCTTCCGTTTTTCTTTTATGCAAAACAGATCAAGACCTAAATCCTTTGGTGAGCTTTTGCGGAATTCCGCGAGTTTCATCATTCCGGCAGCAGTATTCAATTCTGATATGGAACCCTGTGTCTTGTCACTATATTCAGGAGTAAAAAGAATCGATGCGCCGGTATCAGCAGCAATTGTGCAAAGCAAGGCATTAATTCCTGTCGAATCAGCATCAAAAAGCTCAGTAACATTCCCTGCGCCGAAGAAAAGGGGAATCTCTGGATATCGTTCTGAAAAGTTCATGTAGCGGATAACAGATTCTGTGAATCCATGTCCCGCAGGATCAAGGATCGGGTCGGCAATGATTTTTTTGATTCCAACTTTCCTGCATTTGTCTAGATTCTCAATGAGGCTATCATATCCCTTTCCAGGGTCAGGTATTACAACTGCTGCAACATTTTTTTCGGCAATTGCTTTTGCAACCGAATCAATATTTGAGCTGTTGAGGCTAAGTACCAGATCTACTCCATTTTTCACTGCGCATAGGATGTGTTCGACAATTGTTGTATCAATGCTTAAAGGGGACTCTGTAACTTTTCGTGCATTTCGAACTGACGCCTCTACAGATTCAACAGAACTTGTCATTGCAATGCCAAGATCAATGATGCTTGCTCCAGCGTCAAGAAAATGTTTTATTTTTCGGCTGAGCTGAGCTTCATTCATAGACGCTGAATCAACAATTTCCGCCATGACTTTCATGCCAGAATTGCCGCCAATTTTCACATTTCTGAGGCTAAATGCAGGTAATGCTTTATCTTCCAGATCTTGTAAGGTTTTTAGGGCTTCTTCTTTCCTGATTCCTTCAATCAGTTCACATGCAGGTATTTCGCTGGAAAATGTGATTTCATCTGCGAATCGGAGTACTAATCCAAGATCGTATGCATGTTTTGGACCGCGATAAACAGGACAACCTATTTTGGTGGCAATTTCTGAAAAATCACCTGATACAAGTCCGGGTACAAACAGCATCTCAAAAGCACCCGGATGATATTTATTCATGTAGGCATCCAGAAGTTTACCGGGAGTTATGAATGCTGCAACTTCTGTGTCAATTAGCAAGGTTTCAGCATTGTTGCCAACAGCATTCCTCACCGTGTCTACAGCAAGATGACCTGTGGCTATCAGAATATTCATGAATATAGAACTTCAGTGAAGATAAAAAAAGTTATTCCAGCCGAATAAGGAAATGTCCTCATCCGGCATAGAAACATTTAGTTAATGATGTCTATTATGGATCCGCCATTACCGGAACTGTTAATAGGTTCAACGACTGCACGCTGCCCGTTGTTTACACGAGTGTAGTTTCTTTCTGTATTGCGTGCTGGGTTTCTTTTTTCGACAATATCTGTCTGGTACTGTGGGCCCAAGACCTGTGCTGACTGCACACCTGTCATAATGGCCAAAACCCGGATCTTTCCTTCGTAGTCATCCCGGATTCTTGCTCCCCAGATTACATTTGCACTGGGTGCAAGTTCATATGTAAGGGAAGATGCAACTTCTTCTGCTTCCTTAAGGCTGAGATCTGGTCCGCCTGTAATGTGTACAAGGCTTCCGGTAGCTCCGCGGTAGTCTACATCGAGAAGTGGATGGTTTAGAGCAGCTCTGACAACATCGTCGCTCTTATCCTGATTCTTGCTTTCTCCTACAAGCATGACTGCAACGCCGCCGCAACCCATGATTGCGCGAATGTCTGCGTAGTCAAGATTAATCAGGGAAGGTTGTGTGATTGTTTCGGTGATACCTTTGACGGTTTCAGCGATAAGCTGGTCCATTACTGAAAATGCCTGCTCAATTGGAAGGTTTGGCACATATTCCAGCAGCCTGTTGTTATCAAGCACAATTACGGTGTCAGCAGTTTTGCGGAATTCTTCAAGTCCTTCTTCTGCTTTAACTGTTCTTGCACGTTCAACACGGAAAGGACTGGATACCATACCTACAACAATTGCGCCCTGCTCTTTTGCAATTTCTGCAACAACAGGAGCAACACCGGTACCGGTTCCTCCTCCCATACCAGCTGTAACGAAAACGAGGTCGCTGTCTTTGAACACTTCTTCGAGTGTTCCACGAGCGAGATCTGCGGCCTTTGCACCGATTTCTGGATATCCGCCGGCACCGAGTCCACGAGTTAACGTTTTACCAACAAGGATTTTTTTGTCTGCACGAATATGATCAAGATGTTGTTTATCGGTATTTATTGCAATTGTTTCTGCGCCTTCGATACCAATATTGTACAACCTGTTAATGGTATTGTTTCCGGCTCCGCCACAACCAACAATGGTTATTCTTGGCATGCCGAACCCAAGATCATCTTCGTTGTCCAATACTTCTTTAAACTGCTTTTCTTGTTCTGTTAGTCTCAAAGCTTCCTGCACTATTGACTGCATGTGTTCATCCCCTCTTAGAATACACAAAAGTCTGTCACGAAAGGGCTGCTATCATCTCCGATCTCCGGAGAAGCTTTTCACCTCTTTCATCTATTAATTCTCTTACTGCAGTTCGAATTGCTTCGCTTGCAGATGGAAATTCGCCTTGGGCTACCATATAGTCGATCAGATCAAGTTGCTGTTCTGGCAATCTGATTGTGATTCTTTTCATGTTAGCGCCCCGTGTCTGACATGAGTCTGCTTCTTCGATGACAAAAGGCCGACATATGTCTGCTTAATGTCAGTCTAAAATCTGACTTGTGTCTGACATATTATTTGTATATAGTTGTATATAAGGTTATCGACAATTGTCGGAATCGTCATAGTCACTAGACTGCTAGATTCAGGTTTTTTAATATTCTTATATTTTAATATTTAACGTTATTTTGATGATTACGACATTTTCTTTTTTCAGCTATTCATAACGAAATATTTTGATGTAACTAGGCTATTGATTTCGATTTTATTCTATATTTGTTTCTTAATAATTTCATTTCAAATGCAAAAGAATGATGAAGTTTCTTCCCTACTCACATTTGAAAGCGATTCGACTACATCAATTGACGAATTAACAATTCAGAATGCGTAAAAAGTTCAAATTCATTAAATTACTTTTATATAACTTTAACAACGATACCCTTTGCTATTATCTGGACAATATTGATAGTGCAAATCACTGGTTTAAACCGGGGATTAATGAGGTAATAATATGGGAAGATATTCAGTTGATGAATTTATAGACTTGACCGGTCAGAAAGATCGCGGTGAAGGCCTTTTTGAGATGGAAAATGAACGAATGCTTGAGCTAAACCTAAACGGCCGTGTCTGGACCAAAAAGGGTTCGATGATCGCTTATCTTGGCAATGTCAAATTTACCCGAGAAGGTGTTTTGGAGCACGGTGTCGGCAAGATGCTAAAGAAAGCAGTGACCGGGGAAGGGGTAAGCCTCACTAAAGCTGAGGGTCAGGGCAAGGTATATCTTGCAGATAGTGGAAAGAAAATTTCAATTATCAATCTCAACGATGAATCTATATTTGTCAATGGCAATGATTTACTGGCTTTCGAAGATGGAATCAACTGGGATATAAAAATCCTTAAAAAAGTGACTGGTGTCATGGCAGGCGGTCTTTTTAACGTCAAGCTTGAAGGAAGTGGAATGGTTGCAATTACTACTCATTACGATCCACTGACTCTAAAAGTTTCAACAGACCGGCCCGTGTTTACCGATCCAAATGCTACAGTTGCATGGTCTGGGAATCTAAAACCTGATCTTAAAACTGATATCTCTTTAAAGTCCCTTGTCGGCAGGGCAAGTGGCGAAAGCATACAGATGGCATTCAAGGGAGATGGCTTTGTTGTAATACAACCATTCGAAGAATTACCATTCCAGCCTGCAGCATCAAAGTAATGTTCAAATCTCTAAAGGGAACGCCTGATATCAGGTGTTTTCCTATTTTTACCCCTTCGTGATACAATCGTAATCAACATTTGCCTTCACAATTTCCGGCAATGTTCCCCACATTCCGATATTTTCTCCTTGAATGACTACTGCACCATCGATTTCAGAAACCCCTTTTACAATTTTAAATGCTTCTTCAACGGATTTAGATCCGGTTTCTGTAGCATTTCCAAGTGCTGTAGCCGCAGCATCAGCCAGAGATACGTTCTCTGAAAAAACAATTGCGGCATCTGCCATTCCAAAACTAATTGATGGTCCTACTGTTCCGGATGAGGTGCATATTCCTTTAACGTGATCAGTTGGTTGAATTGCAAATGCCAAATCTTTTACAGTGGAATTGCCCGCATATATTCCAATATGCAAGACTCTGTCTGTGATATATGCAATATCTCCGCCGTTGTCCACTATGGCGTATAAAGCTCCTGCTTCTCTCATCGCCTCTACTGCAAATGCTGAAATTGTCCCGGCCACTGCACTCATCGGGCCAATACCAACCCGTTTGGATGCCTCAGACATCCTAGAGGCAATTTCAGGTGCCTTTTCTGTACAGTCATGCGGTTCAAGAGTGATCTTAAAATAAGGATTTTTTAAAATATATTGCTCAAGGAGATGACGGTTAGAAACAATTGATTTTTTGGCAATTTCAATGTATTTCTTCTCGTCTGCTTTTATTGTAACAATGGTTTCCTTGAGCTGGTAAAGCTCTTTCATAGTTGCTTTTCCTTAAAGCTCAAGAATAAGGGCATTGAGGGGGCACATTTTTAGGCAGTTTCCGCACTGTATGCACTTATCGGTATCCATTTGAAGGCTCCACTCTTCATCAAATGAAAAAACTTTAACAGGGCATACAGAGATGCAGGCACCACATTCAACGCACTCCTCTTCATCCCTTATAATTGGATTATCAAGGATTGCAATTTTGGCACCCCTTGAATTAAGTGCATCTCTTATCTCGCGAAATTGTGATTTTTCCACTTCTGCTATGATTTCCCCATGGTTGGAGTCGAAATGTGCTTGGGAGATATTGAGGCTTGTTCCAGTTTCTATAATTGCTTCTGCAATGATTGGTTCTCCAACGATGTCTGCTGAAATGTTTATTTTGATCATCATTGTTACTGCCTCCTTGCCATGAGTTTGCTTATATCTCCACTGGTTATTATTCCGATAACTTCCCTTCTGCTATTTATTACAGGCATTGCTGAGACGCCGTTATGATCAAGATTTCGCGCAGCAACATCAATTTGATCGGTGGCATTAGCAGTGATCACTTTTTTCGTCATAATGTCTTTTACAAGTTTGTAATCTTCTTCAGCAACCGCTTTTGAGATGTCCCATGCAGTTACAATTCCAGCAATAGTGCCGTCTTCTTTTACTACAGGAAGGTGATCATATGAGTTTTCCATTATGCTTTTTGCTGCTTTGTGGAAGGTTGCATCCTGATTAATTGTAATGACTTCAGTTGACATGATGTCCTGTACATGCAAACTACGATCTGTTTGTTTCATGGGCCTGCAACTTGTATCGGATGGAAGCAATTCTACGGGTTCCGTGACAAAAAAATCACCGTCTTTGATCCATTGCTTCAATTCTCCAGCAATCTTTCGTGCCATCTTAAAACTTGACATGGAGGATGTGGGAATTTCTTTTCCATTGAAATCAATTGTACCGGATTTGAGTTCTTCATAGGTGACTTCTGCTAATTTTGGTCTGTCCCGGCTTGGGATTCCATAGTCCAGTAAGTTGGTAGTAATATCTGCATCTGTTATTGCGGTAGCTAAAGCAACTTTTTCGTTAATTATGGGAATTGGTATGCCCATTCCAACGTAAAGCGAAGTTCCATAACCATCGAAGGTAGCTGCTCTGATGTAATCAGAACTCATTTCTTTTAGATTGCCTCTTACCATGAGGGTTCCAAAGCCACTTTCTGGGGAATGTTGGGTTCCTTCTCCGATTACGTAGCCTTGTGTCCCACCAAGGAACATTCTTGTTCCCATCCCGATGGTCTCGTAATTTGGATCGTTGTGCATAGGGGAAAGTACTCCCGCTCCGGAATAGGTGACATTTCCATTATTTGGTAATAGTGAACCCATGTAAGTGTGTATTTTATGATTGGATCCATTGGTTGCAGCATTATATTTCTGATATGCATTGCGTGGATTCATCATTACTGCTTGGTTGAGATCGTAGATGTTGACGGTGGTATCCAGTACCTTTCGGGGATAACAGTCAGTTCCATATGCGGTGGAATGAATATCAATTGACTTTCCCCTGATGAGATCCTCAATTACATGGGCACCGCCGTATGCCATTCCTTCAGTTTCGGATAATTGGGTCGCTCCAATGAATGCATCCACTGCTGCAACGCCAGTGTAAGCTTCTACGCCATTGAGCCATACTTTGCTCATTTTAATAGGAGGTTCAGAATGTCCAAAATTAAGCCATGCCCCGGATGAACACATTGCTCCAAATGTTCCGGTTGTAACAACATCAACTTCCTTTACAGCTCCTTCTGCTCCTAAATTAGCAACGATGTCCACCATTTCTTCAGCAGTCACTACGTTTACACTGCCGTCTTCAATTCGACTATTGATTTCCTTAATCGATTTCTCAACCATATTTCGACCTCATTGGTATAATTCGTAATAGTATCTGGGGTATATATTACTTCTGGTTATATTAGAACAACTCAAAAATTACATGAAAATTGAACACGTATCAAAATAAAAAAATTATTTTGGAAGGCGGATATGTGTTGTAGTTCCAAATCCTTCCAGACTTTTTACCCACACGCTTCCATTGTGAACTTCAGCAATTTTCTTGCAAATGTGGAGGCCAAGTCCAACTCCATTATAGGATCTTGTTGTAGAGCCATCTATTTGGTAAAAGACATCGAAAACACGTGGGATTTTACCCTTTGGTATGCCTATCCCATTATCCTTGATCTTTATGTGTATGTCGTTTTCTTCTTCTTTTATTGTGACTTTTATTTGACCTTCATTGTGAATGAATTTAATTGAGTTATCAAGGATGTTCACAAGCATTGTGGTTAGACGCTCACGATCTCCATATACGGAGGTTAATTCATCAGGCAACTTCGGGATTATTTTAATATCCTTTCCTTCGGTGTGGATTTTTACAATATTTGCTGCATCCTGCACCACTTCCCGTGCATCAACATTTTCAAAGGTGTATTTGTAGTTCCCTTCCTTTTCCAAACTTATATAGAGCAAAGAGTCAATTAGGCGTTTTAACCTTTCTGAGTTTCGCACGACTGCAGAGTTCGCCTTTTTCTGCTCTTCGTTTAATTCCCCAAATCGTCCTGCATCCAGAAGCTGACTGAATCCCTTTATGGAAATTAATGGGGTTTTGAGTTCATGTGTCAGATTTGCAAGGAATTCATTCTTGAGTTTGTCCAGAGATTTGAGGTCTTCGTATGCTCTCTGGGTTACCTCGAAAAGCTGAGCATTTTCAATAGCGACCCCAATGTGCTTTCCTACGTGTTCAAGAACCTGTAAACTTTGTCTGCTTATTTCATGTTCTACAGGAATTGTAAGTTGTACAAATCCCATAATATGTTCTTTTGAGTGCAAATGGAACAGGAGATGTTTGCGTTTTTGTATCTCTCCTCTCACATTGACAATTTCTTCAGCCACAAGCGGCTTTGCAGGCAGATCCGCTGATCCTTTGAATAGATTTTCGACCACAGAATAGTGAATTTTTTCCGGATATTCTTCGTGTGGTCCGATGTACGCCCGAAGTGCTGCTTCATGGGATTCATGATCAATGATATATACTCCGCCTGCCCGAATATCAAGTAAATCTCCCATTTCCATTAAAACTTCATCTAGGAGATCATCAACATCAAGGGATTCAGAAGCTAAACTTGAAGCAGAGTAAAGGATTGCAATATCTCTTTCTTTTTCAAGCAATGTTTTTTCTGCTTCCTTCCGGGATGTAATATCTATTATTATGCTTGCATATTTCTGTTCACTTACGTTTTTGTGACATACTGCAGTTTCAGAAACCCACAGGATGTTGCCTGAAATGTCGTATAAACGGTATTCAAAAGAAACACTTTCTTGCTTTCCGCCAGCAAGCTCGAGGAAATGTGCGTGAACAAATTCAAGGTCTTCCGGGTGAATAAGACTATCAAAAGATACTTTTCCGGATTTAAGCAAACCTGCATCATAGCCAAATTGGCCTATGTTCTCAGATGCCGATTCTAGCTTATTTCTTTCACTACCTTGCCAAAAAAGAACCGTAGCAGGGCTGTTATTAATGAGGCGACTTAGCATTTTCGCCATACTTTCGTCATTTAGATCCAACACTTCCTGTGCTGGTGCGGACAAAGCATCCGCTTCAAGCTTGCTCTTTAGAGCTACCATAAATTCCATCCTCTCATAGATTGGTAAATAGGCAATCTACTTTCGAAGTATATAAAACTGTATATGTTTTACACTACACACTTTAATATTTATACAGTGATGTAATGGGGTTTTCAGAAAACCTTCTTTTTCTCTATCCAGTCCCAGATTTTGTTATTTCAATGCATAACATTTATATATTAAAATTAATGCACCAAACTATTTGAAAAGAGAATCATTGCCTTTTTTAGAACTGTATGGCGGTTATAGTAAGGAAATAGCTTGATTTCTTGTTCCAAAAAGTTATATAAAGGCAGAGTTCTATAGCCAGAACTACCTCAAAACTAATATTCACTATATATCGAAATATGCAGAGTTGATCATTTTGACAATCGAGAAAGGCGATTTTATAAAAGTAACATATACAGGGAAGTTTGACGACGACAACATCTTTGATACAACCAACGAAGAACTCGCAAAAGAAAGCGAGATATACAATCCTCGTGGCGTATATGGCGGCGATGTAATTGTTGTTGGAGCAGGACACACTATTCAGGGTCTTGATGAAGATTTTATTGGCAAGAAGGTAGGTTATAAGGGAACCATCGATATTCCTCCTGAGAAAGGCTTTGGTGCCCATGATCCAAAACTTGTGGAGTCCCTTCCTGTAAACCGCTTTGAGAAAAAGGATGTTCATCCAGGCGCGAATGTGGAAATTGAAGGCAAGCGTGGTGTTGTTGTAAAAGTAATTGGAAGACGCGCACGTGTGGATTTCAATCATCCTCTTGCAGGCAAAACAATAAACTATGAATATACCATCGATTCAAAACTTGAAGATGATGCTGCTAAGATCAATGGTTTGTTGACCTTATACACTGGCATTCCTGAAGTTGAAGCAACTATTAAAGGTAAAACCGCAGTCATTGAAGTACCTCTTGGTCTTACATTCAATCAGCGCTGGCTCATGGCCAAAGGTCAGATTGCAAGTCAGATTCTTGATAGCATTGGAATGGATAAAGTACAGTACGTTGAAACTTATCCATCAGAGCCTATTGCTCCTGCTGTAGAAGAAGTCGAAACTGAAGAAGTTGAGTCCAGCGAAGAGTAATATCTCTTCGCCACTCTTTTATAGCATTAATTCCTTTGACAGCGCACTCATTTCTGTGCTGAGGTAGCCAAGTGGACTACGGCGCCGGTCTTGAAAACCGGTGGTGCACCGCGCCTCAGGAGTTCGAATCTCCTCCTCAGCGCTTTTTTCATATCTTTTAATTTTTACACACTTCCTACGCTATGCCTCATTATGAGCATCATTATGACTTCCTTAATATTTACACAATGTTTATATTAAATAACGGCTAATATTCTAATTATAGAATTTAAAGTTTAATCAAATTAATCAGGTGGTACAATTATGTTAAGCAAGAAAATAGTAATTGCAGTTAGTTTTTTGCTGGTGCTTTCGTTTATAGGCGCTGCATCAGCAGTAGGTCCAACTGTGGAATTCAAGGAAGGTGTATGCAATCCTGCATTTTGGATTTATGCAGATCCAGATTATGATCATCCGGATGATGATGGTTTACTGAATATTGAGTCAATAACCGGAAGCACTTGGGACGGAAATGACGGAAGGCTTGCTCTCACATCTACTGATGCTACTGGTTCCATGGTTGTTAATACAACTCGCCCATCCAGTTGTATTTGCATTCAGTTTGCCAGTGACAGCAATGAAGGAACTGCTAGCATTTATGTCGATGGTCAGTGGGTCTGGGAAGGCAATACTGATGCAAATGATGTTGGTCTGGGTCTTCCTTTGATCAAT
This sequence comes from uncultured Methanosarcinales archaeon, assembly GCA_964532775.1. Lineage (GTDB taxonomy): Archaea > Halobacteriota > Methanosarcinia > Methanosarcinales > Methanosarcinaceae > Methanohalophilus. The sequence continues at coordinate 28,832 of CAZHNA010000004.1, forward strand.
CAGAAAATGAGGTATGTTTACATCTCAGGTCTTGATTATGATACCCACAGCATTGAGATAAATCAAGAAGATACAGGCTCTGCCTAGCATGTTACGCTGTACAAGATTGGATTTAACGGTTGTGACGAAGAAATACCTGAATTCCCAACTGTTGCCCTTCCAATTGCAGCAATACTTGGTCTGGCATTTATTTTCCAGCACCGCAGGGAAGAGTAAGTAACGAATTCATGAGCATCCGGTTCTACGGATGTTCTATTTTCTATTTCTATTTTAGGTTTATCGTTAATCAATTTTAACTGGATAGGTATATCGGCAAATATTTATATTCTGGTGGCTATTCTGGTTTATCTTTTACAAAGGTGATAACATGATTAGTGTCAACGAAAAAGGACTTGCTATAATCGATGAAATGCTTGACTGGGAAGAAGAACTCAAGGTAGAATCAAAACAGCTTGAAAACGGTGCTACCATCATTGACTGTGGTGTCAATGTAGAAGGTGGTTACGATGCCGGTCTGTACCTTTCCCGTCTATGTCTTGCAGATCTTGCAGAGATTACTTATACCAAATTTGATCTGGAAGGCCTTCCAGTTCCTGCTATTCAGGTTGCAACAGACCATCCGATTGTTGCATGTATGGGTTCCCAGTATGCTGGCTGGAGAATTTCAGTTGGCAAGTATTTCGGAATGGGTTCCGGTCCTGCACGCGCGCTTGGTCTTAAACCAAAAGAACTCTATGAAGAAATCGGCTACAAAGATGATTCTGAAGCAGCAGTTCTTGTAATGGAGTCCGGTGCACTTCCTGATGAGGAAATTGTTGAGTATATCGCCAAACATTGCAGCGTTGATCCGGAAAACGTTTACATTGCAGTTGCACCAACCGCTTCAATTGCAGGTTCCGTGCAGATTTCCGCTCGTATTGTAGAAACGGGTATTCACAAACTTGAATCCATCGGCTTTGACATTAATTCGATCAAGAGCGGTTTCGGTGTAACTCCGATTGCCCCTATTGTAGGAGATGACACAAAGTGTATGGGTTCCACAAATGACTGTATCATTTATTGTGGCGAAACCTATTACACAGTGGATTACGGACAGGATGATCTTGAAGACTTTGTTAAGAAAGCTCCTTCTGCCACATCAAAAGACTTTGGAAAACCATTCTTTAACACCTTTAAGGAAGCAAATTTTGATTTCTTCAAAGTTGATGCAGGAATGTTTGCACCAGCTAAAGTTACAATCAATGATGTTGCTACCCAGAAGTCGTACACTTCAGGCCGCATCAACCCACCAATTCTTCTCGAGTCTTTCGGAATTAAGGAGGTCTAACCTCCTTTTCTTTTTTCAAGGTGATTTTATTGAACACTGTTGAGACCTCTGAAGGTATCGGAGGAATGCTTCGAGGGATTGCCGAGGTGACTCGGGATTCGAAGAAAGTGGTCTTTATTGGAACTGCCGGTTTTTGCACTCCTTTTGCAGAACTTGGAGCTTACGCTCTTCGCAAAAATTCTGCAGAAATTGGATTCATTGTAAATGATAATATTGAAGGTGCAAAAGCAATAATTCCAACTGAGTACGGGATGCAGCTAGGTGAATCGATTGATTGCCATGCTGATGCAGTAGTACTTTTGGGCGGTCTTTCAATGCCTAAAATAGGAATTGAAATCGATATTATTAAAGAGACTCTTGATAATATTTTTGAAGGTTCGGAAAGAAAGTTGTTGATTGGTATCTGCTTCCAATCAATGTTTGAATCTCGTGGCTGGACAGAAAGACTTGAATTTGATTACCTGTTTGATGCGGATATGACTGTAGCCTTCAAATAAAAATAATTTCAGCTAATTCTGGCATCTACTACTACATGCCAGACACCAGGTGAATATTTCTTGATACGGCGGCATCCAAGAATTTCCACCTTTTTTCCTTTATTTATTGCAGCTTCAGTAATTCTGGTTATAGGTCTATTCGGTAGGAGTTTCTCAGGAACTGATTCATGGTAGTGAATAATTCCACCTTCCTTTTTGATTGCAGAAATGCCCTTTTCCAGATATTCATGTGTATTTCCTACATATCCCATGAGTACCCTGTCAGCCACACCTCCAGGCGTTTTTTCCATGCAGTCTCCCCAAATTGGTTCTACAATACCTTCAATGCGATTCAGGTTGATATTTTCAAGAAGGTATGAATAAGATTCAGGATTTAATTCGATTGAGTATATTTTTTCAGGTTTTGCATGTACGGCCATGGGTATTGAAAAATAACCAATCCCTGCAAACATATCTACAATAGTTTCACCGGTTCCAAGCTTACTCATGTGCTTTTTTTCATTAAGGTTTCCTTTTGAATACATGACTTTTGTTACATCAAGTTTGAAATAGCAGCCATTTTCCTTGTGTGTGGTTTCAGTTCCTTCTCCTGCAATTATTTTCCGTATTGGCTGACGCAAATTCCCTCCAATACCCTTATCGTTAACTACGCAACAGCACGAAGGATACATTTTCAGTAATTCGTCTCCAATGGTATGCTTTAACAGGGATATCTTTTCAGGAATTGTAACTACAATAACTTCTCCGAGTACCTGCCAGCTGGAAGGCACATATTTGAGTTCATCTGGTTTGA
>CAZHNA010000005.1:0-30536 GCA_964532775.1 uncultured Methanosarcinales archaeon
AGAAGCCACCTACTTTCGAATAATCAATATTGAAAGAAAGAGTTCATACAATATAAAAGGGTTTGGAAAACTGATAGACGGTTTCGGTTGTCCCTGAATAATGAAGGTTGGGTTTAAAAAAAACGTGCAAATGGATTTTCTGAAAGAAGAGGTTACTTCTATGAAATTGTTGTCTAGAATCGGATTGCATAAATGGGATAAAGCAGGTGGGTTTTCGCAGTTTTCATCAAACATCCGAGAGCAGTATTACGTATGCAAACGCTGCGGTAAGAAGAAGAAAGAAGTGGTTACGAAAAATGAGGGCGAGTTTTTTTGAAATTGACATGCAAAGGGCCGGGCCCGTTTTTGTTATTACTAGTGAAATTGTGCAAAGTCAGATATTTGCGGTTCATTTTTTACTTTTCGCATACTCCAGTGCTTCATAAATGAGTTATTTGTACTCATCTTCGAATTCAAGCGGAATCATCACCCATTCCTTATAATCAGGTTTATTGGACTCAAATAGGTGCTAGTTAAACTTAGCAGCACAAATATTAGCTTAATTTAGCAAATTATTTTAAAGATGTAGGCGTAGTTGAAGCAGATGGATGAAGAGTACTTGAGAACTGATCTTAAAGGAAAAATCCAAAATTTACACTATTTTAAGTCTGAAGCATTGCTACCATTATTTGAAGCAGTGGTAAACTCAATCAACGCTATAGAAGAGAGAAAAAAATTCCACGATGGAAAAATAATAGTTCAAATTATTCGAGAGACCACAACTCAAGTACGTCTAGATCAATCAAACGATGAAGCCTTAAAGGAAGAGAAGGCAATCATTGGATTCAAAATACAGGATAATGGAATTGGCTTCACAGAGTCCAACTACACATCTTTTGTTACATCCGATAGCACTTACAAACTCCTAAAAGGGGGAAAGGGAGTTGGAAGATTTACATGGCTAAAAGCATTTGACGACGTCAAAATAAATAGCGCGTATTTCGATCAGGAAGATAACAAAAGAATTAGAAGTTTTGACTTTACAATTGATGGATTTATTAGTAATCGCAGGGATCAGATCCTTGAATCCGACAAAACACAAGAGACTACCGTTCATTTGAATGGTTTCAAGAAAAAATATAGAACCGAACCAAGTGCATATAAGACAACAGAAAAGATTGCACAACGAATTTTGGAACATTGTTTAGTCTACTTCATCAGTAAAAAAGCCCCGCATATTGTAGTCAAAGATAACGAAGTTAGTTTTGATCTCGACGTCATGTTCAACGAAATTGAAAATAACATCATGACTGACAATATTGAAATATTTGGCAACGTGTTTACGATCTCACACGTCAAACTATATGGCACATACCAAAAAGAACATAAAATTGTATATTGTGCCCATAACCGAGATGTTACTTATGAAAAATTGGACAAACATTTGGGCGTTTCTTCTCAGTTCGATGAAGATGAAAAGAAATTTGTTTATTCTGCTTATATCTCAGGGGATTACTTGGATGAGCATGTGGATTCATCCCGAAGATATTTTGAATTACCAAAAAACTATAGATGGAGAGAGGATTTTCCCTCTAAACGAAATCCGAGAGAATGTACTAAAAAAATCCAAGGACTATTTGGAACCATATCTTGTTGTTGTTAACAAGATCAAAAGAGAGAAAGTGGGAGACTATGTCAAAAATAATCCCTCATTGAAATCGATTCCTAATTATTGTCCAGAAGTTTTCGATGAAATTGATGTAAACACCTCTGATGAAAAACTAAACGAGATTTTATTTAGGCATAAAGGATTCGCAGAGCTAAAGATCAATAGAGATACTGAAAAAATGCTTAAAACGCAATATGACAGCATTTCAGAAATTGAAAAGGAATGTGAGCAGCTATCTGCAAAAATACAAGATTTCCAAAAAGATGATCTAGTCCAATATTTAATTAAAAGGAAAAAGATCATTGATCTTCTTGAAAAGAAACTTAAACTTAAAGAAGATGGAAAACATCAGCTCGAATCAATAATTCACGATATTTTGTTTCCAAGAAATACGTCGACCAATCAACTTCCCTATGAAAACCATAACTTGTGGATAATTGACGATACTTTGTCATATCACCAGTATGCAATATCAGATCCAACTCTGAGCGGCATTTCTAACTCCGCAAGTGGTCTCCGCCCAGATATCATTATTTTTGAAGATGTAGACGACAATAGCATCGCTAATTCGGTGTCGATAATAGAGTTAAAGCGCCCACAAAGAGAAGCATATGACAAATCACCTATTGATCAAATGTATGAAATTATTGACAAAATTAAAAACAAGCGAATAAAGCAAGAAAATGGAAGGGATATTAATGTAGATGATTCTACGAAGTTTTATTGCTTTGCGATCTGTGACATAAATGATTTTGTAAAAAAGGATGCGGAACGTAGGGATTTTAACAAATTAAAAGGGAGCATCGGATACTATAATTATAACAAATCCCTAAACGCCTATACTGAAATATTAGCTTATGATAAGCTAGTAAGCAATACAAAAAAACGCCATCGAGCATTTTTTGAAAAGCTTGGAATTAGGTAACGTTTTAGATAAACAATCCATCATTTTTAAGAGATTAAAAGTGAAGAGATTTCGAAATCTGGTTTTCGGTTTTCATGATTGGTGCTGAAATACATTCATTGGGCACCCCTAAACTCAGCAATCCCAAAAACAAAATACCAAAGATCCTCACAAAAGATCAAAAAAGAAGAAGTAAAGCGTCCCGACCGAGACTTGAACTCGAGTCTAAGGCTCCGCAAGCCCCAAGGATATCCGCTACCCTACCGGGACACGCTTTGATGATGTGTACATGTTTTTTAGATATAAAGCTTGCTGGTGGGAGCAAGTAGGCACCAGGCACAAGATAAAAATTAAATGCCTGTAGAGTATGAAGGATTAGCATGACAATGACCATAGGGCTTGCCGGAAAGCCAAATGCCGGAAAATCAACGTTTTTCAAAGCTGCCACACTGGCCGATGTGGAAATCGCGAATTATCCATTCACAACAATCAACGCCAACCGTGGTGTTACCTATGTGCGCACGAACTGTCCCTGCACTGAAAAAGGTACACCCTGCGGAAAATGTAACAACGGCGTGCGATACGTCCCCATCGAGATAATCGATGTTGCAGGACTTGTCCCGGATGCCCATAAAGGGCGCGGACTGGGCAACGCCTTCCTTGACGAACTGCGGCAGGCACAGGCAATCATCCACGTAATCGACGCATCCGGCGGCACAGATATTGAAGGTAATCCCGGAGACATCGGCAGCCACGACCCGCTTGGGGATATTGACTTCCTCAACCATGAGATAACCATGTGGATGGCAGGAATCCTGAACCGCAACTGGTTGAAGCTCGCCCGTAAAATCAAAGCGGAAGGACTCAAACCTGAGCAGGCAATCGCCGAGCAGCTAATGGGAGCAGGTGTCTGCGAGAGCGAGGTCCACGATGCGCTCTGTCAATACAAAAATGACAACTACGAACAATGGGAAGAGCCCGAACTTGCCGAACTCTGTGACCTAATACGGATACTCAGCAAGCCCCTCATGATCGCAGCCAACAAGATGGATATCGCCCCCCCTGAAAACGTGAAAAACCTCAGTGAACTCGATCTTATCGTGGTACCCACAAGTGCCGCAGCTGAACTTGCTCTCCGTAATGCCGCAACACATGAACTGATTGACTACATTCCCGGAAATGAGGATTTCAACATAATCTCCGAAGAGCTGGATGAAAAACAGAAGAAAGGTCTGGAAAGCCTCAAAGCATTCATGCAATCCCGCCAACCCCACGGTTGTGGAATTCAGGAATGCATAAACAAAGCTGTTTTCGAATTACTTGACCTGATTGTGGTCTACCCCGTAGAGGATGAATCCCACTGGACAGACAAGAAAGAAAACATGCTTCCTGATGCATACCTCATGAAACGGGGATCGTCCGCCCACGATCTCGCCTATCTTGTTCATACAGACATTGGAAAAGCATTCCTCTACGCCGTCGACGGGCGCACAAAAATGAGACTTGGGGAAAAACACGAACTTCAGGATGGAGACGTCATTAAAATTGTATCCACAGCACATTGAATCATTCCGGAGTTAAACTGCCATGCTCAGGAAAATCTACGAAAACCGCCTCCAAAATAGAGTAATGAGACCCGGGAAGAAAGTACCCGAACACATTGCTGTGGTCCTGACAGAAGCGGATATTCTGAAAAAACATGGCATAGCAAAACTTGAAGATTTCATAAACTGGAGCGCAAAGCTCGGAATCGGTGAAATTAGCACCTACATTGATGTTCTCGACACAATGCCTCAACTACAGGAAGAAATGGAAATCACGCTTACGAAAGCGCTTCAGCAAATGTTTTCCACAATGCCACTAAAAACGGAATACTTAATCTATAACGATAAAGGCAGCCTCGTGGCAAGTGACGGAAAAGAGCAGCCCTCCATCAACATTCTTGTAGGGTTCGGTGGGAAAAAAGAACTTACCCATGCTGTTCGTAGCCTCCTTGAAAAAGTCGAGGCAGGCGAGCTTAATCCAGATGATATCACCGAAAAATCTATAGAGGAAAAACTAACCATAAAGACAGAACCGGACCTTATTATCCGCTCCGGGGGAAAACACCTTTCTGATTTTCTCATCTGGCAATCCGTATATGCCGAATTATTTTTTTCTGATGTCAACTGGAATAGCTTCAGGAAAATAGATCTCTTGAGGATAATCCGCGATTTCCAGAACCGCCAGCGGAGATATGGAAAATGACCAATTCCCGGGAAAGACATTACGTGGTTGTGGTCTGCCCAAAATGCCGGGTACAGTCCCAAATCGTGGAAGACACCGGACAAAAAACAGTCCGTTGCCAGAACTGCGGCGCAAACCTTCGTTTTCGAAAACTCAGGCAATTCCATAATTCAACCGACCTCCAGGAAGCTATTCTGGCAAGGACGAAATTACAGGCATCGATTTCCGGAGAAGGAGCAAACACAATTTCTCCCACAATTGAAGTTGAAGATTCAAAAATTAAAGAACGGACTGAAGACAAAGCCAGACCCAAAAAACCTGTAGAGCTAATTCTCTCAAAGATTCCACCCGAAGAAACTGTTTCCCACGCAGATTTGAAAAGCCATACCGAGTTATTGGGCATTGGTGAAGAGAAATTGGAAGCCACACTGCAAAAAATGCTTGAATCTGGCCACATTTACGAACCTAAGAGCGGATTTTACCGTCGGGCATGATTTTGATGCACAAAATATATCTAAAAAAAAAACATACCAGTATGGATCGAAGTACTTGTCATAAACTCCGGAGATAATTTAAATATGCCAGAAAGTAGTCTCGACATCGTTGAACTTCTGCTTACAGCCAGCATCTATAGCACTCATTCTGAATTGGATGAAAACAGCCTGCCACGTGACATCAGAAAAAATTACTGGAATAAGCAGTACAAAGGTGTCCGAAAACCAATCAAAGCATCCCTCTCAGATCTGGAAAAACTCTACGAAATCGAAAATCCAAAGCTAGCAATCCAGGGAATCCCATTTCTTGAAATCGATAATGTGGGATACAAATTACAGCTAACATCCTTTGATGTAGCTGCCGACTGGTTTGAAAAACAGGAAAATTCAACCGAGAGAATCAACAATAATCCCATTCTTGCCTATTATTTTGAAAACCGGGAGCATGAACATGCTGATTACAATGCAGCCATGGAATTCACCCGGCCCAAGGAAGTAGACAGAGAATGGCTGGAATCCCTGCAGGAAAAAATCCGCGAGGAGGAAGGCGGGGAAGACATGCTCAAGCTGGCGATTCTTATAGCTCCTGAAGATGTAGTGCAACCTCTTAGTGAACTTGTTCTCACTTCCAAGCAGATAGAAAAAGTAGAAAAGATTGTCAAAGCCATCACTTATCGTGATTACCTGAAGGAAATTGGTCTTTATGACGTTGGGAAAGTGCTCTTTGTCGGTGCACCCGGAACAGGCAAGACATCAGTTGCAAGAGCGCTTTCTGAAAAGCTTGCAGTCCCCTTTGTGGAAGTCAAACTTTCCATGATAACAGACCAATATCTGGGAGAAACAGCCAAGAACATAGACAGAGTTTTTGAGTTGGCAAGAAGGCTTAATCCCTGCATCCTGTTTATTGACGAATTCGATTTCATCGCTAAAACCCGAACATCTGATGAACATGCAGCCCTCAAAAGAGCTGTGAATACCCTTCTAAAAGCCATTGACAGTGTTAGCCTTACAAATGATGGTGTTTTACTGATAGCTGCTACCAACCATCCACAAATGCTTGATTCTGCTGCATGGAGACGTTTTGATGAAATTATGGAATTCCCATTGCCTGATCTTGAAATGAGAAAAGAAATCCTTGACATTGTAGTTCGCAAAATCAAGGGCAAAATGGATACTAAAGAAGTCGCAGAACTCACCGAAGGCTATACAGGTTCCGATCTCAGGATGGTAATCCGGGAAAGTGTATTATCTGCCCTTCTAGAAGAGAGAACCGTACTCTCACAAAAAGACCTTCTTGATGCAATTGAAATCTTCAATGCAAGGGCCATCATCAAATCTGATGATTATATGAATGAAAACTTTACATGAAAAAGGGAGATTTGATGAAAATAACATTACTGGGAACTGGCGATGCTCCCGGAACTCCCATTGTTGGATGCCACTGTCCTACTTGCAACGATGCCAGAACGGGGAGCCGTAGTCAAAGGCTTAGAAGCTCCCTGTTGGTAGAAAGTGATAATGGCAAAGTGCTTGTGGACACCGGCCCTGATCTTCGTGCACAACTCCTGAAAGCAGGAGTCGAACATGTTGACGGAGTAATCTGGACCCACGGACATTATGACCATTTCACCGGTTTTGCGGAATTTCACCGCGTACAGAGGAAAGTCGAGGTTTATGGGGTTACGGAAACCCTTGACTACATAATCGATTATCTGTCTTTTCTGGGACCGAGTCGCCATGACATTGCAATGTATGAGACGTTTGATCTTATTGGCCTCAAATTCACACTTTTCAGAGTAAAGCACCGCCCTTCCAAAAATCCCATCGGTGTAATGATACAAGAAGGTGACAAAAAAGTCGTGTTCACCGGGGATTGTGAAAGGGAAGTTCCCGAAAAAAGTATTGAGATTATGGATAAACCTGATCTGCTCATTGCCGACGCCATTGTACCGGATCTCACTAAATTCCATATCAAAAAACACATGGATGCAATACAGGCAATGGAACTTGGCAAGCAAATTCAGGCAAAAGAGATTGTTTTAACACACCTGAGCCATTATTTCAAGCCCCATATGCAGGCAAGCGAAGAATATCCACTTGGCTACGACGGAATGCAATTTGAAATTTAAGACAGAAACGCAATCATTTTTTACGTTTATCCATCTTTTCTATTTCCATACGTTGTTCTTCAAGCCTTCGTCGGGTTGAAGCATAATTCAGAACAACTATCAGCGTAGCAAGGCTAAGTATAGTAGTCCCGATTAAGAGTCCGACAGGAGCAGAATTTTTATAGAATTTGAGGTAAACTGCCCTGTATTCCACAGGTTTTTCTTCGTTCTCTCCCACAACACCCCTAAAGGCATCTGTTGAAAGTAGTGACGATGAAGGCTCTTTCTGCAGATCCAACCATACAAGAACCTGTCTGTCACTTTCATCCTGATAAGTGAAATTAATCTCAGGTTGGACTTTCCCTATGAAAGGATTGCCTGTAGTATACCCTTCTGGAAGAACTATGCGCACAACCGAATTGTGCTTGGGCATATAGAGAAAATCCTGCCCAAGTGGAACTGTCATCTTAAAAGCAACAAATCCCGTAATTGAACGATTGAAATCGATAATTTGTGATTTTTGACCCCTTTCCGCAGATTCCTCAATTGTGAAATTTAGATCAGTTGCTTTCTCTTGAGAAGATAAGCGCCTGAGGGTTTCTTCAACATCGGTTACGTTCACAGAATCCTCGGCAATTATCACGATTTCCGAAACCGGATCCTCTCTGGGATTAGTGAGATCTTCCATTGGAACTATTTCAATTGACGAAGCATTATCAAGAGCATAAACCCCTGTTGCAAAGCCATCCTTGGTCAGGTAAAAAGTGGTTTCATTAAGAGTAGATGCATTCTCTTCTTTCCCGTAAAAAACGATTTCGTAAGCAGAAACATTCACGGCTTCTTCTTCCTGAACCGCGACAAGTTCATCAATACACCCACTTGCAAAAAGAGTGGATAACAGGATAACGAGAAAAATGCAAAAAGCTTTGCTGTCCATTGTATTCATCACAGTCAACTTATGTAAAAAAGATAACGCCTCCTTTATTCAGGAGGCATTGTAAAATTAGTTCTTTTCTGGAATACTTATGAAGATCCCAATGCTCTCAAAAGCCTTGGATACTTCATTGTAGGCAACAAAGAGTTCCTTTTTCTGGAGTTCCGTGTCACTTACATTAGGCTCTGATGCAAACCAGATCTCCTTGTCATTGTTACCCCTGGTAATTGAAACACAAGCAAGCATGTCCGCCTGAACAAGCCTGTAGATAGTATCAATACCAGTTGGAGTAACCCATGCTGGATGATTGGTGCGGAGTTCTTCAACAAACCTTTTCCAGTTAATTGAAGCTGAACTTTCCATTCTTACATGCAAATGGGCACGTTCTCCAACAGCCTGCTCGTCGATTGTTGTGAGGAATGTCTTGAAATCAGCATCATCGTCATCAATAGCTTTTGCCTCTTCCGTAGCAAGGCTTTCTGCCTCGTCCTTGAAGAAAGGTGCAAGGTTGATGCTGCCTGAACGCTTTGTTGCAAGGGACACACCAAAGAAAGCAAGTCCACTGAGAGTCATACCTGCTATAATTCCGTGGTTCATCAAAATCGGATGAACTGTTTCAAGATATGCCGGAGCAAATTGTGGAGTCATGTAGAGGTCGTACACTATAAGTGAAATCTGGACCACTGCACCAACAATCAATCCTGCCATTGCACCCTGCTTGGTTGCACGCTTCCAGTAAAGGCCGCCCATTAGAGGGAAGAAATAGGAAGCACTTGCAATAAAAGTTGCGATGTGAATCACTGCAATAATTCCATCAATGAGGAATGAACCGATTGTAGCCGCAGCAACAATAATCAGTACACAAACACGGTTGACAACAAGCATCTCTTTCATTGTTGCATCTGGTTTGATGAAACGCTGATAGATATCACGTGAAAGGGATGATGCACCGGAAGTTGCAAATGTGTCTGCGGAGGACATTGCAGCCGCCACAAGACCTATTGAACAAACTGCAATTATTGCAGGTGAGAAGTATGAAGTTATGAACACAAGCATTGCTGGTTCAGCCTGTGCCATGGCGCCCATACCAATTTCTCCGAAGGAAGCAGGTATTTCGGGGTAAATCGAACTCAAGGCAATGGCTATTACAGCACATCCTGTGAAGACAATTGTAAGCAAGAGAGAACCAATTATCAGTCCGTTACGTGCAGACTTAACATCTTTAGCTGCCCAGACTTTCTGCCATGGATCCTGCTCAGTAATCCATCCTGGAATGATTGCGAATAGGAAGATAAGAACCATTGGCAAACCAATTATCATTGGATTCCACCAATCCCCGGAAACCGAAGAAAATAGTTCTGCTGCATCTGCAGGTGCTCCTGCACCGCCGGTTGCTGCACCTACTGCAACTACTGCTATTGCGAGTGTTAGAACCATGAGGAAAACAAACTGCATTACGTCAGTCCAGACAACTGCATGCAATCCACCAAGGGTAACGTAAACAGAGACTGCCAAAGCAACAATTAGAGCTGCGTATATTGGATCCAGACCATAGAATATCTGGAGAACCAGTGCGAAACCTTTGATGTCAGCTACTGCAAAAAGAATCATTACTATAGCAATAATAATTCCCACTGGGGCACGAATTGCTGAACTGTAACGCTGCTCTAGCAATTCCGGCTGTGTTATAGCGGGGAGATTCTTGAATCTTTTGACAAACACAGCAATTAGCAAAAGTGCAAGAATATTGGGTACTACGAAACCCCAAATTGAACCCATACCAAGCAGCATGAAGAAACCAATAACTGCCAGTAAGCCTCCTGCAGTTAACCACGATGCAGCGGAAGAGAATCCAACACCGATTGTGCCAATCCTTCTTCCTGCAAGCCAAAAGTCGGTAACGGTTTTCTGCCGTTTATTAAAGTACCAACCAATAGCCACCAGTACACACAAATATACTGCGAGTAATACGAGAAATAGTTGATATGCATCCATTATAGTACCTCATTTTGAATATGTGATTTTATTAAACTAAATAATCGAATATATAATTACTCAGAAAATCAACTTTACTTGTTCTCAAATGGACTTGTTTAATCAATAAAATATCAATCACAAAATTTGAATCGTATGAAAACTACTTCTAGAAATATATTTTTGTCCAATCATGATTCATGAAGAACATGATTAAAAACAACATCTTTTTTGACAGGAAAAGTTGAATCATCGTTTTATTTTACTACAAAATCCAGGCGGCTTAGGAAAATCAATTCAACATAAATTGATACACTTGAGATATAATATAGATTTAACAGTGGCTTAGCATCCCACACCCCTCTTGAAGCACAAAACCTCTTTTTCAAGAGTAACTTTCCGTTAAAGCGAGGGAAAAATAGTATATTATCTGAAAGCAATTGGTTATTAATGGCTGTCATTACTCTGACAACTGATTTTGGGGCACTTTATCCTGCTTCCCTGAAAGCTGCTATCTTAAACATATGCGCAGATGCCACAATTGTAGATATTTCACACACCATTCCACAGGGAGATATTCTCTCAGGAGCATTTGCACTGTACAACACTGCACATCTTTTCAAAAAAGAGACTGTCCATGTAGCTGTGGTAGACCCGGGTGTTGGAACATGCCGAAAGGCCCTCATACTGGAAGCCGGCGGACAATATTTTGTAGGACCGAATAACGGATTAATGATTCCCGCAGCCCATAGATGCGGAAAAATGAGAGTGTGGGAAATTCTAGTCGACAAACTTTTCCCGGAAATATCATCAACATTTCATGGAAGAGATGTATTTGCACCCATTGGCGCCTATCTGGCTACCGGCAAAAAACCGGAGGATTTGGGAAAACAGAGTGACTGTTATGTTTGCCTTTGGATTGAAGAAGTAAGAATTGAAGATGAAACAATTAGAGGAAAAGTCAACTATATAGATGACTTTGGAAACATCGTTACAAGTATTCCTGCTCGGCCACTAAGCAACATTATCGAAGTTGGTGACATCCTTGAAATTGAAGGAAATGCTCTCCGATTTGTGGACACTTATGCAAACGCAAACCCTGAAGAAACAATTGCTTTAATTGGAAGCCACGGATTCCTTGAGATTGCAGTCAGTATGGGAAATGCTGCAGAAAGACTGTCAATATCAGGCCATCCTGAAATCTGCTTTCAGAGAATTACATCCACTTATAATGGTGAATAACTTCGGGGTTAAATCGATACATCATGCTGTTTTCTGCATAACCAAAAAAGAGGCAGCCTTCACAGGAAGATGCTGTTTCTTGCATAGATTTACCACATTGATTCCAGACATTTTCAAAGCCGTCTCGAATGTCTGCAAGAGGATCCCGATGAACCCGGCATGTATGCACCATCCCTTCCTGGGATACACCGATAAGAATATTCGGAGCGTGGCACTTCCATGCCGAACGCATATCCCGAACCATCCGAAGATAAGTGATTGAATTAATAATAGGATAGCCTTCCTCTTTCATGCGAATAAGCCCATCAACCGCCTTTCTGTGATGATATTTATCCCGGACTCCGATTTCATTCCACACATCTCCCTCAATGCTGCCAAATTCATGCATTGGTTCAAAGGAGATCATTGCTCCAAGATCTTTTGCGAGTAGTACGAGATCACGAAGTTCGTGGAGATTTTTGTTACTTATGACGCAATTTAGGAGAACCGGTTTTTCAAACGCTGATGCTGCATCCTCAATTCCCGGAAGAATGCGGGAAAAGTCTACACCTCTTGCATCACGATATGTTTCTATCCCGTCAACGGAAACCGAGAGAAAATCAAGATCATTAAGTTCAGGAAGTCGTTTTTTCAACTGGAGTCCATTAGTCACGAGTGATGTTGCCATTCCCAATGAGTGAGCATGTTCAAGAATTTCTGGCAACTCCGATCTCATCAATGGTTCGACAGTCCAGGCATTGTAAACTCCAATTCCAAAACTTTTTGCATCATCCAGCATAGAAAAAATTTCTTCAACTGACATCTGTTTTGTTTCTTCACGCCAATAATCGCAAAAACTACATTGCATGTTGCAGGTCGAGTTAATACCATGAGAGAGGACAAACGGACGTTTACGAACTCTCATTTGCCAAAGAGCACGTAGCGCAGTGTTGAAATTAGACATCGGCTGCTATTTGCTGTAAAAACAGATAAATTAAGCCCTTAAGAAAACAAAAAAAGAAAAGAATTGTGCCCGCAATTGCGGACACATGTACCTATGTTTAGCCAAAGAGTGCGCCGAGACCGGCCATGCCGCTCTCTTCTTCTTCAGCAGCAACTTCTTCTGCTGGTGCTTCTTCTGCTGGTGCGTCTGCGGCTGCTGCAGGTGCTGCGGCTGCTGGAGCTGCTGCGACTGCTGCGGTTGCCATTGCATCTGCAATGTCTACGCCATCGAGTGCTGCAACGAGTGCTTTTGCACGGGATTCATCTACATCGATACCTGCTGCTGCGAGAACAGCAGTTACTGTTTCTTCTGAAATCTCCTTTTCTGCGTTGTGGAGTAAAAGTGCTGCATATATGTATTCCATTTAAATCACCTATTAATTAATATTAAATTTAACCAAAGAGTGCCCCGAGACCGGCGGCCATTTCTTCTTCGGGTTCTTCTTCCTCTTCTTCTTCCTCTTCTGCGGGAGCTTCTTCAGCTGCTGCAGGTACCGCTGCACTCTGGGCTGCTGCCCCAAGTGCGGAACTCAATTCTTCGTCCACAGCATTTGCGTCCTTGTCTGCAACAGCAGATGCAAGGGAAAGCATTTGTGACTGTGCCTTGGAAAGGAGGGAATCCATAAGTTCCGGTTCCATAATTACGGCGTTGATACCGAGGTTCTTTGCTTCTGAAGCGGCTTTTGAAATGAGAGTGCCGATTGTAGCATCTGTCGGATATGCCATGTTGACAGCAAGATTAAATGCCTGCTGAGCGGCCATTGCGATATCAGAGAAGTATTTGTCCTCATCAATAGCAAGTACATCCGGAGCATAAATTGAGCCATCCTCAATCACTGCTCTGAGATCAAGACCTACTTCTACAGGATAAATCTCGAGCCTTGCAAGCATGGAAGCGAGTTTCTGGGAAACTACATCTCCTTTTGCAGCTACGACTTTATCCTGACTGATGACCACACTTCCACCATCAATTGATGCTGGTATGCCTGCACCTTGCAGATCACCAAGAATCGGACCTGGAGGGAAGCTTGTTGGGCCCTTCTCCACTTCAATGTCTTGTGGTGCCACAGCGCCTGCTTTTATTGGGGAAGGGGTCTTGCTGTTCTCAAGCAGCTTGTAAAGTTTGAAAGGATTCTCATTTGTGAAAACGAGAGCTGATTGTTCCTCAAGGAAATCAATCATATCTGCATACTCAGGTGCAGATTCTTCAAGAGCCCTTTTAACGAGAGTATTCCTAGATATTTTGAGTACCGCGAGATCTTTCAGAACCCGTCTCATGGATTGAAGCTGTTTTGCAGGAATTCCGCTGACACCAACAATGCCGAACAGAGGATAGGACTTAATAAGTTCCTTGATATCCTCGATTTCCTTCTTCTTCCATTGAGGGATGTGTTCACTGTGATGAATCGCTTCCATTATGCCACCCTCACGGACTTACCCATAGTGGTTGTTACATAAACTGATTTGAGGTTATGTACACCTTTTTCAAGTGCATGTTCAACCCTGGTTACAACTGTCTCAATGTTCTCTGCGATTTTACCCGCATCCATATCTCTTCTTCCCACTGCAACGTGGAAAGTGAGTTTGTCTTTTGAACGGATACGAATAGAGTTTCTTGAGGAATTGATAAGATCTACTACGCTCTTACCAGGTGGAAGAGGAATTGGCATTTTTCCCCTTGGACCCAACACAATACCTAGAGTCTTACCAATAAGAGGCATGTACTGCACTTCTGCAATAAAGAAGTCGCATTCATTGGCAATTGCCCTTGCCTTGGCTTTGTCATCTCCTAGTTCATTAAGATCTTCTTCGGAGAAAACATATTCACAGCCGGCCTCTTTGGCCTGAAGCCCAACCTCACCTTTTGCAAAAACACCGATCTTGATTTCCCTGCCACGACCATTTGGAAGAAGAATTTCTTCATCCACACGGTTCTTAGGCTGGCTCAGATCAATATTTTTTAAATTAATTGCAAGGTCAACACTTTCAGGGAACTTGCGCTGGGGGGACTCCTCAAATAACTTATTTACGGCGTCCAGTATAGTTTCTTTTACCATTCTGTACCTCCCGTAGTTCGATAGACCAAAAAGGTCTCCTACGGATCATACTATAAGGGCTCTCAAATAGAGAGCTATTGATTTTAAAGCTATCGGTTAAAGCAGCGAATCACCAGGATTCAGCTGCCAATGCATCATCAAACTTGCCTTCGTCAATTGCTTTCTGGCATTCCTGAGGTTTCATACCTTCAGCGGTAACACCTAAAGGAACACAGGTACCAATTACTTCCTTAACAGCTGCTTTAAGAGAATAGGACAACAAATCATCCTTTTTCATGCGAGCAACCTTTGCAAGTTGTGGAATTGTGATATTACCAACGGTATTGAGATTGGGTTCACCAGAACCTTTTTCGATTCCAACTTCCTGCTTGATCAAAGCAGCAGTTGGAGGAGTACCGACTTCAATCTCCACATTCTTTTTGTCATCCACGATTACCTTAACGGGAACCTGCATGCCATTGTAGTCTTTTGTCTTCTCATTAATAGCGTCAACAACTTCTTTGATGTTAACACCTAACGGACCAAGAGCTGGGCCGAGTGGTGGTCCCGGATTTGCTTTTCCGCCTGGAACCAAGGCTTCAACAACGCTTGCCATTAAATAATCACCTTTTTAATTTGATAAATAATAAAATCAGGACCTTTCTTCTTTCCTGAGAATCCGCACTGTATCCCCACGAATTGTAATGGGTATCGGAACCACTGCATCGAAAAGTTCGACTGTAATTTCCTCATGCCCTTCATCCACACGTTTAACACGGGCCTTTTCTCCCTTGAAAGGACCAGAAGTAACCTCAATGATAGCACCTTCCGTGATACCGGTAACCGTTGGTTTCGGCGTCAGGAAATGCATGATTTCCGCTAGACTGGATTGTCCCTTTACAACTGTTCTTGCATGTGGAACTGTCTGAATTGCCAACTCCACGACTCCGGAATCAGGAGCTTCTACAAGTACATAGCCTTTCAGCTCATCTGGAGCCAGAATTGCACGAACATCAAGGTTTTCCTTGCGTGCGCTCCGTGCCAGCATACCTGCAACTGAACGTTCCTGATTTGCAGTTGTTTTGACTACAAATATAGCGGCATCGTCACTCATGGATTACACCCATTTAGGCGCTTCAGTCAATAGCACATACAGTACAAAGCCAACTAATCCAATAATGAGGATTCCTGCACCTGCTACTTTTGAGATCATGATAAACTCTTCCCGGGATGGTTTCCGGGACAGTTTTAGCACTCGATAGTAGGATTTGAGTGTTTGGCTGATGTTGCCATTGATTTTTGTTGATTCAAGTATATTTCCTGCCAAAATATTCACAACCAGTATATTGTGATACGGGGATACTTACAGTTCAATTATGATATAAAACTATAGCGCCCTTTAAACAACTTAATAGATTAAAAAACTATTCCACATGCAAAATATTGCATGGCAGAAGAGAAGAGGGTCGTGGACCTCCTCTCACCTGACAAAATCAATTCCATATCTTCTAGTTACGTTCTTGGCACTGCCATGACCGTAAATCTGTGGAGATTTTACACCTGTAACAACAATCATTGTACGGACACTGTGTTCCAGATCCGGATCGACCTGAGCACCCCAAATAAGTCTGGCACCGGGATCAATGCGACTGTAGACTTCCTGAACCACACTTTCTGCTTCTGCGATGGTCATGTCCGGCCCACCGACTACATTTACCAGAGCAGATGTTGCACCGGAAATATCCACATCAAGAAGAGGGCTGCGAAGTGCTTTCTGAACAGATTCCACAGCTTTGCTCTCGCCGTCTGCTTCGCCAAGACCTATCATTGCAACGCCACCGTTCTGCATAACAGTTCGAACGTCAGCAAAGTCAAGATTGACAAGGCCCGGTTTGGTAATCAGTTCGGTAATACCTTTTACTGCACGCATGAGGACTTCATCGGAGACTTTGAATGCAGCCTGAAGAGGGAGCCGAGGTACGACTTCAAGGAGTTTGTCGTTTGGAACTACGATAACTGTGTCCGCAACATCCCTGAGTCTTTCAAGTCCTGCTTCTGCATTTGTTCTCCTGACTTCACCTTCAACAGCAAAAGGAAGAGTTACAACAGCAATAGTCAAAGCACCTGTATCACGGGAAGCTTCTGCAACAACCGGAGCAGAACCTGTACCGGTACCGCCACCAAGACCTGCTGTAATGAAAATCATATCAGTGCCATCTACTATTGTACTGAGTTCATCTATGTTCTCAAGGGCTGCATCCTCGCCAATTTGTGGGAGACTACCTGCACCCAATCCACGAGTCTTTTTCTTTCCAATGAGAACTTTTTTGTCAGAATGAACGTTAAGGAGATGTTGTGCATCGGTGTTTATGGCAACAAGTTCTGCGCCTTTGATTCCTTCGTCAGCCATACGCTGAACACTATTAGAACCTCCGCCACCGCATCCAATTACCTTTATGTTCGTGTGCATTTCCCGCAACACAGCTTCAATCTCTGCATTCACATCCACCTGCTCGGGTGTTGGTGTCTGGACACGCCTTTCTTCTGCCGATCGCGCTAACGCCTCTTCAACTATGGATTTCATAATGTATTTTCCTCCACGACCAAAAGATAATCATGAGATTAAATGACCTTGCTATCGAGCATGAGTTCTTTTGTTACTGTTTCATGAACCATTTCCGGACTAATAGTATTTCCATCTAGCTCAACCGGAATGCCTTTGGAAAGTTTTCCATATAAAGGACCTTTGGGAATTCCGAGTTCCTCTGCAAGGTAAGGATTAAACCTTTTTTCGGATAGATAGAGCATGGAATTGTCCGGAATAAACTCAATTTCATAATGTTCTTTTAGTATTTTAATGCATTCATTTACGAGATCTTCCAATAAAACTCCTGCATCAGATTCCCACACAAAAAAGAAGCCGGAAAGAGTGCCATTATCTTTTTTGAGCCAGACCAAAGGGAGCTTTTCGAGCCAGCTAACAAAATCTTCAGAATTATGTTTCCAGGCAAGATGTACAAGTCTTGGATCCACCAATATTGTACTGAAATTACTAAAATCAGAAACCAAGTCATTATCCAACATATCCCTCAAATGTGCAGATACACAAGATGTGGAATTTGGTTCCACTTTATTAGCTCCATTGAAAACTTCCCTGAAAAAATCCCATGAGACTCCTCCCATTCCATTGATATCACCCACACGAAGTATCAGGAAACCATTTTCTTTTGCAAGCATTTCAACACGCGTTTTTTCGGCAACAGACATGGATTTCCGGTCCATGTAAACAAAATCTGCGTTTGATTTCTCCATTGCCTGCAAAAACATGGATTCACTAATGTTCTCAAGATGGTAAGAAGGGAAATTATGTCCAAAAGCTACACTTTTATTCATTAGTATTTCAGACTGGCGAACCGCATAGTGACCACCACCAAACCCCACTGCTACAGGCAAATCTTCCGGATGGAAATCTAAAATTGCACTTGCAACTGCCACCCCTGCTTCCAGGTCATCCCATTGTTCAGGACCACTTCCAATCTCCACATAAATCGACGGAATTCCTAAATTAGTCGGACCGTGATGAGTAGATTCCATGGACACTTGATATCCAATATCGTCTGAAAATTTCAGTAACTCCATGATAATGGGTTTAATAGCAGAAGTATAAGCAACGGAAAGTTCACCTTCTCGCCCCCCATATTTTGCTTCCACTGGGTTGCCGGTGAAATGAGCAGTTAGTAATCTTCTCCCATCATCACTTTTATGTTTGGAGGCGAAAATCAGGTTTTTAGCAGGAAAACCACATGATTCCAGTTTTCGATCAATTTCATCCTGAAAAATGTGATGTTTTGTTACTTCCACAAGTCTGAACCTGCCAGATTCGTACACATTTGCCAGATCTTCAAAGTTATGACAATCAATATCCACTTCTGACCACGAATCAAGCTTCAACAAATGGTTTTTGATGTTCTGGCTTGCAGCGTCCACTTGCGAACAAACAATCGTGGATTTAGATTCGGAATTTTTGATATTAGCATCCATAAGAATACAATCCATGTGTTATTTTAGTTTTCAATTTTCCAGCGTACTTCTTAACCTCTGTCACACATATCGGCACCTGTTATAACACAGAACACTCAGAACAACCAAGTATTTAATTCAATCCATCCAAGTATTATGCGGAGTGTATTTGAATGGCTGTAGCAAAGTGGAATGGAGTTGTAATTGCAGAGAGTGAAGAGCCCATTACTATCGAAGGAAATCTCTATTTTCCTCCGGATTCAGTAAAGATGGAATTCCTTACGAAAAGCGAAACTACTTCCCGATGCCCCTGGAAAGGGCTTGCACATTACTACAACATAGTAGTGAACGATAAAACACTGCCCGACGGGGGATGGTACTACCCTGAACCTAATCCCGCAGCCGCAGAAATTAAAGATCACGTAGCATTCTGGAAAAGTGTAGAAATAACACCTTAAATGTTACAGTATTTACCTTCCAGTATTGATGTGAGTTTCAGATTTTCCGAGTAGTCTACCGGGATATCTATTATCCAGACACCACCCTCTTCAAAAGCGGACTGCAGAACATCCCCAAGTTCATTAGCGTTGCTCACACGCACACCTTTTGCACCAAAACTAGTTGCAAGACTTACGAAATCAGGATTCTTGAAAGAGGTTCCAAAAGAAGAACCAAATTCCCTGTTGCTGTCCCATTCGATAAGACCATACGATGAGTCGTCAAAGATGACAATTACAAGATTACAATCAAGACGAACTGCAGTTTCGAGATCCTGAAGATTCATAAGGAAACCTGCATCTCCTGCAATTGTCAAGACTTTCTTTTCGGGATGTACAAGGCAGGATGCTATTCCGGCAGGAAGACCAAAACCCATAGAAGCGAGACCATTTGACATAAGTACTGTATTCGGGGCAAGCGCAGGATATAACCTTCCAACCCAGAGTTTATGGGCACCTACATCGCTAACCAGAATGTCATCGCGATCCATGCTCTGTCGCACTTCCCAGAGAATACGTTGGGGTTTAACCGGAAAAGAAGGATCATCCTTGTAGCGAACCAATTCGTTTTCCATTGAAGTTTTGATATTGCTGTAATGTTCAGGGAATTCCTGAGAGGGAATCGCGTGAACCATTGCTTCAAGGGTCGCCTTGAGTGAGCCTATAAGTGCACATTCCGGAAGGTAACTGGATTCCATTTCTGGATGCCTGTTATGCACATGAATTATCCTTTTTGAACCACCCATATTCCAGTGATCAGGACTATATTCAACAGAGTCAAACCCCACAGCAATTACCACATCTGCGGCGTCCAGTCCACACATGATATAATCTTTTTCAGACATTCCCATCGAGCCAATAAAATGATCGTTATCTGCAGGAATTGCCCCTTTTCCCATAAATGTGGTCACTACACCTATGTTTGCTGCTTCCACGAATTTCTCCAGCTCTGTGGAAGCATTTTCACGAATCACGCCGTTTCCCGCAATAATCAGAGGCTTTGATGCACCGGATATCAATTCAAGTGCTTTATGCAATTCTTTCTCATCAAAATTGCACGAATGGGAGTATTCTTTTTTCTCAAGAGGAACAGAATCGGCTTCTTGTGCAGCGACATCCTCAGGAAGCTCAATGTGAGTAGCACCCGGTACATCTGTGGCTATGTCAAAGGCTTTCCCGACCAACTCTGGAATCTGATGGGCAGCAGTAACAGTTGCATTCCAGGAAGTAATCTTGCTAAACATACCCGCAACGTCCAAGAACTGGTGGGATTCCTTGTATGACCTGTCGAGGGAACCCTGACCTGTAATTGCCACAAGTGGAGCCCTGTCTAAATGAGCATCAGCAACACCCGTCATCAGGTTGGTAGCACCGGGGCCAAGTGTTGAAAGACACACGCCTGGCTTACCAGTCAGCCTTCCGTAGACATCCGCCATGAATGCTGCAGACTGTTCGTGTCTTACCACAATAAACTCAATGTCTGATCTGGAGAGAGAATCCATGAAATCCAGTGTTTCCTCTCCGGGAATTCCAAAAATATACTCTACGCCTTCGTTTTCCAGACACCTGATAAACAGGTCACTTCCTTTCATATCAATACACCTTAATTGACTTAATATTCATGAATTCATAAAGCCCATATTTGTAGAGTTCGCGCCCGATGCCGCTCTTCTTGGAACCGCCAAATGGCAGTCGAGGATCCGAAGCAACCATTGAATTTACAGACACTACACCCGATTCAATACGCTTTTCGAGTTCCATTGCGTGATCCCGATCTTCGGTCCAGAGACTAGCGCCAAGCCCGAAATCACTGTTGCCGGCAATTCGAATGGCTTCATCCTCGTCCTTTACAATAATAACAGGTGCAACCGGCCCGAATGTCTCTTCTTTCAATACACGCATATTCTCATTAACATTACTGAGAATCACAGGAGCATAAAATGAACCGGGTCTGTCGAGCCTCCCCCCTTCAAGAAGAAGGTTAGCACCTTTGTCCACTGCATCCTCTACCTGTCCATCAATTAGATCAACCTGTTTCGCATTTACAAGCGGACCGACATCGGTTTGTGGATCCATTGGATCCCCAACTTTTAGTTGTTTTGCAGATTCAACAAAAACACGCAGGAATTCATCAGCTACCGATTCAGTTACTATGAAACGCTTAGCTGCAATGCAACTCTGGCCAGCGTTCAGGAAGCGACTATTTGCTCCTACCTTTGCTGCCATCTCCACATTCGCATCATCCAGAACTATGAATGGGTCACTTCCCCCTAACTCAAGGACAGCCTTTTTCAGATTCCTGCCCGCAGCTTCCGCTACCTTGCTACCTGCATTGAGACTACCTGTGAAAGTAACTGCCGCAATTTCATCCCTTGCGATAAGATTCGAGGCGGTTTTGCCATCAACTAGCAGCGTCTGGAACACGCCTTCCGGAAGACCTGCATCAGTAAACATTTTTTCAATCGCAAGAGCACACATTGGAACGGAGCTTGCATGCTTCAGGATAACCGTATTTCCCCCCACGAGCGCCGGTGCAGCAAAGCGAAGTGCCTGCCAGAACGGGAAATTCCAGGGCATTATGCTGAGAATTACTCCCTTTGGCTCAAATGAAACTCCCGACTCCATAGCATCTGTTTCCACGGATTCCGACGCAAGGAAGTTTTCTGCATTTTCCGCAAAGTATTCGAGAGCCCAAGCACATTTTTCCACTTCTGGAACAGATTCCTTAATGGGTTTTCCCATCTCGATTGTTATAATACGGCCCAATTCATCCTTGTCTTTCCGAAGTTGTGCAGCAGCCATCTTGAGATGATGTGCTCTTTCGGAAATTTCGAGATTTTTCCATTCAAGAAAAGTAGCCTTTGCTTTTGTCAACGTTTGGTCAATTCTTTCCCCGGAATAAAGCTCAAATTCTTCATTAATTTCCCCTGTTGCCGGATTCGTGGAGACCATTTTCTTCATTTAATCACTCCCATAGACACCGAAGGAATGTAAGCCCAAACCCTGACTTACATAGTTTTTCAAATCCTCCTATTTACCAATCGTAATGATGTTAACGATGCGATATAAAACAAATTGTGAGAGAGTTCAATACAATTTCATGGATCTTATATGCATGAATTCGTATAATCCAAAATCGGAGAGCTCGCGCCCCATTCCACTATTTTTCATGCCGCCAAAAGGCAGGCAGGCATCTAGTCTGAAGAACCCGTTAACTCCTACTATACCAGCATGTACTTTCTTTGCAACCGAAATTCCTTCCTGACGATCTCCAGACCAGACACTGCCACCAAGGCCGTAAGGGGTTGCATTGGCAAGTCGGATTGCTTCATCCCTTTCCTTAAATGTGATTATCGGTGCCACAGGGCCGAAAGTCTCCTCTTGCATTACCGGCATATCCGTATTGACGTGGGATAAAATTATCGGGGAATAGAAGAAGCCATCTCCCTCAACCGGACCACCTTCAAGTTCGATTTTTGCCCCCATGTCCAGCGATTTGTGAACTTGCTGATCCAATTCTTCAACCTGCGAAGGTCGCACCATGGGACCGATGTCAGTATCTTCATCAAAAGGATTGCCGACTTTCATTTTCATCGTTTCTTCAACAAAACCGGATGTGAATTCATCAGCAATGGATTCGTGGACAATGAAACGCTTCGATGCAATGCATGTCTGCCCGGTATTTATGAAACGACTTGGAACAGCTACTTTCACTGCTTCCTTAACATCAGCATCCTCAAGAACTACGAAAGGATCGCTTCCACCCAATTCCAGTACGAATTTCTTCATATGAGATGCAGCCTCAACAGCAATTTTGCGTCCTGAATCTGTACCTCCGGTAAAGGAAACTGCTGATATTTTGTCAGAACCGATTAACGAAGAAGCTGTAGAAGAATCAGTCAACAAGGATTGGAATACACCTTCGGGTACACCTGCCTCAACAAAAAGTTCTTCCATTTTCAGGGCACATTCCGGAACGTAACTGGAATGCTTGAGCAATATCACATTACCTCCCGCAAGAATGTGGGAAGCAGCACTTAGCACCTGCCAGAATGGGAAGTTCCATGGTTTGATACAAAGTACAGTACCCATGGGTTCAAAGAAAATAGTCGATTTCTCAGCATCCGTTTCTTCTTCACGAGATGCAAGTAATCGTTCCGTATTGTCCGCGTAATAGTCAAAAATAACAGCACATTTGGATATTTCCGCTCTTGCCTGTTTGATAGGCTTCCCCATTTCCGTTGTTATGAGATGTCCAAGTTCCTCTTTTTTCTCGCGTAGCAAGGATGATATATTCCTCAAGTAATCGGCTCGATCGGAGACATCAAGACCACTCCACTCTTCAAAAGCTAAACCCGACTTTTGGACTTTCTCGGCAACTTCATCCTTTGAATGGGGAGTATATTCCCTGTTTGGTTGACCTGTAGCGGGATTAATTGAGGAAATTGATTTCATGGTTCCAAATTATGGCTGATTGAATATAAGAGATTGGTAATTCGATTTTGAATCCGAACTGCGAGAAACAATTATCTGTTTTAGAACTAATTATCATACGGGAGTGTATTTTATGGATTACAAAACATATAATCCGGTAAAAGCAGTGGGTTTTGCCCTGTTTCTCTGGATGATAGGGTTCGGCTGGGGATCAATCGTCTTCATGACCCCGCAGTTGATGACTTTTGAAGAAATACAATTTGTCTCACAATTTCCTGCAATCAGTTTCCCCTTACTAATAGCATATGCCATCCTGACAATATACTTTTCAAGAAACTACCTGAAACAAATGGAAGATCGGGTTTATGCAGGATACAAACTGGGATTTACACTCTTTCTCGTGAACATTGCGCTTGATGGTCTTATGTATGCCTTTTTCTTCGGATCAAGGGAGTTCTTCTCTTACCTTTCAGTCTGGATGGCCTACGTAATTATAATGGTAATACCATGGGCTGTTGCGGTGAAAATGGAAGGTCATCAGTGAATAAAGTGATTATTGGAGCCTACACATACCTATAAATTCCCAAAACCCAAATTCCCTTACATGCAGCAATTACTTGACACGGCAGATAAAATTCGCACAATGGAGATCAGGGGAGCAGGCAGGATAGCTGTTGCAGCCGCCGGTGCTCTCAGGGACTATGTGAAAGATTTACAGGTTTCATCATTTGAGGAATTTGAAACGAAGGTTGCAGAAGCATCCGAAATCCTTGTAGAAACCCGACCCACAGCAGTGTCCCTTCCCAATGCAGTGAAGCTTGCCGGCAGGTATGATGTATCAAACATCGAGGAAGCACGGGAGCAGATCATTGCCAATGCAAACGGCTTTATCGAGAGAGCTGAGAAAGCACTGGACAAAATAGCTGAAATCGGGGCAAAACGCCTGAAAGACGGCGATGTTGTGATGACACATTGCAATTCCCATGCTGCCATTGCCATCATAAAAGCTGCCCACAATCAGGGTAAAAACATCAAAGTTTACGCTACTGAATCCCGTCCACGCAGGCAGGGCTTCATCACAATTCGGGAACTCAATGACGCAGGCGTTCCTACAACACTTATCGTCGATTCTGCTGTACGCTTGACAATGAAAAAAGTAGATGTTGTTATCGTGGGAGCGGATTCCATTACAGCAAATGGTGCGCTTGTTAACAAAATTGGAACATCCCAACTTGCATTAGCTGCCAAGGAAGCCCGTGTGAATTTCATTTCTGCTGCCGAGACTTTCAAGTTCCATCCCAAAACCGTGATGGGGAACATGATAGAAATTGAGGACCGTTCAAGCGACGAAGTCATTGATT
The DNA here is from genome assembly GCA_964532775.1 of uncultured Methanosarcinales archaeon. Lineage (GTDB taxonomy): Archaea > Halobacteriota > Methanosarcinia > Methanosarcinales > Methanosarcinaceae > Methanohalophilus. Next base: position 24,860 of record CAZHNA010000005.1, read on the forward strand.
CTGAAATCCTTGAAGAAATGCCGAATGTAACCGTCAGCAACCCTGCATTTGATGTGACACCTTCGGAGTACATCGATCTCATAGTCACCGAGGTGGGAGCATTCCCCCCAAGCATGGCTTTTGTTGTTATCAGGGATTATCTCGGACTGGAACTTACTGAAAACTAAAAGTAAGATTTATTTCTTCCTTTTTTCCAGATTTGCATCAGACCAGTTCCACCACTTGAGTAACTCCGGATCATGGTTCTTGTAGGATGCGTAATAGACCGCTCCCCTGAAACCGTACAACACACACCTGTCAACATGCTTGCCAGCCAGATCCATTAACTCGAGATGAAGCAATTCTGGATCCCTACCTCTAAGATCAGCAATTGAATGAATCCCCAAATCCCATAAATTGATAGCTGACTTTACACCAAATCCCGGAATTTGGGTTAGTTCTTTCAGTGCTTTTTCTTTTTCCGAACCTGCATCTTTTTCAGCCTTTGTCATACTTTCCCCACCGTTGCAACATAAATTGCAAATTCTTCTTCACCATCAGCACCAAGCAGAGCGTTGAGCTCGTCGTCCAGAAAAGGCCTCAACATCCATGTTGAAGTGATCACGTATAGTATTGCGATAATCCGTGTCGATCTTTTTATCGAGATCAAGTTGAATCTGCCTGATGAACTCAGGTTTCATAATAAATAGAAAGCTGGATGATTTTATAGTATTTCTGATGGTTACAGGGACTATAAAACCATCAATTCAGCTTTAAGTTATGATCTCAAAACCCCAAATGGGGATTCTTCGTAATAGCTTACTAGTCCTTTGACCGCCTCTGAAGTTGATTTTTCCGAGCCGAAAAGCAAGCTTGTCAGGGAAGGTTGGTTTACATAGTAGATATCCGGTTCACCTTCAATTCCCCCAAGTTCTGCTGCGATATCAATTGAATCATAAAGACTGCCTAATTCATCAACCAGACCTATACGCTTGGCACTTGTTCCGGTGTAAATCCTGCCATCTGCAATTTCCTTTACTTCACTGATACTCATGTTACGACCTTCCGCCACATCGGCCACAAAAAGGTTATAAGATTCATTAATTACCTCATCAGCATATTCCATTTCCTCATTGGTAAGACCTCTCCAGGTACCGCCCATATCCTTGAAATCGCCTGATTTGGCAATATAATACTCAATTCCCTCTTCCTCATAGTAAGCAGACTTATTCGTGAAAGTCCAGATTACACCAATACTCCCAGTCATAGTATTGGGATTTGCAACAATAACATCTGAAGAGGAAGCTGCATAGTATGCCGCGCTGGCACCTACATCACCCATGGACGCAACCACTGGAACTCCCTGCTCCCGTGCCCGGTTTATTTCATTATAGATTTCTTCACCGGCTGCAGGAGATCCACCACCGCTGTTGATACGCAATACTATCGCTTTGACGCTTTCATCATCGAGAGCTTCACGGATGCTTTCACTAACATCCTCAGATGTTGCATAACCAAAACCTGTAGGAACGCTACCGGTTACCATGGTGCCCTGAAGATAAATTACAGCTACCTTGTCACCTGAAGAATAAATGTCCCCGTCAAAAGAATAAACTATTGCCGCGAAACTCGCAAATATTATTATAAATAAAACAGCGACAATTGCTACATATTTTACCCAACCATTTTTACGCGGTTGTGGTGGGGGAGAAGTATACAAAAGTGTTTCTGATACTGCTTCCTTGACTGGTGGAACAGGTTCATCAACTTTTCCAGCAGAAAGTTCGTCTGAATTACTATCAGCTTCTTCCTCAGGAACTTCATCTTCGATTTCGGTATAAATATCAGAGTAGCTCTCCGAGTATTCATCGGAATTGTCTTCAGGTTCAACATAAGAATTCAAATCGGAATCCACTTCCTGAGTGGGTTTCGGATCTTCATCAAATGTTTCATCCGGATTATCAATATCAGTCATCAAACTCCCCTTTTGTGCAAACAAAAGATACGAGGGCGGACATTAAAAAGTTACCCAATAAACGCTTAACAAGCGAAACGTATTTTATAATTGCCTCCAATCCAATTGAAACATCATTGTACCTCATATCATTCATGACGGAGTATCAAAATGTCACAATTTCCATCTGATAAACCTGTACTTGTAACATGCGGGCTTCCCTACGCAAACGGGATGGCCCATATAGGGCACCTGCGAACCTATATCCCGGCAGATATTTACGTGCGCTCATTAAAAAAAATGGGTCAGGAAGTTACCTTTGTTTGCGGCTCTGACACTCATGGGACTCCAATTGTCTTCAATGCGGAAGAATTGAAAACCACCCCTACCGAACTGATAAAGATTTATCACAAGCATTTTGATGAAACGTTTAAGAAAGTTGGAGTTCAATTCGATGCTTTTGGCACTACCGATGACCCTACAAACCATAAACGTACAACTGATATTGTAAACAAGTTAATCGAAAACGATTATGTTTACACGAAAACTATCGAGATAGCCTACTGTCCTTCATGTGACAGATTTCTTCCAGACAGGTATGTAAAAGGAACATGCCCCCACTGTGGAAAGGAAGCAAGAGGCGATGAGTGTGATCAGGGATGTGGAAAGCATCTCGAACCCGGAGAACTGGACTCCCCCACCTGCACAACGTGCAATGGACCTGCAGAATACAGGAAACAGGAGCACTTTTTCTTCAAACTCTCAGAATTCAAAGACTTCCTTATTGAGCATCTGGAAAACCTCGGCGGAACCACCAATGCAAGAAATTATGCACTCGGATGGATCAAGAAGGAACTTACTGATTGGTGTATTACCCGAAACCTCGAATGGGGAGTTAAATTCCCGGGACATGACGATCTTGTAGTCTATGTCTGGGTGGATGCCCCTATCGGATACATTGCATTTACCGAGGAATGGGCAGAAGCCAATAATGAGAGTTGGGAGAAGTTCTGGAAAGACGATGGACGCATCATCCACTTCATTGGCGGAGATATCATTTACCACCACTGCATTTTCTGGCCAGCAATGCTCAAATGTGCAGGATACAACCAGCCATGGGCAGTTGTTGCTTCTGGCATGGTGAAAATAGAAGACAAGACATTCTCCAAGAGCCGCGGATATGTGGTTTGGGTTGGAGAAGATTATCTTGATCACGGATTCCATCCAGATCTGCTTAGATACTATCTTGCAAGTTACACTTCCCACACAAAGGAATTGAATTTCTCATGGAAAGTCTTCCAGGACAAGATTAACACTGAATTAGTAGGTGTTTTCGGAAATTTCCTTTACAGGACACTACACTTTACATTCAAGAATTTCAAGGAAATACCTGAAGGAGAAATCAAACCTGAAATACTGGATGAAATTTCCAAAACCATTGCTTCCTCCAATGAAGCGATGGAAAACTATGAGTTTAAGAAATATGCTGATACCGTAATGGCTCTGGCTTCATACGGAAATACATATTTCCAATCCAACGAACCGTGGAAGCTTATCAAAGAAGATAAGGGCGCCTGCGGGGAAGTTGTTGCAAACTGTATCCAGATTGCAAAGGCACTCTGCCTACTTTTTGAACCAATCCTACCTGAGAAGATGGAAGATGCATGGAAACAAATTGGTATGGAAACTGACGTTCATACAACAGGATATGCCGAAGGTCTGATCCCTGTAATAGGGGGAACCGCCCTTACCAAACCATCCATTCTCTTTGAGAAAATTGAGGACGAAAAAACCGAAGAGATGGAAGCTATCGCGTCCGGAAGAGTGAAAGAAGCGATTGCAAAAGAAAGCGGAGCCGGGAAGAAAAAAGAAATTAAGGAAATGAAAGAAATGATTACATATGATGATTTTTCAAAGATTGACCTGCGTGTAGGCACCATCGTAAATGCCGAGAAAATTAAGAAATCCAAAAAACTTCTTCGTCTTGAAGTTGACCTAGGGGAAGAAAACCTGCGTCAGGTAGTTGCAGGAATTGCACTAACACATGACCCTGAAGAAGTTAAAGGTAAGCAGGTAATTGTTCTTGTGAATCTTGAGCCTGTTAAATTATGTGGAGTTGAATCTAACGGAATGGTGCTGGCTGTTGACGATGATGACGGGGCAATTCTGCTCCAACCGGAGAAAAAAGCAGATGCAGGTTCAGGCATAAAGTAACTGAAAGCAACTTAAAAAGGATAACTTGTGAGGGGGTTATTCTCCCATCACCAATTCAAGATAAGATTTTCTTATGGAGTCTTCGATTCCAAGACCGAAGTTTTCCATAAGTTCAAAAAGCCTGTCACGGCTTTCTTCAATGCTTTTTTCTGTAAATAATTCGAATTCAACAAACTCGCCCAGTGAATCTACCTGATCGAGGCAAACTGTTATGTTCCCGACTTTATAGACATCACGAACTTTTTCAACTGTTGATGTTTTTGTAAAACCCAGCCGATCCAGAATTGCCTGTGTAGAATCCCATTCCACATCGGTCTGGAGTTCTTCTCGGCTTTTGGTTAGTTCATCCAGTTTTTCACCCTTGTAGGTCATAACCGAACGCCCGTTAACCAATCGAAGTCTAAGAGCTTCATCAGTTTCAGCAAAATTGCGGTGGGGAGCATTATAATAAATATCGTAATGCTCCTCAGATTCCACAAATTCCGCTTTTAATTCTTTCAAAACTTGTCTTGCATGCGCAAGAGAAAGTCTCGCCTTGACCTCTACTTCGATCATAGGATCAGACCGGAGTAAACTTTGTTCCGTAATAGAGCATGCCGCGTTCTCCGCTTTCACCTAACTTGCGGAATACCGGACGTACCCTTGTCCCTATATCCACTTCATCGATTTCTGCCACAATCTGTGAAGTGAGTCTGGGACCTTCATCCAGTTTCACAATTCCCAGCACATAGGGAGTCTGGTGTTCAAACCCTTCTGCTGCGGTGTGAATTATTGTATAGGAGACAATTTCACCGTCGCCTTTGAATTTATAAGGCTCAATGTCACCATCCCTCCTACAGAACGGGCAGGTGTTCCTTGGCGGATAATAATATTTATTGCAGCTCTTGCAGTGGGTACCAATGAGATTATACCTCTGAACCTGCTGCCTCCAAAATCGTGGAACTGACATTTTTCTCACCTATCCCTCGAAAGAATATGAACCAGTGCAGTTGCACCAGATCCGCCTACATTGTGAGCCATTCCTATTTCTGCACCGTCAACCTGACGCTTGCCAGCTTCACCACGCAACTGTGTCACGATTTCAGCAGCTTGTTTGATACCTGTGGCGCCTACCGGGTGACCACACGCTTTCAAACCGCCTGAAGTGTTTACCGGAATAGTGCCACCTATAACAGTCTGACCCTCCTCCGTGAATTTGCCGCCCTGTCCTTTTTTGACAAACCCCAGATCCTCAATTGCACAGATTTCCGCAATGGTGAAGCAGTCGTGCACTTCAACTAAATCGATGTCTTTTGGACCTACGCCTGCCATTTCATAAGCACGTTTGGAAGCAGCTACGGTAGCGTCAAGAGTAGTTATATCACGACGATCATGCAAAGCGAGGGTGTCACTTGCCTGTGCAGTTGCTTTCACGTAAATCGGAGTATCAGTATATTCATGAGCAACATCGGCCGGAGCCAACACAACTGCTGCAGCACCGTCTGTAATAGGTGAGCAATCAAATATATGCAATGGATCTGCAACCATTAC
>CAZHNA010000006.1:0-30352 GCA_964532775.1 uncultured Methanosarcinales archaeon
ATTATTTTCCTTCACGCATGGATTCCATAAATGCCTTAAATGGAGGTGACGGGTTTCCCGGCCTTGACTTGAACTCCGGGTGGAACTGTGATCCGAAGAAGAAACGGTGCTCAGGGATTTCTGCAATTTCCATACGGTTGAGGTTCTTACCAGAAAAAACCATCCCTTTTGCTTCAATTCGTTCAACAAAATTGGGGTTTACCTCATACCTATGCCTGTGCCTTTCGATTATGTTTTGTGAACCGTATATCTGCTCTGCCAAAGAGCCTTCACACAGGACGGCTTCGTAGTCCCCAAGGCGCATGGTTGCACCCATGTCAGTTACATCTTTTTGCTCTGGCAGGATATCGATTACAGGATAAGGAGTATTTTCGTCAAACTCCGTACTGTTTGCGCCATCAAGTCCTACAACATTCCTAGCAAATTCCACTACCGAAAGCTGCATCCCAAGACATAAACCGAGGAAAGGGATATTGTGTTCCCGTGCATAACGTATTGCAAGGATTTTACCCTCAACGCCTCTTTCACCAAAGCCTCCGGGTATGAGAAGACCATCATAGTCATCCAGCATTTTTATTGCATCGGGATCTTTGTCAAACTTTTCGGAATTCACCCAATCTGCATTCAAACAACAGCCACATTCAATCGCCGCATGTTTGAGGGCTTCACTGATGCTAATATATGAATCTTCAAGATGAGTGTATTTTCCCACTATTGCAACCTTGATTTCAGTTTTTGCATTATGCATCCTATCAACCATTTTTGCCCAGGAATCATCCATTGAAGAAGTTGAGAGGTTGAGTTTTGACATCAGGTATTCGGTAAGACCCTGGTTTTCCATTTGAATAGGCACTTCATAAATGTCATCTGAATCATGTGCACTGATTACGGCTTCTACGGGAACATCACAGAAAAGGGAGATTTTTGAGCGAGTCTTTTCCAGCAAAGCTTCTTTGCATCTTGCCACAATGACATCAGGGAAAAGACCCAATTGCCGCAGCGCTTTCACTGAATGTTGGGTAGGCTTTGTTTTCTGGTCCTTTTGAGCATCCAGTGGCACAAGAGTTACATGAATAAATGCGATATCCTCTTCCGACTCTTCCCGATGCATTTGTCTCACTGCTTCAAGGAAAGGCATACTTTCAATATCACCAACTGTACCACCGACTTCAATTAAACAGATATCAGCACCACTTTTAGCGGAAACTTTCCTGATGCGATCCTTGATTTCGTTGGTAACATGAGGAATTATCTGTACAGTCTTACCTAGGTATTCACCAAGCCTTTCCTTGGAAATCACAGACTGGTAAACTTTACCGGTGGTGAGGTTATGGTCTCTTGTAAGTTCCGTATCCAGAAAACGCTCGTAATTGCCAAGATCAAGATCAGATTCTCCACCATCTTTCAGAACATAGACCTCCCCATGCTGGAAAGGGCTCATCGTGCCTGCATCAATGTTGATGTAAGGATCAATCTTGATAGCGGTTACATTGTGACCACGGTTCTTGAGGTTCCTCCCCACGGATGCCGTGGTAATACCTTTACCCAAACCGCTCATCACACCGCCAGTAACTATAATGTATTTCATTCCATAACCTCATTTCATTTTTTGATTAAAGGCAGCCTGACAAATAAATAGACCGCTGCAACAGTAAAAATTATAGCTAAGAATACAGACGGATAAAATCCAAAGGATAAACCGTTTTCCCCTAAAATTGAAGGTATCGCGCCTACTAAGAGGTATGCTGCAAGTAAAAAGACGATTCCAGCCATCAGAAGCAAGAGCTTTCGCATATCCACTGCCTGAAATGACTTGCCCATTATTTCCGAAAGTTGCTGGCCTGTGTTGTAACTAGAAACCACCGGTGCTGCTGTCAGAGGAGATGGTTCTGGGGGCTCAATACCCATCCTCATTTTATCAGGATTTTCCGCACCTATGTTAATTGTAAAACTGTCTTTTTTGGAACCGTAGCCAACCATGACAAAAACATTACCCGTGCTAAACATTTTCCCATCATAAGGAATGCGAACTACCACCGGCACATATTCTTCATGTGTCACATAGGGATTATCATCAAGAAAAGTGACATATTCTTCAAGATTCTTATCAACTGAAAGGTTAACATGAGTTGGTGAACCGTAGTTGATGACTACCAGTTCAAAGCTGTGCTCTCCGCCAGGAGACAAGGGAATATCAAGAGCATCTGTTTCAAACTCAATGGAATTAACACCAAGACGATTTAAATGGATCTGCTGCAAGTTTTAATTCTCCTCAGTCTCTTATTTCCGGAGGTAACAAATTGGGAATGCCGCCATTTATCGGATAATATTCATCGCACTTCCCACAGTAGAGTGTACCTTCCATGACCTCATTGTCATCCTCTTTTTGTATGTTAAGGACAAGGTCCCCTTTACAAACAGGACATGCAAGGATATCTACCAATTCCTTTTTCATTTAGTCACCAGAAACAAATGTGTTGCTACTCATATCAAACTTTTGGTTTTTTTGGATATTCGGCACGAACTGGAACAAATAAATTAATCTACCAGTGTTAACCTCTATTGGAGCATGCTGGAGCTCTTTATGAGGGTATTTGATTTCGCCCTCCCAATCCTGTTCATGATATTCCTTGGCCTTTTCGGTACCGGATTACTCATAGAGCTTGGATTGATGCAAAAGCTCACTGGATTAACAAGACCCCTAATCAATCACACAAACCTTCCCGAAGAATGTGGTTCCGCATTTGTTGTGTCACTTGGATCAACATTTGCTGCAAACAGCATGGTTGTCAAAGTAAGAGACAACGGCTGCATAAATGACCGACAGACAATGCTTTGTGCAATGCTTAACAGCACCCCTGCATACATCAGAGAAATCCTGACATACCAGATACCAATTATTATACCAGCACTGGGATTCGTAGTCGGGGGATTTTATGTTGGCGTCTTTATCTTTACGGCAATTGTCAAGATTTCAGTAGTCATTATACTAAGCAAACTGTGGTTTGAAGAAGGTAAATGTACACCCGTAGAAGATGTGAAAACAGAAAAGCCCCCACTAAGAAAAGCTATCCACAATACTTTTCAAAGGGAGAAAAAGCTGTTTACAAAAATTGCAATCATATACCTTGCAATGACCACTCTTGTTTTTGCACTTCGGGAAAGAGGCGCATTTGAAATATTTAGTGTCCTACCATTGGCAGAGATTTTCGGTATTCCACCGGAGAGCATCATACCACTTACAACATACGTTGCAAGCCCAATTCTTGGTGTATCTCTGCTGGGACCGATGATCGGGGAAGGAAGTATTACGTATCTTCAGGCTATGATTGTGCTGATGCTGGGAAGTATGTTCATGCTCCCAGTATTTGCAGTCCGTACAATACTACCCCGATACGTTGCTCTTTTCGGACCTAAATTGGGTTCCAAAATTGTTACTATTTCAACCGGGATAAGTATTATTGTTCGGTTTTCAATTCTTGTAGCACTGCTGATTATTGCTAGATGATAGCAGAATAAGTACAAGTTTTGAAAAATATAATCCAGAAAAAGAACTCAATTAATAAAAAAAAAGAGTTGGGGAAACTCCCCCTTAAATCAAATTAATGATGTTCTCCGAAACACTCGTCTTTTCTGCCGTATGCGTCGTTGGAACCTTCAAGACATTTCCTGCAAAGGTGCCTTGTTTCCTTTTCATATACCTTGGTAAAGGAAGGAACATCAACATCTACTCCATACAACTGGGTAGCGTTTCCACAAAGATCACAGGTGCCGAAAGAATCTCCCGGCAACATGCAGATACCTTCCTCTTTTTCTTCGGAATGTGCGTCATAAACTTTTTTTGCGGAATCCAGACAACGTTCGCAGAGTCCTTTCCACTTGCCTTCTGGATAGGAGTTTTCGAATCTTGGCTCGAACACTTTTACAGGGCATACGGTTGGAATGGATACTCCACATAGATCACAATCTGCCATATCTTATACCTCCTTAGAGTGGCAGCAGGACCTCTGCTGCCTGCATAGCCATGTTTATGAATGGTTCTGGCCAGAGGCCAATTGCGAGCACTCCTACAAGAGCAATGATGAGTGCTGCCAGATAAGGGACAGGTTCTGAGAACCTTTCCTCTTCAGATGGCATGAAGTACATGTACTTGACAACCCTGGCATAGTAGTACAATGAAATTGCACTGTTCAGGATAGCAATTACTGCGAGCCAGACAAGCCCTGATTCAATTGTGGAAGAGAAGAGGACAAACTTGCTCACGAAACCTGCTGTTGGTGGAATACCTGCAAGTGAAAATAAGAATACCATCATACAGAATGCAGTAATCGGCATTGTCTTTCCAAGACCCCTGAAACTATCAAGGTGATCTGGAACTTCGGAATCCTTGTTCCTTTGCATTACCATGTACACCACAGCGCCTACAGCTATGAAAGCACCTCCTTTCATGAAACCGTGTGCCATTGTGTAAAGGATACCACCAGTCAAAGCCATTGGAGTCAATACCACAAATGCCATGGAAATGTATCCTGCCTGTGCAAGTGAAGAGTATGCAAGCATACGCTTGACACTTGTCTGGGACAAAGCTACGATGTTACCATAGGACATGGTGATCACCGCAAGAACGGCAAAAGCTATTCTCCAATCAGCCTGTAGTGCTATCAAAGCTACAATGAATACTTTGAAAGCGGCTATGATACCCATCTTCTTGGAACCGGCTGCGAGCAATGCTGATACAACTGAAGGTGCACCCTGATATGTGTCAGGTGCCCACATGTGGAATGGAACAAGAGCAATCTTGAAACCAAACCCTGCAATCAGCAGAACAAGAGCGAGAATTCCGATGGGGTTGTTGAGTAATACATCAATGTTTGCTGCAATTCCGGGAATTGATGTTGTGGCAGTAGCTCCGTAAACAAAGGAGATACCAAGCAACAGCAGAGCAGATGAAAGAGCACCAATCAGGATGTATTTCATTGCTGCTTCCACGGATCTTGCATTCTTCTTTTCAAATCCTGCCAGTGCATAGGTTGAAAGACTGGCGAGTTCGAATGCAACATAGAGTGTAATGAGATCATTTGCAGATGCTACGAACATCATACCCAATGTACCGAAGAGTACGAGGGTATAGAATATCTCAGCATTGTCATTGCCTTCTGTGTATTTTACAGATGCAATACACACAAGCAGGGACACTGAAAGGAATACCAGTTTGAAAAACTGGGAGAGGGCATCAATACTCAGGGCACCTGCAAGCAGGGTACCTTCAGTACCAAAGCTACTAAGGACCAAGGCAAGGGCCGCAATACAGCCCAATGTTGCCAAATAACCCAGTGCATTCTTGGAAGATGCACCCATAAAAAGACCTGCAATGAGCACAACCAATCCAGTTATTCCTATGATCATTTCAGGTGCGATTAACATAATATCTGCCATCAATCACACCCCCAAAACAGCCATAAGGCTGCCAATTTGATTCGCATTCGTTAGCATCATCTCAAACACCGGATTGGGGTTCAATCCGAAGTAAAGTATCAGGAGAGCAATGATTGCCATTGGAACCAACTTGTAAATGGTCACATCACTCACTTCTCCAAGTTTCTCATTAAACACACCGAACATAGCCCTCTGCATTGCCCACAAATGGTAGGCAGCAGTGATGACTATGGCAACCAGTGCAATGATTACGTACGCTGGGACACTGGCATAACTGAAAGCCAGTACGTTGACTTCAGCGACAAATCCAGTTAGTCCAGGCAAACCAAGGGATGCCATGAATGCAAGCATCATGATTACAGTCAATTTAGGCATCTTAGTTGCAAGACCACCAAGTTCGTTAATAATTCTTGTACCGGTGGTCTTCTGGATTACTCCGACAGACATGAACATGATTGCCATGATCAAACCATGAGAGAACTGTTGGAACATTGCACCAGATATGGAATAAGCGACAAATCCTGCACATCCCAGAGTCACAAAGCCCATATGACTGATACTGGAATAAGCAATCATCCTCTTGAGATCCTTCTGGGAAAGTGCTAGCAGTGCTCCGTAAAGAATACTGACACCACCAAGAAGACCGAGCATTCCAATCATAAATCCAGGGTTGGATGTTTCCGGAAGTATTGGAAGTATTATACGGAACATTCCGTAACCTGCAATCTTCAGTAAGATGAAGAGCACGCTTCCTGCAACCGGAGCTTCAACATAAGCATCTGGTAACCAGGAATGGAACGGAACTGAAGGCATCTTAACAAGGAAACCGAACAACAAAGCAAGGAAAATGCCGTCCCTTACCAGTCCGGACTCAATTAACGGGAACTGGTTCAGAAGGTATGGCATATCCATGCTGGGATAACCATTCTGGAACCATGCACCGAAGTAAAGTCCGAAGATTCCAAGTAACATTACAAGAGATGCAACATGTGTGTAAATAAAGAATTTTATTGAAGCATGCTGCTTGTTTGGACCTCCCCATATGTTCACCATGAAGAAAAGCGGGACAAGTGTGAGTTCCCAAAATATATAGAATACAAAGAAATCCAGTGAGATAAACACACCTATAACTGCTGCCTGCATGGCAAGAATAAGTCCATAGAAACGGTTGGATGCAGCCCTTTCATCGTTCCATGTGTACAATACGAGTAGTGGTATAACGATAGCATTGAGCAGTATGAGGGGCATGGAAATACCGTCCACACCCAAATGGTACGTAATACCAAGGGATGGAACCCAGTTTCTCAGCTCTTCAAACTGTATTGCGGCCGTACTACTGTCAAATGTGAAATATATGTAGAGGGTCACGACCAGTGTAAGAAGTGTACCTGCAAGAGCCACTACACGGGACTGTTCCCTATTCTTTGTAAAGAAAGAGATTCCCGAGAAAATCAGGGGAATCAATACTAAAAGTGACAATAACGGCAACATTAGATTACCTCCGTGACAAGCTTGACAAGTACTAGCAGAAGACTTACTCCTACTACCACTGCCGTAGCATAGTGCCGTACAACTCCTGTCTGAACCTTCCTGAGGGTGTCACCGGCTTCAAAGATGATTGCGCTGATTATATGGATAATCCAGTCAAATCCGCGGTCTATGTAATAACTTGCCATTGCAAAGCCTTCATAGACAACCTTGACAGCAATGAATTCGGTGAAGATTTCATTCTGGTAGTACCTGTTGTATAGCAATTTATACACAGGGTTGTCGCGTGTCACTATATTGCTCATGTCTATAGCTTTCTTGTAGTATATGAAATATGCAATCACCAAACCAATTACTGCAACAATCACAGGCATCCACAAAATGAGAAGTGGCTCATGACCGTGTCCGGCAGCAAGTTCGTAATTACCCAACTCTGCAAGGGCACTGATGTCCATATGCACGAAATTGTTCACAAAAGTCTCGCTTACGAAGTCCTTGAAAGTTCCTGAGGCGATTGCCCCAAAGAAGAGGGCAAAGACAGCCAGTATACTCAAGGGTACAGTCATTGATGCTGGTGATTCATGACCACCATAATCAGTACGCGGTTCACCTGCAAAAGTCATGAAGATCAACCTGAAGATATAAAGGGATGTGAGCAAAGCTGCCACGATAGCAAAGATATAAGGAATCCAGCTACCCCCTTCCGCTGCAAAGAGATAAGCAGCTTCAATTATTGGGTCCTTGCTGAAGAAACCTGTTGTACCTATGATGGTCTTTGGAATACCGAACCCAGTCAACGCAAGAGATGCTGCAATCATTGTGGCAGCGGTAATAGGCATCACCTTGGCAACACCACCAAGTTCCCTCATATCATGTGTTCCCACTGCATGGATTACACTACCAGCACAAAGGAACAAGAGTGCCTTGAAGAAAGCATGGCTGACAAGGTGGAAGATTGAAATACCTACTGCTTCCGCACCTATGACTGCACCCATTCCAAGACCGAGCATCATATAACCAAGCTGACTGATCGTGGAATAAGCAAGCACACGCTTGATATCATTCATCACAATACCCATTGTAGCCGCAAAGATGGCTGTGAAAGCACCCAGGAAAGCTACTACTAGAAGGGAGTTCGGGGCTGCAATGAACATCGGGAAAGTACGTGCTACAAGGTAGACACCAGCAGTAACCATGGTCGCTGCATGGATGAGTGCCGAAACTGTTGTCGGACCTTCCATTGCATCCGGAAGCCACACATGAAGTGGGAACTGACCGGATTTACCAACGGCGCCTCCAAAGAACAACAGTGTAATGATTGTCAGGTGACTTACTTCAAACCCGAGGACTGTTGCATTCAAAGCGGAAAGCTCTGGTATATGTAAGAAAATTTCGTCAAAGCGTAACAAATAGACTTGCTCAGGAATAGTGCCATTTACCATCTTGAAAAGATCGGTAGTAAGCAGGACAATACCTGCAAGGAACATAACGTCACCAATTCTGGTAGTCAGGAATGCTTTCTTTGCTGCTGACGCTGCACTTGGCTTCTGGTACCAGAAACCAATAAGCAGGTATGAACACAAACCAACAAGTTCCCAGCTTATAAACAGCTGGAGGATGTTGTCAGATAGCACAAGGCTCAACATTGAAGCTGTGAACAAGGCTGTTTCCGCAAAATAACGTGGTTTTGCAGGGTCATGTGCCATATAGCCTAGTGAATATATGTGAATCAAAAGACTGACTAAAGACACCATTGTGAGCATTACCGCTGCAAGCGGATCTATCAAAATACCCAAATTGAAAGCAGAGAACCAAGGGTAGGATTGTATTATTACCTCTTCAGGGTTCTGTAGCAGGTTTATCGTTATAATCAGAGAGATTATAAATGAAACCGCAATTGCTGCGATGGGTATCGGAGCACCACCTTGTGGTAACTTTTTCCCGAAGAAGAAAGTCAATACAAAGGCGAGTGCCGGTAAAACTGGGATAAGAAATGCAAAATCTCCAATAGGCATCGTTACCACCTCAACAAGTTAAGTTCGTCAAGATTGATTGAATTCCGCATCTTGTAAATGGCCATCATTATTGCAAACCCTATAGCGGCTTCTGCTGCTGCCAATGCAATCGCAAAGAGAGCAAAAACCTGTCCGGTCATATCATCATTGTAGCTTGAAAATGCTACAAGGTTGATGTTCGCAGAGTTAAGCATGAGTTCCACACACATGAGTACGCGAATACCGTTTTTCTGCGTAATGAAACCATAGAGACCTATGGTGAAAATAATCGCAGATAATGCAAGATAAAAGTTCAGAGGAATCATTGGTTATCCTCTCCTTTCGCCATGTAAATTGCACCCATCAGTGAAGCCAATAGCACAAATGACAGAATCTCAAAAGGTGCTACGAAATCGGTGAATATAAGGGTGCCAATGGCTTTGATATTACTCGGATCTTCCAAATTCTGGGGCAGTTCATCTACTGTTGACCATGAAGTGCCGTAAAGCGATACTAAAACGACTGCCAGGAACAATAGAGCAATGCTTGCTCTTGCAAATGCCTTTACAATAGCCCGCCAGGAAGGAACTTCCATATGTGCAAGTTGTATAATGTATTTCCTGGGGCTGAATTGGTGTTTAAATGATTCCCAGATAGTAACTTTGCTACCCAGCTTTTCGGCATCATCCTCGGCCAATTCTGCCATAAATGATTCCCAGATAGTAATTTTATCATCTGTCATCATTCACCACGTCCCAGAGTTTTCTTTGTAAGCATTACTGCAAAGAGTATCAGTACGCCGACTGCACCTACGTAAACCAGAACTTGCACAACACCCAAAAACTGGGCATTCAGAGTGACGAATATTCCGGCTACTGTGAACATTGCAAATATCAATGCAAGTGCGGCTCTTACAATATCCCTTGACAAAACACTTGCAAGGGAGAAAAATATGAGTACGACTGCCATTATAGCAAAGACCAGTCCTTCACCTATTCCAATCATTATTCATCCTCCTCTCCGACTGGTACTTCCCTGGCCAGCATCTCCGGTGTGTAAAGAAGCTCTTCGTGAGTCCATTTTACTACACCTGTTGTGAAAACGCCTGTGCTTGATAAAGCATCCTGAGGACACTGATCAATACATAGACCACAGAAAAGACAGTGACCTATATCGATTTCAGGGAACCATCTTGTCTTCTCACTATCTGGACTTACCCTTGCCCTTACAATCCTGATGGTATTGTTTGGACAGGTGTTAGCACAGATTCCACATCCTATGCACTTGCTTTTATCCAGTTTCTGCAATCCTCTAAACGCTTCAGGAGTTATGGGACGCTCTTCCGGATACATTCTGGTTATAGGGGGCTTTCGGATGTTCTTTAAAGCCTGTTTTATGTTTTGAAGAACCATCTTTTCACACTCCCAGATATATTCCAAGTGCCATTGCCCATCCAAGGTTCAACAAGGATAGTGGCAGAAGTCTTTTCCAGCTCAGTTCAACAACCTGATCAATCCTGAACCTTGGCAGAGACCATCTCAGCAGAACGATAAACATCAACACAATTGTTGCCTTGGCAACAAGGAACATTGTTGGCAAAATTAAACCAAGAACAATGTTGTTGGTTATGAATCCCGGCAAGTTCCAGCCTCCAAGGAAAAGCAATGCAATAAGGAAGGAACCAAGAATCATGTGGAAGTATTCTGAGAAGAAAGCCAGACCGAATCTCATTCCACTGTACTCTGTAAACACACCTGCCTGTAGTTCTTCTTCAGCTTCATTCTGATCGAATGGGTTACGTCCCATATCAGCTATCATTGCTATGAAGAAAATTACGAAACCAAGTGGTTGGAGTACAGCGAACCAAATCGGGTTCTGTGCATTCACAATTTCTACAATATCAAGAGAGTTTGCCATTATAGCAACACTCACAATAGTGATACCAAGAGGAAGTTCATATCCAATCATCCTTGCAAAGTTACGGAAAGTACCCATCATTGCGTACTTATTGTTTTGTCCGTATCCCAATACGAAGGTACCGATAACGGTAATTGCGGATACAGCTTCAATGTAGAGAACACTGATATCCATCTCAGTGACTACAAGAGCGTACTCAACACCGTTTATGTAAACTGCACCTATTGGGATTGCCACGAGCATCAGGAAAATAGAACCCATGATGATAATCGGGGCACATACATAGAGCAGTTTGTCTACTTTTTTAGGAATGATATCTTCTTTCGTAAACAATTTGATAGCATCTGCAATCAACTGGAAGATACCCATTGGACCGACCCTGTTAGGACCGCATCGTTCCTGAATATCACCGGCGAGTTTACGCTCGATCCAGATAGCAGCCATACCGGCTCCGAAGAGACCGCCAATCATTGCAAGACCGACAATTCCCCTAAGCCACGGAATTAGATTTGCATCTATCATGATCTCACCTGTCCGCCTCGCTGACACATGCGTCCATACTTCCTGCAATAGCTACTACATCAGCAAGCTGCGTACCCTTAATAAGTGGAGGTAGTGCCTGCATTGTTGGGTAAACAGGACCTCTTATTTTTACACGGTATGGTTTATCAGTACCATCGGAAACCATGTAGAATCCCATTTCTCCCCTAGGATCTTCTACCCTGTAGAATACCTCACCCGGAGGAATACGCATAATTGGGGTTCTCTTGCCATAAGGCAGTTCTTCGTTGAACAAAGGTCCTGATGGCATCTGATCGAGTGCTTGTTCTATAATATGCATGCTTTCACGAACCTCAGCAAAACGTACGACAATACGTGCAAATATGTCGCCTGCAGTTTCCGTGCATACCTTGAAATCAAGATCATCGTACACGAGATATGGTTCGTCCTTCCTTATATCGAAAGGAACTCCGGTTGCACGGAGTGGTGGACCTGATACACCAAGATCTTTGGCAACATCTGCGGTCAGGACGCCGATACCTACAGCACGTTTCTTGTAAATGAAATCGGTTTCCATCTGGGCCTCCCATTCCTGAAGACCTTTTTCAACGTCTGCAAAAACAGGCTTGATCTTTTCCCTGAAACCTTCAGGAAGATCATTACGTACACCACCAAATCTCAGGAAAGTGTGGGTGATGCGAGCACCGGTAGTCATCTCAAGCAAGCCAAGTACTCCTTCCCTTACGCCGATAGGGTACATGAACATTGAAACAAAACCGAGGAAAGAACCATATTCTGCATACCCGAGAAGATGACTCTGGATCCTTGAAAGTTCTTCAACGATAACTCTGATATACTGTGACCTTTCGGTTGGCTCAATTCCAGCAAGCCTCTCAACGCAGCCTACATATGCTTCTTCGTTAGTAAGAGCAGCCAGATAACATGCCCTGTCAACTATTGGAATACCTTGAAGATAGGTCTTATTTTCCAGTATTTTTTCAATTCCTTTGTGGATGAAACCCAACTCGACCTCAGAGTCCATCACAGTCTCGCCTTTAAGCTTTACATTAAGCCTGAAAGGTCCGGGCTGTGCGACATGATGAGGGCCCATGTGGATAATCATCTCATTAGGAGCAACATTAGTATCCATAATAATCACTCACACCAGATTTTTAGCAGTCGTATTCGGGAAACCTTCGTAATCCTTGCGAAGTGGCCAGTCTCCAAGCAATTCATCCGGAAGGACAAGGTTTCTCAAATCCGGGTGGTTCTTGTATTGCACACCGAACAGCTCATAAGTTTCTCGTTCATACCAGTTGGCATTCCAGTAAAGAGGAACGACTGACTCAATTTCCGGAGATTCCCTTGACAATTTTGCCTTAAGGGTTAGTACTACCGGATGATCGTAGGAACCAATGAGATAAACAATCTCAATTTCGTTCTTCTGGATCTGGTCAGTGGCAGTTTCTGCACAAAGATGACCAAACTGGAGTTCTTCCTTGAGGTATTCGCAGACTTCAACAATCTGCTCTGCCTCAGAATAAGCAGAAATGCGAATATCAGATTCGACTTTTGTTTCTGATATAGCATCAGGAAATTTAGCATTCAGTGATTCGATAATTTTTTCAGCATCCATTGAAATCACCTGTCGTACTCCGTGCCCTTGTCTTCCTTAGCTGTAATCTTTTTCTGGAGCTCAACAAAACCCTGTATCAATGCTTCGGGTTTTGGGGGACAGCCCGGAATGTAAACATCGACGGGGAAAATCTTGTCTATGTTCTGTGCTGTGCTGTAAGACTCATAGAAAGGACCACCGCTTATTGAGCAATCACCCATGCAGATTACCCACTTGGGGGAAGGCATCTGATCCCACAGTTTTTGGAGGGCAGGCAGGTACTTTTTAGTTACATAACCACTGATGATCATGACATCTGCTTGCCTTGGCGAGTTCCTGGGAATGATACCAAAACGATCGGTATCCATAGGAGCCATACCAGCTACAATGATTTCCACACCACAGCAACCCATAGCCTGAGCCATAAACCAGAGAGAGTTTTTACGTCCCCAGTTAATGACATCCTGTATTTTGGTTTTTTTAAGGAAGCTTGTAATTTCCTGAGAAGTTGTAGTGACAACACCGGGAATTTCTTCCGTGTTTACGTTTAACATCACTTCTTTCTCAGTAGCTTGTGTATCTTCGGTTACTGGATCCATTTAAGGGCCCCCTTCTTCCACAGAAACACATACCCGAATAGCAGAACAAAGATGAAAATCAGTATCTCAATAACTGCTAATGTTGTACTAACTCCGGTGTCACCGTTGTATACCATTGCCCATGGATAAAGGAAAAGAATCTCAATATCAAAAAGGACAAACGCAATAGCATACAGATAATATTCCACATTGAACTGGATCCGGGCAGGCCCCGTAGGAGTCGAACCGGATTCATAGATAGAATACTTCTCTGCTCCCCTGCTTCTAGGACTAAGCAGTTTGACGAGTAACATCGTCATCGGGGGCATCAGAAGTGATACAATGAGGAATACAGCAACCGGGATATAACTGTTGATAATATTGGTCTCAATAATTCCTGACAAGCCAATCACCTGATTATAACTCTATGAATTCCATAGACAGTAGCTACATTCCAGATTTGTTTAGCCAGTTTAGATAATACCGACTAGATCTGAATCTGAACCTTCTATTGAATCATTACATAAAAACATATTGTTTTCCTGCTCTTCCACAAGCGTAAATAGATACTTGATTTAAATGGAGAAAACACTGTAAATACAGGATTTTGATCAGGTCGATAATACAAAAATAGTGAATGTTTAGGCAGATTCTATAAGATATAAAAATTTCGCAGTGCTCAATTACCAGATAGAAATTAAAAAAGTGGGGATACTTCTTTCCCCGTAAGACCCACTCAGCAGGTCAGATAGTTTTTGGAGAATAATATTTCTTAATCTCCGTACCGCATTCCGAGCAGGAAATCAGTAGCCAATCACCTAGTATTTCCTTTGAACATCGGTCGAAAATGGAATAACCGCAGGATGGGCAAACATAGTAGTTCTTGAAATAATAATGATAGAATGCCTGATTCTCTTCCAGCCATTGAAGGATCAACTGCATACGTTCAAAATAACGCTTTTTCGCTGGAGCCTCCGTGCGTTCAAGTTCATCGGTCGCCCTTTCCGAAATATCCCGGGCATGTTTTTTAGAACCAATGGTGATCTTCTTGTAATCGGAAATGTACTTGGAAGTACTGTTCAGATACTTGAAATATGCTTCATGTGCCTTTGGTTTTGGCGTATCACATATTGTACGAAGGAAATATTCACTCATCACATCTTCAATAACATCCACACATGTGGTACAGATATTATAGCCTTCATAAAGCTTGTAATCCTGTAGTTCTCCACAGATAACACATGTCTCCAATCAGCATCCCACCTTATTTGACTACAACAGGCATACTGGCTTCTCTGGTGAACATAATTGGGAAAATATTGAGCACACCCAGCAAATCACCTTCACGGACTTTCCCTGTTTCCTGACCGAAAATATAGGCAAACCTGATATTTCGCTCCTTTTCGACAAGGCAATTCCCTTCTTTTGAAGCGATCTTAAGAACAGAAGCTACAGCATGGTATGTGAAAGCACAGGGAATAGCAAGAGTGTCCGGATCAAGAGTTACCTCTTTTACTTTGATCTTCCGGTATTCACCTGCCCGGATCTCAACATCCTCATCAGAGATCATCAGCTCCCATTTGGCACGGGTTGCGATAGTAAATTCGTAAGGAGATGCTCTTATTTTTTTTGAAATAACCTCACCGTTTTGGCGGGAGACTACGTTTATATCTTTTGTAGACACAAAATCACCATAATACATGGTGTAGGTAGCCATATAAAAGTATTGTCATTATTGTCCATTATGAATTGAATTTGTAAACTAATTTTCAGGACGAAAGTAGGTATAAATATTAATAAGGAAAGTATTTGTTCAAGTTCAATAATGGCTTCATTAAAGAGCACAAATATGCCTTTAATTCCAAAATTACGAGGGAACCTAAGTGAAAGTTACTGAAGAATGCGTTGGATGCGGACAATGCACCACAGTGTGCAACCAGAATGCAATTGAAATGGTAGGTGGAAAAGCCCTGATCACAGATGCCTGTACAAATTGTAAAATATGCATGCTATACTGCCCAATGAAAGCTATTGAGGACAAAGAATGAAAGTCGCAATCATAGGAGCAGGATTGGGAGGACTTTTAACTGGTGCTTCTCTGGCCAAAGATGGGCATGAAGTTGATATTTTCGAACGGCTTCCGATTCACGGGGGGCGTTTTACCAACATTGATTGTAAGGGCTTTAAACTATCTACAGGCGCACTTCACATGGTCCCGCATGGACCTGGCGGCCCGCTTGCGAGCCTGTTAAAGGATATTGGTGCCGACGTTGAAATCATACGATGCAAACCAATGGCAGTAATCCGAGTTCCAATAACACGCAAGGAAAACGATTACAATAACGGTTACAAAGACATTAATTTCAACCAGTTTGGAACCCAGTTCTCACTATGGCATCGTATCAAATTGTTTTTCCTTCTTGCGTCTACAAAAAAAAACCCTCCTACCGGAGTTTCGTTTGAAGAATGGATTGACCGTAACCTGAACGAGAACAGTGCTCGAAAAATTGCAGATTCGTTTTGCGGATGGGCACTTAGCCTGAGAAGCAAGGACGTACCCGTGGAAGAAGCATTTTCCATTGTCAAAAATCTGTACAAATACGGTGGAACCGGCGTACCAATCGGAGGGTGCAAGGGAATATCAGATGCACTTGTAGATGTCATCAAAGAAAACGGAGGAAATATTCACCTTAAATCAGAAGTTGAGGAGATTCTGGTGAAAGATGGATCTACGTCCGGCATTATTGCAGATGGAGAAGAATATACTGCAGACCTTGTGATAAGCGACATAGGCCATCCACAAACCGCCGATCTTTGTAAAAATAGCGATCTTGATGCAGAATACGTTAAAAACACAGAAGATATCAAATCCTCCGCAGGAATCAAAATCTGCCTTGGTGCGAATGAACCTCTTATTGGACATAGTGGAGCCCTACTTACCCCATTCTGCCGCCGTGTGAATGGTATTAATGAAGTAACTAACATCGACCCAGAACTTGCACCTCCCGGAAAACATCTTGTTATGGCACACCAGTGCGTAACATGGGACAGGCTGGACAATCTCGAAGAAGAAATAGACATGGGATTAAAGGATCTGGAAGAACTCTTTGCAGGAAAAGACTACGAAGTTTTACTGGTCCAATCGTACCATAACGGCTGGCCTGTGAACAGATCTGCATCAGGATCTGATCCCGGAAACAAGACTCCTGTAAGCAACCTATATGTTGTCGGCGACGGTGCAAAAGGCGAAGGTGGAATTGAAATTGAGGGTATTGCCCTTGGAGTCATGAATACTTTGAAACTTCTTCAATGAACCTTTACTCACATAAATTAAAAAATGGAAGCTACGCCATACATGCCACTTATGTATGGTTCAGCAGCTTTTGTGGTTAGTAATTTCCAAAATCCTTGGGTGTCAATTTTTCAGGAGTTCCTTCATTAAGCATACTAATAAGTGGAGTATATTTTTCCCTGATGATGCCTGATTTAGCCCTATGCTTTATAGTTACTAGTTGTTGTACCAACAATGATCTTTCTTCTTCAGTTGAATGCATAAGATTTGGATCAACGATTATGTACCCATCAACATCTTTTCTAAATAGTTCCACCAAGTGTTCAGTTAATACATTATCATTATTTTTAAACAAAGTTTTAAGTTCATGGTTTAAGCCAGATGAAACAAGGACTCTTGAATTCTTAGCAACTTCAGATTCAAGATTATAAGCATTAATGAACGCTGGTCCAATTAATTCATTAGTATCCCAATAGATGTCGCCGAAATCAATTGCCCCCCTTATTGTATAACCTTCACGAATGAAAGTTGACCATACATAAGCAATGTTCCGAATAACAGACTGAAGCCCTAAAACCAAATCTCCAATGGTAATTTTTTCATCAAAACCAAAACATATTGTTACACTGTCTGATACTGTATTAACCCTACAGACATATCTTCGAATTGTTTCATCATCGTCCCCTTCACCCACTTCATCGAAAATAGGCATCTTGCTTTTAATGGATAATAATTTCTCCAAGGGATTTGATTCAGAATTATGCCAATTTTCAAGAATATCATTGGAAAAACCCAATACATCGATAAAACAAACGCATCCTTTCCCTTTGAATTTCTTACTTTCCCCTAAAATCATAATGAAACACTGATAAATTTAACATTGTTGTAGATGAAAAATCTATTTATGCAAATATCATCGAAGATCTTGCCCTTGGTGTCATGAACACTTTGAAGCTTCTGAATTAAGCTCTCAGCTATTTTAAATAGCATAATTACCTCTCTTTTTCGGGAGTTATGATGAAATCCGTAAAATTCACCATACTTATTGTTGCATTCTTTCTGCTAATCGGAACTGCAAGCGCAGTTACTTCTTTTTCAGCAGACGGTAGTGTGAATATAATTGAAAACACGACCGATGACCTTTATCTTGCAGGCGGGGAAGTTAATGTAATAGGCAATGTCGAAGGAGATGTTGTTGCTGCTGGCGGGGAAATTACCATTGATGGCGATGTTTACGGAGATGTAATTCTCACCGGAGGAACTGTAATTATTAACGGCAATGTTCAGGACGATGTTCGGGTTGCTGCCGGTAATGTACTGGTTGCAGGTGACGTCGGCGATGATGTTGTCGCTGCTACAGGAAATTTTTTCCTTGCAAGCCCAGCAACGGTCAGTGGAGATATATTCCTCTCCAGTGGAAATGCGTTTTTGTATGGAGATGTTGAAGGAAGTGTCTCCGGCAATGCTGATGAATTGTTACTTGGAGGAAACATAAACGGCACACTGGAAATTGAAACAAATGAACTGGATGTGCTTCCCGAAGCCACAGTCGCCGGTGAGACAGATAGCGAAGCAATGGAACTTGCTACCCAAAATAGGAACGACAGAGGTTTTGGTGCATTCTCTGCCGGACTCTGGTTATTCCGCCTTGTAATGCTCCTGCTAACGGCCATATTCTTTGTTTCAATTCTTCCCGAAAAAATGGAAACAATGGTTGCTGACTTACCTGAAAGAATCTTCCAGAAAGCAGGAATTGGACTTCTTGCAGTGATTGCAGCAATATTTGGATCACTATTCCTACTAATCACAGTCATTGGAATTCCGCTTGCATCAGCCGTTCTTCTGATATTGGCACTAACCCTCTATTCAGCCCGCGTTATTTTCGGAATGTGGATTGGAGAGTTGATTTTGAAGAGAGTACGACCGGAAAGTAGTGCATATGCATCAATTATTGTCGGAGTAATTGTCCTGTTCATCTTCAGCAGCCTGCCGATTGTCGGAGGATGGATTTACTGGATTTCCACATTCATATCCATTGGAGCAATATACTACATTACCAGAGACAAGTGGATTAATCGAAAACAGAAAGTTAATCCAGATGATGCAAATCCAGAACATTGATTCCAATTTGCTCCAGCATTCCGGAAAGGGTGAACAAAGGTAAGCCGACTACATTGAAATAGTCACCTTCGATACGTTCAACAATGGCGGCACCTTTGCCCTGAATGGCAAATGCTCCTGCTTTTCCCAGAGGTTCTCCAGAATTTACGTAACTGGCAATCTCATCGCCTGATAATTGTTTAATGGAAACAAAAGTTGAAACTGTATCTTTCAATTCTTTTCCAGTACCCACATCAATCAAAAAAAGTCCCGTTATAACCTGCACTTTTTGCCCACTAATTCGCCCCAGTATTTGGTGTGCAGCTAAATCAGAATCCGGTTTTCCGAGCAGCTCACTATCACAAAGTACCATCGTGTCTGCGGAAATCACCACACCTTCAAATAGTTTCCCGGCAACATCGAGTCCTTTCTGAATGGCATGATAAAGAATGAGTTCAGCGGGTTCCATTCCAGCTATTGTGGACTCTTCGTAAGAAGATTCCACTATTTCAAAAGAATCACCGATTAATTGTGACAGCAATTCCTTCCGACGGGGAGATCCTGAAGCGAGAATTATACGTTTCATGTGAACACAAATATTTACTTTAGTTTCCGATACTTAAAACGGCGTTTGGCATAACCTTTGTAGCCGCAGACAATATAGATACAATCAACTTTCACATAATCATTGCAATCTCTGCACTCGGAATACAGGACATCTGCTCCCTTTTTGGGACAGTTTTCTATCCACGCTTCAAGCACCATGCAAACCTCACTAGTAATAGTGTGTACATCAGGAATGATAAAAATTCTCCCATGCACTTGCATTAACCTTATGTACCAAAGCTATCAATTCATTTTCAATCCATGCCAGAGTATTCCCAAAAGCATGTTACATTCGCTCGTAACGTCTTCATCCCAGTGACGAATATTTGCAGGAACAGATGTGGCTATTGCACATTCCGCAAGGATCCAAACCACCCTGAAGCACGCCTGATGACAGAGGATGAAGTTCGGAAAATCTTGCAAAATGGAGTAGATGCCGGATGTACAGAAGCACTTTTTGTTTTCGGGGAATATGCTGAAGAAGTTCCCGAATACCGGCAGATGCTTGCTGAATTTGGATACAAATCTACTATAGATTATGTTTATCGCCTTTGTGAAATGGCAATTGAAATCGGGATACTGCCGCATACAAATGCCGGAATTCTTTCTTACGAAGAACTGGAAATACTCAAACCCGTAAACGCCAGCATGGGACTTATGCTGGAAACCATAGCAAATTTGGAAGCACACCGCGATTCTCCGGGGAAAAAACCGGACATCCGAATACGCATGATGGAAGATGCAGGAAAACTGCAAATTCCGTTTACCACCGGCATCCTTGTGGGAATTGGAGAAACAAAGGAAGACAGGAGTAACTCCCTAAAAGCAATTGCAAAACTCCATGAGGAATACGGACACATACAGGAAGTAATTATCCAGAACTTCATGCCAAAACCGGGAACTGAAATGGAAAGCATGTCACCTCCCACAAAGAAAGAAATGATGGAAACTGTCCGGCTTGCAAGAGATATTTTGCCTTCTGACGTAGAAGTACAGATTGCACCAAACCTGATTGATCCTTATAGCCTTGTAAAATACGGAGCAGGAGATCTTGGCGGAATATCCCCCACAACCATAGACTGGATTAACCCTGAAGCTGAGTGGCCGGATGTGGAAAAACTAAGGGAAATGCTAAAGGACATACCATTGCGGGAAAGGTTACCCATATACCCAAAATTCATAAAGAAAGAGTGGTATGGGAAAACACTGGAAAAACTCATAAACTCCCTCTCTGATTATGAGGGCTATAAAGCTTAAAAGGAAGGAAAGTAATGGAAATAACTATCCCCCATGACATAATTGAAAGAGCAAAGTCCGGCACTGCAACCAAAGAGGATGCGCTGAAACTGCTGGAGGTGCCGCCTTTTGAGTTGTTCACTTTTGCAGATGAGTTACGGAAAAATGCCGTCGGTGATAAAGTTACATATGTTATCAACCGCAATATCAATTTCACCGATCAATGTATCGGAGATTGCGGATTCTGTGCTTTCAAGCATCAGGAAAATTACTTCCTTGAAATCGAAGATATCCTGAATAAAGCAAGGGAAGCCAAAGAAATAGGTGCAACTGAAGTTTGCATACAGGGTGGGTTACTCGAAAACCCGGATATTAGTTTTTACCAAAAAATTATCAGTTCCATCAAAGCCAACTTCCCGGATATGCACATACACGCATATTCCCCAATGGAAGTCTATCACCTTTCAAGAAGTAATGGCCTCTCTGTTGAAAATACCTTAAAGCGACTTAAAAGCAGTGGCCTTGATACCATGCCCGGAACTGCTGCTGAAATTCTTTCAGATAGGGTTCGTAAAATCATCTGCCCTTCCAAGCTTTCAACCCAGAAATGGATTGATGTCATTACCAATGCACATAATCTGGGGATACTCACCACTGCAACAATGATGTACGGGCATGTGGAAACATGGGAAGAGCGCATTAATCACATTCTTATAATCAGAGACATACAGCAAACAACCGGCGGATTTACCGAGTTTGTCCCTCTGCCATTTATGCCTTACAATAATCCCATAGGGGAGGAAATGATAGCAAATGGACAATATGCCACCGGAGGCATTGCAGATCTCCAGATCTATGCCCTTTCAAGAATCCTTCTGAATACCCATATCCCGAACATACAAGCGAGTTGGGTAAAGCTTGGCAAGAAGCTGGCACAGGTTGCACTTAACTGCGGTGCCAATGATCTTGGTGGAACACTAATGGAAGAGAAAATTTCCAAATCCGCAGGAGGTACTAACGGGGAAAGTATGCCAGTTGAGGAGCTTGAATGGATTATCAGCACTGCTGGCAGGAAGCCGATCCAGAGAAATACATTTTATGAAAGCCTGAGTGAGGAGAAATGAGAGCTGTTATTCCCTATAAAAAAGAAAATGCCAAATCCCGGCTTTCAAATGTTATGACAAAAGCGCAGAGGGAGACATTTGTCGAACTCATGCTTAAAGATGTCATCGAAAACCTGAAAGGAGCTGGCATCACATCTATTGATATCCTCACCCCTTCTCCAAAAGAAATTCAAGATGAATTTGGAGTGTCTGTAATCAAAGATGAAGCAGACCTTAATGAAGCTCTCAATAATTATCTTGAAAGCCAGAAAGAACCCGTTTTAATCATAATGGCTGACCTACCTCTTGTGAAATCACAACACATCCGGGATATTATTTCAAGTGATGAAGATGTTGTTATTGTACCGGGAAAGGGCGGCGGAACTAACATATTATACATTGCAAAACCAGAACTCTTCAGGGTATGCTACTATAATTCCAGTTTTGAAAATCATTGTGAAATTGCTTCCAAACAAGGTCTTTCTCTTGGCACCTATGACTCCTTCCTAGCGAGCACTGATATCGATGAGCCCCATGATATTGTTGAATTGATATTACATGGGGAAGGCTATGCAATGGAATATGCTGTGAATAATTTCGGGAAAAAGGAAGGAGGAAAAGGGAGAGTTAAAGCGCATCCTCTTCAGCCTTCACAGATGTCCTTATCCAGTTAAGGTAGTTTTCTTCCCCATTAATTTCCCAATAAACTATTGCGGGTAAATCATAGCTATGAAGACTGCGAACTACATCCCTTACCTCTTCAAATTTATCTTCGGTTGTCTTGATAAACATTACAACTTCCGATTCCGATGATGTTTCGCCATCCCAGACAAAAACCGATTGTATTGGATACATATTAACACATGCAACAATATGATGGTCCACAAGGTTTTTTGCAATTTCCTGAC
This sequence comes from uncultured Methanosarcinales archaeon, assembly GCA_964532775.1. Classification (GTDB taxonomy): domain Archaea; phylum Halobacteriota; class Methanosarcinia; order Methanosarcinales; family Methanosarcinaceae; genus Methanohalophilus. Next base: position 22,775 of record CAZHNA010000006.1, read on the forward strand.
CTTCAGACATGTCAGTGACTGTAACATAAACGATTATAGGTTTCATGATATCTGAAGAAGATCTGAGGCAATATTTTATAAATCCTTAATACATAAGAGGGCAAAGAGACTGACTTTTTGGCGTCTGTGGAAGCAGTGCCAAAAAAATATATATGACTGTGAAATACATTAACCTTTAGTTACACCTCACTTTTGGAGATTGGATTTGGTGATTGGATGAGCATTAGCGTAAATCGGTATAAATGCGGCTATTGTGGTGCATGTGTTGGGGTATGCCCTTCAGGATCACTCGAACTCGTAGAGACATGGATAGAAGTAGATAGTTGCTGCACCAGTTGTGGTGCATGTGCAAAGATCTGTCCGGTTGGTGCTATTGAGGTGAAACGTTGAAAGACAATTATGACATGGTTATTGTGGGTGCCGGTCCGGGCGGATCAATGACTGCAAAGTATGCTGCAGAGATGGGATTAGACATCCTCCTCATTGAAAAGAGGCAAGAAATTGGAGATCCTGTTCGTTGTGCAGAAGGTGTCGCAAAAATCACCCTTAAGAATCACGTTGAACCTGATCCTCGCTGGATTTGTGCAGATGTCACTGGATCCCGCATATTTTCACCAGACATGACAATGGTGGAAATGAATGAGGAGATGTCTGGCGGAGAAGTTGGATACGTACTTGAAAGAAAGGTGTTTGATCGAGCACTTGTAGATGCCAGCGCAATGGCTGGTGCCAAAGTGATGGTCAAAACCAGGGCTACTGGCCTGATCATTGAGAATGACACTGTTTGTGGTGTCCGTGTAATGCATCTTGGCGAAGAACAAGACATCAGATGTAAAATCGTTATTGGCGCAGATGGAATAGAATCCAAGATCGGCAGATGGGGTGGAATTGATACATCCTGCAAACCTGCAGACATAGAAACATGCGTACAATATCTTGTCACAAATATAGACATCGATCCGAATTTCTGTCATTTTTACTTAGGAAAAGAGATAGCTCCAGCAGGATATGTATGGGCATTCCCTAAAGGCAATGGTACAGCCAATCTTGGCGTAGGCATTCTTGGAAGCCGCTCCGGCAAGAAAAAACCTATCGATTACCTTAATGAGTTCAAGGAAAAGCATTTCCCGAATAGCCAGATAATTGAGATGGTTTATGGTGGAGTTCCGGTCATTGGGCCCATCGAAAGAACAATTGCAAACGGCCTGATGCTGGTCGGTGATGCTGCAAGACAATCTGATCCGATAACTGGCGGCGGAATTATTAATGCCATGGATGCAGGCAAGATTGCTGCTGATGTTGCAGTTAAAGCTATCAAAAAAGGCGATTGTTCCACAAATAGTTTGCAGGAATATGAAGATCGCTGGCGTGCAACCATTGGAGAAGATATCAGCTACACCCTGAAAGTTAAAGACACATTTATCAACTTCAGTGATGAGGAACTCAATTCACTTGCCCATTCAGTCGAAGGAATTGCTATCCACAAAATGACAATTCGAGACCTTCTTGGTGCTCTTTTCAAATCAAATAAAAAATTGCTATGGAGTCTTCGCGGACTTGTTAAAGAAGCAAAGAAGGATGCCTAATAATTCTTCTTTCCCTTTTTCTTCTTCTTTTCCTTATTTATTCCAAAAAGCCGGTGTGAAGATCACAAGCACTGTGAAAACCTCAAGTCTTCCTATCCACATATTGGCAATCAATATTATTTTCCCAAATGCCGGGACTATGTCAAAGTTTTGCATTGGACCCAGAAGTGCAAATCCCGGCCCGATGTTGCCCAGCGTTGCAATAGATGCGCTCATTGAAGTTACAAAATCCAATCCCATAAGGGAAAGGAGAATTGAGCTTACAAAGAATATCAGGAAAAAGAATATCATAAAAGAAATGGTCGCCTGCATAACATCGTCAGGAACAATTCTATTATTAAAACGAACTGGTTTTACAGCTTTTGGATTAATTACCTTAAAAAGCTCTTTTTGTGCATATTTGAACAAAAGAAGGAATCGAACAACCTTCACACCACCTGCGGTTGAGCCTGCGCACCCTCCGATGAACATCAGGGAAAAAAGCACAATTCTAGCAGAATCAGACCACTGGTTAAAATCCACAGTAGCATAACCAGTAGTTGTCAGTATGGAAACTACTTGAAAAACACCATATCGGAATGAATCTGAAATTGAATATATTCCTTCGGAGAACAGTATATATGACAAAACTAGTGATGCTGAGACAACTAAAAAGAAATAAAACCTGAATTCTTGATCTTTTAACAGACTCTTTCGATCAGCATAAAGAGATTTATAATGAAGAGCGAAGTTTGCCCCTGCAAAAAACATGAAAATGACAATAATACCTTCAATAACAGGATTACCAAATGCTGCTATGCTGTCACCATTTGGCGAGAAGCCCCCACACGCCATTGTAGTGAATGTGTGAGTTATAGCATTATAGGGATCCAAACCTGCAACAGTAAGAAAAGCAATTTCCATCAGGGACATTACAACATAAACCATCCACAGAATCTTTGCGGTTTCCCGGATTCTGGGTTTTAGCTGATCTTCCTTTGGGCCCGGAGCTTCGGCACGAAAAAGCTGCCTTCCCGCAATTCCGAGTTTTGGAAGTATAGCAATGAAAAGCATGATAATCCCCATCCCTCCAAGCCATTGGGTCATGCTTCGCCAGAACAGTAAGCCTTTACTATGGCTTTCAATATCGGTAAAAACTGTAGCTCCTGTGGTTGTAAAACCGGACATGGATTCAAATAAAGCGTTCAACGGAGACAGACCTTCAAAAAGATATGGAAGTGCTCCAAATGCTGCCGCGAAGAGCCATCCAAAAGCAACAATTAAAAAGCCTTCACGTAAATCCCATTCGTCATCTTCTCTTTCTAAAAAGATAGTAAGAACGGAAGCAACGAGTATTGTTATTAAAAGAGGAATAGCAAAAGTGCTCAGGGATTCATGATAATAAAATGATACGAATAGCGGAATGGACATGAAGGCCCCCAACATCCAGAGAAGGGAACCCAACACACCAAGAACTACCTTATACCTCAAGCCTATCACATCATTTGAAAAGTTTCTCAACTTCACGGAGTGCAGAAGGAAGAGAGAATATCAATACATGGTCCCCTGCTTCAATTATATAATCACCGCGAGGGATATGAGTTTCATCACCTTTTACAACCATACTCACAATGGCACCACGCGGAAACTGGACATCTTTGAGAGGATCTCCCACAATCTTCGATTTTGTAGAAGTGGTATACTCAATAATTTCAACTTTCTCACCTTCGAGCGTAGTGAGTGCCTCAATTCCAGTGCCCATGGTCAGTTTAAGAACTTCGTTTACAGTGGCTTCCCTTGGACTTGCAGCCCTGTCAACACCCACCATTTCAAAAAGAGGAACATAATCGTAGTGATCCGCTCGCACAATTACTTTTTTGGCACCCAGTTGTTTTGCGAGAAGGGCACAAAGTAAATTTTTCTCATCGCTATCAGTAACGGAGATAACAACATCCATTTCCCCAATACCTTCCTCCTTGAGGAGGTTTAGATCAGTTCCATCACCCCTCAAAACAAGGACATTCGGAAGTTCCTCTGCAATAAATTCAGAGCGCTCTCTGTCATGCTCTATAAGTTTGATCTTTAACCGGGTGTGTTCCAGAAGTTTTGCGAGGTAGAATCCAACTACTCCACCGCCAATAATCATGATACGACTTTGCTTCCGTCCAATTTCACCAAATAGTGCAGGAATTTCCACCATGGATTTGGATTTTCCCATGATAACCATGTGATCTGATGCCCTGATTACGTCATCACCACGAGGGATAATCAATTCCGATTCACGGAACAAAGCACTTACAATGCAACTTCCGGGAAGATTAAGATCTTTGACTTTTTTACGAACAAGTTCATTGTCTTTTTTCACAACAAACTCCATCATCAGGACTTTTCCGCCAGCAAACGATTCCGTATCAATTGCCTCAGGAATAGAGAGAATATCTGCAACTTCCGATGCAAGGGATAGTTCCGGACAAACCATGACATCAATGCCCAACTGAGTTCGTTTTGCTACCGGGCTGTCAATATAATCAGGATTACTGACTCTTGCCATTGTCTTAAAATTAGGCTCGGATTGCATGATTAGTTTGGAAGCCATGCATGATACTATGTTAACTTCATCCGAACCTGTAACAGCTACAAGGAGATTAGTATCCGGGAGAATTTTCCCAAGAATCGCGGCGTTTGCACCATTACCACGTATGACCTGCACGTCCAATTCATCAACCCTGGGGCAGGCATCTTCGTCCTTGTCAATGACAATTATATCGTTATTCTGGTACAGTGACTTAGCGATATGATAACCAACCTCGCCTGCACCGATGATAATGATTTTCATAAAAATTCCTCAATCCAATTTTGGATTGACGAGGATAATACAAACACTATTGTTAAAGGTTACTGTAGAAAAGAAAAGGCAGAAAGTCGATTATTCTGCCCGAGGGTTTGTTTTTGAAGAATCTTCAGAAGGCAAAAGGGAACCAAATGCATCCTTTACCTTATCAAAAACACTTCCACCATTGTTGTTACCAGCATTTCCACCACTTAATTTATCAAATTCTGCAAGGGCTTTTTTCTGCTCTTTTGTCAGCTTTGCAGGGGTTTCCACAACAACTTTCACGAGCTGATCACCCTGACCATGACCGTGTAAATGTGGCATACCTTTGCCTTTCAACCTCAGAATGGAATGTGTTTGGGTACCAGCTTTAATGTTCATCTTAACTTCACCATGAAGTGTTGGAACCTTTACGCTTCCACCCAGTGCAGCCTGTCCAAATGTAATAGGCTGTTCCGAGACAATATCGTCTCCAACCCTCTCAAACATATCGTGATGTTGCACATACAATACAACATAAAGATCCCCTGAAGGAGCACCTGGAGAACCATCTTCACCTTCGCCTGTGACCTTAAGCCTCAAGCCGGTATCAGTACCTTTTGGGATTTTGACTGCAATCTTCTTGGTTTTCCGGACTTTCCCGGAACCATTACAATTAGGACATGGGGATTTAATGACTTTTCCCGCACCATGGCACTGATTACAAGTGGTAGTTGTCATGAAACGCCCAAATGGCGTATTCCTGGCATGAGTCATCTGTCCGCTTCCGCCACATTTAGAACAAGTAGCAGGAGATGTGCCTTCTTTTGCCCCGGATCCTTTACATTTTTCACAGTTCTTAGCACGAGGAACCTTAATTGGAACGCTGTCCCCGAAAGCCGCCTGTTCAAGAGTTATTTCAAGATCGTAACGAAGGTCTGAACCTCTGGAAGGACCACGGCGTGCATTTCTCTGACCACCGCCAAAACCTCCACCGAAGCCTCCGCCAAAGACGTGTTCCAGAATATCTTCAAATCCTCCGAAATCAGCATTCCTGAAAATATCTTCAGTGGAATAGCGGCTGTCAATTCCTGCATGACCAAACTGATCATATTGAGCCTTTTTCTCTGCATCAGAAAGAACAGCATAAGCTTCAGAGATTTCCTTGAATTTCTCTTCGGCATCAGGCTCTTTACTCTTATCAGGATGATGCGTCATTGCAAGCTTTCGATAAGCTTTTTTGATCTCGGATTCCGAAGCGTCTTTTGAAACACCAAGAATTTCATAATAGTCCCTTTGCGTAGACATGGAGATTTACCTCAAACAGGGATAAAAATAAGGAATTACAGGGATAAAAAGATCCCTGTCAAATAATTATTTCTCTTCGTCTACTTCTTCAAAGTCTGCATCAACTACAGTCTCATCGGAAGCTGCACCCTCTTCACCGGCAGAACCGGCTTCTGGAGATTCGCCTGCCTGTGCTGCTGCTTCAGCTTCTTTCTGTGCTTTCTCATACATAGCAGCTGAAACTGCATACAATGCTTCCTGAAGAGCTTCGGTCTTGGTCTTTATGTCTTCCAGATCGGAACCTTCAAGGGCAGTCTTGAGTTCAGCAGAATTAGATTCAATAGCAGCTTTCTGCTCATCGGTAGCGACATCGCCTGCTTCCTTGAGAACTTTCTCGCCGGAGCTGATGAGGGATTCCGCGGTGTTGCGCACTTCAACTTCATCTTTCTTAGCTTTGTCTTCCTCAGCATGTACTTCCGCATCCTTGACCATCTGATCAATCTCGTCATCAGAAAGACCGCCGGGTTTCTGGATAGTAATGGACTGCTCTTTGCTGGTTCCAAGATCCTTTGCATTTACATGAAGGATACCATTGGAATCGATATCGAAGGTAACTTCAACCTGTGGCATTCCACGTGGTGCAGGGGGGATTCCGTCTAGAATAAAACGACCAAGAGTCTTGTTTGCAGTTGCAATACCACGCTCACCCTGAAGAATATGAATTTCCACAGAAGTCTGGCTATCAGCCGCAGTGGAGAATATCTGACTCTTCTTCGTAGGAATTGTGGTGTTTCTCTCAATCAAAGGAGTTGCAACGCCTCCCATAGTCTCAATACCGAGAGTCAATGGGGTTACATCCAGAAGCAATACATCATGGACTTCTCCACCGAGAACGCCTCCCTGAATTGAAGCACCAACGGCTACAGCTTCATCCGGATTGATGTTCTTGTAAGGATCTTTTCCGACTACTTCTTTCACGGTCTTAAGAACAATAGGCATTCTTGTGGAACCACCTATCAGAAGCATTTTCTCAATGTCAGCAGGAGTTAACTTAGCATCACTAAGTGCCTGTTTCATTGAAGCAATGGTCTTGTCAATAAGATCTGCAGTCAATTTCTCAAACTGTGCCCTTGTGATATCAAGGTCAACGTGTTTCGGCTGACCATTGGCATCTGCAGTAACAAACGGAAGGTTTACATTGGTAGTTCCAACACCTGAAAGCTCTATTTTAGCTTTTTCTGCGGCATCTTTCAAGCGCTGCAATGCAGACTTATCAGCTGAAAGATCAATGCCTTCTTCCTTTTTGAACTCACTAACGATGTGTTCAACAATTCTGTTATCGAAATCATCGCCACCAAGATGCGTATCGCCACTTGTGGAAAGTACTTCGAAAACACCTTCTCCGAGTTCAAGGATAGAAACATCAAAAGTTCCGCCACCCAAATCATAAACAAGGATCTTGTGTTCGCCATGTTCTTTATCAAGACCATATGCAAGGGATGCTGCGGTTGGTTCATTAATGATACGAAGAACTTCGAGACCCGCGATTTTACCTGCGTCTTTGGTAGCCTGCCTCTGCGAATCGTTGAAGTATGCAGGAACAGTGATGACAGCCTGAGTAATTGTTTCACCCAAATAGCTTTCAGCATCATCCTTCAGTTTCCTGAGAATCATTGCAGAAACTTCCTGAGGAGTGTACTCCTTCTCAAGCATTGTTACCTTGTAATCGCCTTCACCGATATGACGTTTGATGGAGCTTACTGTGTTGTCAGGATTAGCTATTAACTGCCTTTTGGCGAGCTGACCCACAAGTTTTTCCCCTTTCTTGGAAAATCCTACAACTGAAGGAGTTGTTCTACCGCCTTCAGCGTTTGGAATAACAGTAGGTTCCCCCCCCTCGATAACCGCCATACA
>CAZHNA010000007.1:0-25530 GCA_964532775.1 uncultured Methanosarcinales archaeon
TTTCCTATGCAAATTCTCTCGAACAGATTGGTCCCCTTGCTAATAGTGTTGAAGACATTGCCACTTTAATGGATGTCATTGGAACTTATGATCGCAGGGATAGTACCTGTGTAAACAGGGAAATCAATTACAGAAACAATCTGGAAGACGATGTTTCATGCATGAAAATCGGTATTCCAAAGGAATATTTCGGTGAAGGTGTTGATGAAAACGTCGAGAAAAGGGTCTGGGATGCAATCGCAAAATTCGAAGATTTAGGTGCTTTTTATACTGAAATCTCCCTTCCAAATACAAAATATGCACTTGCAGCTTACTATATTATTGCCATGAGTGAGGCTTCTTCCAATCTTGCACGGTTTGACGGAACAAGATATGGACCCAGATCAGAGGGAGAAAACTGGCATATGATGGCTTCAAAAACCCGACATGAATGTTTCGGGCCGGAAGTCCAGAGGCGTATCCTGCTTGGAACCTATGCTCTTTCCGCAGGTTACCATGACAAGTATTACCTAAAAGCTCTCAAAGTACGCACCCTTGTGAAAGAAGACTTTGACAGGGCTTTCTCTGATGTTGATGTAATGATGGCACCAACAATGCCGACCCCTGCATTCAAAATTGGGGAGAAAGTGCAAGATCCGCTTTCCCTGTACCTTTCTGATGTAAACACCGTGCCAATGAATCTCTCAGGTGTGCCCTCTATTTCCGTTCCATGCGGACTTGCAAATGGTTTGCCGGTTGGTTTGCAGATAATCGGGAAACACTTCGATGAAGCAAGCATTCTCAAGGCTGCACACACCTTTGAGAAGAATACTGATCACCACATGAACACAGCAGGGAAGGTGGCATAATGGTTTATGATAACCCGGATGGTGTGATGATCGGACTTGAGATCCACGTCCAGCTCAACAAATTAAACTCCAAGCTGTTCTGTGGTTGTTCAACAGCGTATCACGACGATGAGCCCAATACCCATGTTTGCCCGGTATGTATGGGACTTCCCGGTTCATTGCCAGTTCTCAACAAAAAGGCAGTGGAATATGCAATACGCATTGGTCTTGCACTAAACTGTGAGATTGCGGAACAAACACAATTCCATCGTAAGAATTACTACTACCCTGATCTTCCCAAAGGTTTCCAAACCACACAATACGATTTCCCGATTGTCGGAAACGGAACAATTGTGATTGACGGTGAGGATGGAGAGCACGAAGTCGGTATAACACGTGCTCATATGGAAGAAGATCCCGGGAAACTTATCCACATGGGTTCCATTGAGAAATCAAAAGGAACTCTTATTGATTACAACCGTTCAGGAATGTCTCTAGTTGAGATTGTTACAGAACCAGATATGAGAAGCCCAAAGGAAGCAAGACGTTTCCTTGATAAGCTACGTAATATCCTTGAGTACCTTGATGTTTTTAATGGTGACCTTGAAGGTTCTATGAGAGTTGACGCCAATGTATCCATTGGAGGCGGAGACCGTGCTGAGGTCAAGAACATTTCCTCTCACAAAGGAGTGGAAAGGGCACTGCTTTACGAAATAATGAGGCAGAAAAACCTTGTTCGCAGGGGGGGAACTGTAGTTTTGGAAACCCGTCACTTCGATGAAGCAAGGGGCGTTACCATTTCCATGAGGACCAAGGAAGAAGAACATGATTACAGGTACTTCCCGGAACCGGATCTTGTGCCCATGCGGGTCTCAGATTGGGTTGATGGGATTCGTGCAGTTTTGCCGGAGCTTCCTGATGCCCGAAGAATTCGCTTTATTTCCGATTATAGTGTCGCTGATACGCATGCAAAAGCACTTACATCTGATATCCGCGTGGCTGATTTTTATGAATCAGTTGCAAAAGAAGTGGATCCGGTAGTTGCAGCAGCGTGGGTAGCTGATATCCTTAAAGGTGAACTGAATTACCGCGACAAGAGTGTTTCTTCATTTAAGGTTGGAGATCTGGTAAAGATCATTAATCTTGTGACCTCTGATAAGATCACTGAAAAGAGCGGGGTTGATGTTATCCGGACCATTCTTGATGATGGAGGCAGTCCTGAATGTATCGTGGAAAAGAAGGGTCTGGTAAAAGTTGAAGGAGACATTGTTTCACAGGCAATCTCCGAAGCTCTTGGAGAAAATCCAGAAGCATTACAGGATTTCCTTGCAGGGAAAGAAAAGTCACTCAATTTCCTTGTGGGGCAGGTAATGAAGAAGACCCGTGGACGAGCAGATGCACAAAGTGCAAGGGAGCTATTGCTACTTGAAATTGATGAGAGGGAGAAGTGAAACCTTTCCAAAACAATTATATGTTTTGAAGGACATGTAGCCAGCCCGATATTAATCTTTATAAATCATTTATCATGCTAAGGTGAAAAAATGGCAAGATTCCCAGAAGCTGAGGAACGTATTCTCAATAAGAAAATTTGTATGAAATGCAATGCCCGTAACGCTGTTAGGGCAACACGCTGCAGGAAATGCGGCTACAAGAACCTCCGTGTGAAATCCAAAGAGGTGAAGAGAGGCTGATTAATCTGTCTCAGGTTGAGCAACATCTTAATAGTGTCATAGCAAGGGACGGATGTGCCCACATGACACTGATTGATCCTGCATCTCAAACACCCGAAAGGGCTGCTGAGATTGCTGCCGCTGCCACAGCTGGGGGTACGGATGCAATAATGGTTGGCGGTTCCACTGGGGCTGCTGGCAATGTGCTTGACCAGACGGTTCTGGCTATCAAAGAACAGGCCGATGTACCGGTCATTTTATTCCCTGGAAGTGCCGGGGGAGTCAGTGCCCACGCAGATGCTGTCTTTTTTATGAGTCTTCTCAATTCGAGAGACGTCAATTTCATTACTACCAATCAGGCAATGGGTGCTCCGATGGTTTATCGCTCCGGGATTGAACCAATTTCCATGGCATACCTGATAGTGGAGCCAGGGGGAACCGTAGGCTGGGTAGGCGATGCACGCTTAATCCCACGCAGAAAACCTGAGCTGGCAGTTGCTTATGCACTGGCTGGAAAATACCTTGGTATGCACTTTGTTTACCTTGAAGCCGGTTCTGGCGCGGATTCGCCAATCCCTCCTGAAATGATTGGAGCTGTTAAAAAGACAATTGGTGACACAAAGCTAATTGTCGGTGGCGGTATTCGCAACGGCGAAGCCGCTTCAATTTGTGCTGCTGCTGGTGCCGATATGATTGTCACGGGTACGGCAGTGGAAGACGCTTCAGATGTAAAGAGCAAAATTGAAGAATTTGTCTCGGGCATCAAAAAATGAGCGTATCCTTAACCTTTAAAGGGGTGCGTAAATGCTAAAAATCCGGGATATTTCTAAATCTTACGAAACACCATCCGGCAAAAGGATGGTTTTAGATGGTGTCACCTTAACTGTTAATGACGGTGAAATCCTTGGTATCACAGGCAAAAGTGGCTGTGGTAAATCTACTCTTCTTCGTATTCTACGTGGTGTTGAATCCTTTGACGAAGGTTTGATTGAACTTGATGGGACTGAAGTAAACCCCGAGTCCGGTGTAGAGGGTAATAGATTTCTCCAGCACAATTCTGCAATACATTTCCAGCGCAATTTCAGTCTCTGGTCAGGGCCGGCAATTGAAAATATACTGAGAAAACTCAATTACTCAAGGAATGGTTATGATGGGCTTCCAGAACCCGATTCTCCGTATTATGACGAAATGTATGAAGAAGCACTTGTGTTTTTGAGACTTGTTGGTCTTGAAAAAAAAGCCCTTCATTTTTCAAGAGCCTTAAGTGGTGGAGAAAAACAACGCTTGATTATCGCAAGACAACTTGCAGCTCGACCCCGGCTTCTGCTACTTGATGAACCTGTCACGATGACCGGACCTGATACCAAGCAGGAAATATTGGATGTTATCAAACAATTGAAAACCCATCTTTCAATTCCGATTGTCATAGTTTCACATTTACCGGAAGTTCACCGCTACCTTGCTGACAAGCTTGTTTATATTGATGAAGGAAAGGTAGTAGAAGAAGGTGATCCCGATTTAGTTGTCAGGCATTTCCTTAAAGGTTTGCCTCCAAAAGTCGATCTTTCGCCTGCAGTGAAAACCAACCCCTGCATTACTGCAAAAGATATCTCTAAGCGCTTTTTCCTTTTGAGGGTTGGAGAAGTTCTCAATCTGGAAAACATATCCTTTTCCATTAATGAGGGAGAAATTGTATCCCTGATAGGTCCTTCAGGTGGTGGAAAAACCACAATTTTGAAGATTCTTGAAGGATTAATTCCTCCGAAAGCTGGACAGGTTCTTTATTCCCATGAAGATGAGTGGGTTGATCTTACTATGTACAGCCAGAAGCGAATGGATGTGCTTCGGAAAATCAGTATAATGCATCAGGAGTTCACCTTATCTCCGCATTCTACTATCGGCCAGCAAATCGGATTCCGGCTGGCTCTTAAACGCAGCGGTGCTATTGAAGATGCACGTCAGAGAGCTTCTGATCTTGGAATTTCAGAGGAAATGCTGGATACGATATACAGGCTTCCTGACATGGCAGAAGATGAAAAGCAGGATTCACTTACCAAAATGGGTCTTGGAGTGGATATTTACGGAAAGCTTTTCCCCTATCCGGTGGAAATGAATTTGAAAGAATATGCAGAACCTGTTTTTGAGGCACTTGATTTACCAATTGAGATCCTTGACAAAACACCGGATGAAATTAGTGGTGGAGAACATGTCCGTGCTTATATTGCAGTATGTCTTGCAACATCTCCTGAAATATTGTTAATGGACGAACCATTTGGGGACCTTGATCCTGTTACTCTCAGGGACGTAACCAATTCCCTGAAAAACATCAATAAGAAATTAGGCACTACCATTGTGCTTGTCAGCCATCATATGGATTTTGTCAGGGAAGTTGCTCACAGGGCCATCCTTGTCCGCAACAACCACATTGAGGCGGATGGCGATGCAAGACAGGTGTGCGATGAATTCATATCATCATTGAATGTTACATATCTCGATGAAGGCCTGGAAGAACTCCTTTCCGAGTAACTTTCTTTTTTTCGTGTTTGCTTATATAGTTTGAATTTCATAATTATCTATGGAGGTTTTAGCCATGGGCGATCCTGTGGATTATATGAAGAAATTAGGACTTTTTGGTATCGGAGTGTATGCACTGACTGAAGAGAAAATTGATGAATATGTCAGGGAACTGGTTGAAAGTGGGGAGATAAACCGGGAAGAGGGGAAGAAGTACGTAAACGATCTCATCGACCGGAAAAATGAGCAGCAGGCAGATATTGAAGAAAAGATCTCTACTAAGGTAAAGGAGACTTTCGGAAAAACCGATCTTGCTTCAAAGGATGAAATTAAGGCACTCGAAGACAAGATTGAAAAGCTTGAAGAGATGCTCAAAGAAGCCCTGAAGAAAGACGAATAATTGCAAAAATCGGGAAGTCATATTTTTGTGAAGGTGCAAAGCGCATCTTTGCGGCTTCCCTCACACAATTATGGTTGGAGGTATATTCCGGCGATACTCCATGGTTAAACGCTATGGCAGGATCGCAGATGTGCTCGTAAAATACGGGTTTGGCTATTTTGTAGATCAGATGGGGCTCCGGTCAAAGAGCCGCTTTAAATCACGTTTTGGCAAATCTGGGGTCGCAGATGGCAACCTTGTAGGCAGTAGTCCTGAAAGAGCACGAAAAGCTCTTGAAGAACTTGGTCCCACTTATGTGAAATTTGGACAGCTTTTAAGCATGCGTCAGGATCTGGTTCCTGAGGAATATGCAAAGGAATTGACCAAATTACAAAATCATGTTTCTCCATTTCCTTTTGAAGACGTTGAAGCAATGATCCGGAGTGAATTCGGGTCTCCAACTTCCGATTTATTTGCAGAATTTGACAAGGATCCGATTGCTGCAGCATCGATCGGTCAGGTCCACCGTGCAAAACTTCACAGCGGTGAAGAAGTTGCTGTCAAAATACAAAGGCCAGCAATCAAGAAAATAGTAGATGCAGATCTGGATATAATGTACAGTCTTGCCGGTTTTGCAGAGCAGCATCTCGAAGAAGTCAGGCTTTATGATCCTATAGGTGTAATTGATGAGATTTCACACTCCATCCATGCAGAACTGGATTTCACTCAAGAAGCTCGCAATACCGAACGCTTCAGGGAAAACCTGCGTGGAAACAAGAACGTTATCATCCCTCGTGTCTACTGGGATTATAGTAGTGAAAAAGTCCTTACACTTGAATTCATCGATGGAGTCAAATGTGACGATTTTGAAAAACTTGAAGAGATGGGCGTCGACGTAAATCAGGTTGCAACGTATGGCGTTGAAGTATTTATGAGACAGGTTTTTGAGGATGGGTTTTTCCATGCTGATATGCATTCCGGGAATGTTTTTGTCCTTCCGGATGGAAGAATTGCATTGCTCGATATGGGAATGTCCGGGCACATTTCGACTGAAATGCAGGGAACACTGATTGATGCTTTGATTTCCATAACCAGAGGTGATTTGCAACGTTACATCGAGGTTCTCAAGGATCTTAGTATGATTGATGAGGATGCCCATGTTGAATCTCTCAAAAATGATTATGAACATTTGCTGAATAAATATTACGGACGTTCCCTGAAACAGATTGACACCGCTGTAATGCTCGGGGAAATGGTCAAAACATTACGAAAACACCATGTCCGGATTCCATCAAATATAGCTCTTCTTTTTAAGGGTGTGATGACAATAAGCGGTTTTGCAATGCAGCTTTCACCGGATTTGAACGTTGCAAAAATCGCGGAGCCGTTTGCTCGCAAGGTAATGTTTGAGAGAATGAAACCCCGCAATATGGCAAAAGGGGTTTACAATGACCTGTGGTATGCAAAGAGATTCCTGAAGAAAGCACCTTTGCAGTTATCACACGTACTTTCGATAGCTGAACGAGGCTATCTTAACCTGCGTTTTGAGCATCAGGGATTGGACCGGATTGTTGCAGAAATTAATGCTTCCAGTAACCGTGTGGCATTTAGTCTTATTATATCTGCAATAATTGTGGGCTCTTCCCTGATTATCCAGACAGGTATGGAACCGTTTCTTTGGGGTGTACCTTTGATTGGTGCGGTTGGTTTTTTAACAGCTGGCTTTTTGGGTCTGGCTCTGGTTTTGTATATTTTGCGAACCGGGAATATTTAACTTTCAGTTTAATACTCCGATAACTTTTTAATCATATACTCGGCAATAGGTGTTACACGGAATCTCTTTGCCGGCGGTATACTTATGACAGATCCTCAAATTGAGCGTAAATTAATTGAAATTATGCGCATAATTACTGAAAGTGCTAGGCCCATAGGAGCTCGAGCCATTGCTGATGAGCTTCACACCAGGGGTTACAATTTGGGGGAGCGTGCTGTCCGATATCATTTGAGGATTCTCGATGAGCGTGGTTTTACGTACAAGCATGGTTACAATGGAAGGACCATTACTCCTAGGGGGGCAGAAGAACTCGACGAAGCCCTTATCGGAGACCGGCTTGATTTTGTCATTACGCATATAGAAGATTTGATTTACAAAGTTGACTATGATCCTGCAACCGGAAAAGGCAATGTAATTGTTAACATTTCTTATGTGGACAAAAATGATTATGAGGATGCCATTGAGACTATCGAGAAGGCGTCGAAAGTTTCAATCAGCCCAAAGATAGCTATTTTTGATGAAGCAGACTCACGGATACATGTTCCTGATGGAAAGGTTGGGGTTGCTACAGTTTGCAGTATCACCTTTGATGGAGTTTTACTAAGAAACAGAATTCCTGTAAACCCTGCATTTGGTGGAGTTCTGGAAATGAATAATTGGAAACCGGGCAGGTTCTCAGATTTGATATCCTATTCGGGGACCTCCATTGATCCGATTAAGATCTTCCTGATAAGACAATCCACCTCCGTTTTGGATGTCCTTGAAAATGGATCCGGTCAGATCCTTGCAAACATGCGGACAATTCCGATTTCCGCTGTTGAGAAGTCCCGGGGCGTGTTAGAATCTCTTGCAAAATCGGAGATTGGTGGAATGTTTGAAATTGGCGGGGAAAATGGAAATGTATATGGTGCTCCGGTCGATACCGGAATGGCCGGAATTGTGGTTTCCGTTGGAGTAAACTCAATTGCTGCAGTAGGGGAAATGGGAATATCTGTGGAAACAGATCCTGTTTCAATGATAATGAAGTATGAAGATATGTCTCTTCCTTAATTTGAATCTGTAAATTCACTATATGCTAGCTGTTCAAGCTCGTCTGGATCATCCACGTCTTTGTGGACAAAAAGACCGCACCAGCAGCGTTTCATCGCGTCAAAATGTTCCCGGTTGAAAGGAATACACGGGCAAACAATTTTCATATCCTCTTCACGATTATCTTTCAAACCCTGGCAGGGGCAGAATGGGCTGCCGTGTTTTTTTTCCAGCGTAACTTCTTGTTCAAGTATGAAATCTACAATTTCTTCATCAGGGCTGAATTTATATCCAAGAGTATCTGCGACTCTGCCAAACATCTCACGATACTGAGCTTTTCGCTTCTCTGAATCCATTCTCAACGCCCCAGAATTTCAGCATATTTTTTTGGATTGTAGCCACAAATACACTGGTCGCCTTTTTTCAGGAATGGAAATGCAAGTTTTTCTCCAGATTCTTCGATGATATTGCGGACCATCTATTTCGTTTCCTCGTCTGCAAGATCATATTCGATGTTATCGAAGGATATGTCGCGCTCATTAAGATACTTCTTACTTTTACGGCACCATGGGCACGTACTAAGTGTATACAGTAAAACATCTTCAGCCATTGTTAGCCTCCAATTTCAATGTAGATTTCCCCATTGTCAACCTTTGTGGTATACAATGCCAATTTTATTTCGGGTGAAACTGTCATTTCTCCGGTTCTAATGTTAAATTCCCAGTCATGGCATGGACATTTCAGATTATAGCCATTGAGCTCCCCTCTTGTAAATTTACAATTCATGTGGAAGCATCTATTTTCAATAGCAAACATCTCTCCATCTTTTTTGATGAGAAGTATATTCTGGCCATTCAGGGAAATGGCTTTACGATTGTCTTTCAATTCACTTTCTTGGGCTGCTAGGGTCCAGTTTTTATTGTCCAATAAATCTCCCCCGTTAATAAAAGTGGATTTGCAACGTATAAATAACTACTCAGGATCTAGAATAATCGCTATCCTATGGCCGTTGATTGTAGTTTTTCAGATCATAGTTCCTATGAAATTGCCGATTGTCGCACCAATAGCCATCCAGATTACAAATTTCCATTTGATCTCGCCTGTCAACAAATAGAGAATAGGCATCCCTATGAGAAATGCAAGGGCTCCGTAGATGAGCGGGTGGTATGGCATAGAGAATAAATTGATTTAATTCATGAAAAGATTACTGGCACTTGTCAAGATGGATGAAAAAAGAATTGACCTCCACGCCTAAAAGACGTGAAGGGAAAAAAGAATTAGTTAATTTACATTTCAAGCAGGATTCTTGCGATGTCGTCACCAACATCGGAAGTGCCATTTGAGCCGCCCATGTCATAAGTCTGGACCTTGGCTTCAAGGATATTCTTCTCGATAGCTTTGACAATGGAGTCTGCAGCTTCTTTCTCGCCGATTTGTTCGATGAGCATTGCGCCTGCCCAGATGGTTGCGATTGGGTTGACCTTGTTCTGGCCCTTGTATTTTGGTGCTGAACCGTGGATTGGCTCGAACATGCTGGTACCGTTAGGGTTGATGTTTCCACCAGGTGCGAGTCCGAGGCCGCCCTGTACCATTGCACCAAGGTCAGTGATGATGTCACCGAACATGTTAGGGGTGACGACGATATCGAACCACTCAGGGTTCTTGACGAACCACATTGTGATAGCATCGACATAGTTGAAGTCAGTTTTAACATCAGGGTGCTTAGCTGCGATAGTGTTGAATTCCTCTCTCCAGAATCCGTATATGTCTGAAAGGACGTTTGCTTTGTCAACGGATGAAACGTGCTTGTCGCTCTTCTCAGCAAGGTCGAAGGAGTAGTCAATGACTCTCTGGGTACCTTCCTTTGAGATCATGCCGATCTGGTATGCGATCTCTTCGCTGTCGGTCTCAATGTCGAGTCCAAACTTTGCATTGTAGAGTGTTCTGTTTACTTCAAGAACATCCTTGCTTATGCCCTTTGTTGCACGTCCACCGATTCCGATGTAGAAATCTTCGGTGTTTTCCCTGACAACAGTAAAGTCGATGTCTGCAGGAGTTTTATTCTTAAGAGGGCACCAGACGCCTTCAAGAAGTTTGATTGGGCGCAGGTTGATGTACTGGTCAAAATAGAACCTTGCTGCGAGCAAGATGCCATTTTCAAGTATGCCGGGTGCAATCCTGTCATCACCGATTGAACCTAGGTAGATAGCTTTGTAATTTGAAAGTTCTTTAAGTGTATCTTCTGAGATCAGTTCACCTGTTTCAAGGTAGTGGTCTGCTCCCTGTGGGAACTCTATCCAGTCAACGTCAAATCCGAACTTTTCTCCGGCTGCATCGATGACCTTCTTACCTTCTGCTATGATTTCCGGGCCAATGCCGTCTCCTGGCAAGACTGGAACTTTATATTGTGCCATATAAGTCTCTCCTATTAATTTCAGGCAATGATTTTGCGTGTGTATTCGATAAGTCCGCCTGCATCAACAATTTCGCGGACAAAGTCAGGCAGAGGTGTTGCCTGGTACTGTTCATTCTTGGTTAGGTTTTTAATAACTCCACTTGCAATATCGATGTCAAGCTCATCGCCTTCATCAATACGATCAGTGTCAGGACACTCAAGGAGTGCAACTCCAATGTTGATTGCATTGCGGAAAAAAATCCTTGCAAATGATTTGGCAATTACGCAACCCACTTTACTTCCTTTGAGTGCCAGTGGAGCATGTTCCCTTGAGGAGCCACATCCAAAATTATTCCCGGATACAACAACATCATTTTCATGAACATTTTTTGCAAAGTCGGGTCTTACTCCTTCAAATGTGTGAACTGCCAGTTCTTCAGGGGTATTCATTACCAAGTATCTTCCCGGGATAACCGCATCAGTGTCTACGTCATCGCCGAATTTCCATACATTGCCCTTCATATTATCACCGAAATTATTCGTTATAGTAATGTTAGTTACAGCTACTGTGGTTTGGGTCAATTAATATTCTAATATTACATAAATTGAATGGCTTGTTGAAGTTCTGGCTTAGTTTTGTTGTGGAATACTCTGTTTTGGAAGTATGAACTCAAGCAAAGAAATCAAGTTAAAAGGTTTGATACAAACTTTTGAAAGATGTGTCAGAGTTCAAATATGCAATAAAAAGTAAAAAAAGAGGACAAATAATTTATTTGCCCTTTCTTCTCTGTATCAGGAACGTCAGACCAAGAATTGCAACAATAGGCAATGCAATTGTAGGGAATTCCGGTATTTCTTCGGTTGAACAACCACCAATAGGGTTCAAATAAATAATCGTGTGGTGGAAAAATTCATCGTCAATATATGTTTCATATCCTGTTTTCTCTACACGGATGTTGTATGTGGAAGCAGTATATGGGAAAATAAAATTTCCTGAAGGATTTGTGTACTGGGAAATTGGAATGTCTAAATAGGTAACATTTGCATTCTCCACCGGCTCTTTTGTACAAGCATCAAGAACTGTGCCAACTAGCTGAACGCTGGTTCCATAGTAGCTAATCTGGAATTGGATTTCATCATTTTGGGATAGTCCTATCTCTTCAAGAGGAATATTGAACAGGTATGTCTTGTGTTCCCACGATGCCGTCGTTGTATATTCGAAAGTGCTTGTTCCCCATGCTGTTATACTGTCGTCGATTTTGAACTCCTTAATTCCATCTGGAGTGACTACGTGAAGGTTCGCCCAATCTCCACCAAGGTCTAAAGTGTTGTCACCTGTAGCATCAAGATACACATTCAACTCTTCAGATGTAGTAGAAACAGTTGCATAAAAAGTGCTTGCGGGATGACTTGATGTTGCAACTATAAATTGGGAGAATGTTTCAGGCTCATTGGGTGTATAACTGAGATATCCGTCTTTGAATAAGATGTACGGATCTCCGATGATGTCTTCCTCAACTGCTGCTAGGATCAGAGAACTGCCGGATTCAGTCCATGTGATTTCAATTGTACGTGAATCTGCATTAATCACATCGTAATCAGCTTGAGCAAGTTTAGCTGGAGCCACTATAATATCGGTGCTTTTGTCAATAACGGACACGGGTGCTTTTCCATCAAGAAGAGCCATGTCCAGATGAGCAGTATCTGTGCCACTTTGGGTCACGCGAACTTTCGTAGTATCAACAGGTAACTCTATTGTTTTTGTTGCATACCTATAATCTGGATGTGCCTGGCCGGGGAATTCTTCATTAACTACGATTTGCCAATTTCCATTGTAGGCTTCGATTTGCTCCACAGCACCTGCATTTATTCCGAACAATAAGATTGCAAACAATAATGTTCCGATAATAATTCCAAAACTCTTCATGCTATTAGGTTTGTAAAATTTCATTTGCTACCACCTTAAAATACCATTTACCACTGCTATGAAATATATTAATTTACTATATATAAATCAATTGTAAGCCGTTATCGGGTTAAAAAAGACTAAACAATAGTCTTGTTGGATCAACTAAAAAGCGTTTGAAGGCTGAACAAGTTATATCTTCGTGTTCAAAGTTAGCAAAGCACTGCCCTTGCAAACTTATATCCATCTGTATCAACATTATTCTCGTTATGGTTGAGGGAAATAATTGCAATGCAGACAGTTCGCAAAAAAGATATCAACCTTTGCGGAAAATCATCCATATAGGCGGTGTTCTGCTTCCCTTTATTGCTTACTTTTACGGGCAACTTCCTGCGATTGGACTGCTGGTTCTGGGATTGATTGGTCTTCTTCTACTTGAAGTCATCAAATCAAAGATCAAGCATACATCCTTTGCAATGTCAATATGGAAATCCAGAGAACTGGACAATTTTGCATTGGATCCTTTTCTCTATTTTATTTCAGCACTTCTACTGCTTTTGCTTTCATATAGAATAGAACCTGAACTTTGCTATGTTGCAATTGTAGTTCTCTCAGTAGGTGATTCAATGGCAGCGCTGGTGGGATTTTTTGGAAGAATATACCTTCGGGGCAGTTCAAAAACCCTCGAAGGGACAGTTGCAGGGTTTGCAGCATCTTCATTTGTTGGATATTGGTTTGCAGGCGAAATCGCAATTATCGGGTGTGCAGCGGGAATGATAACAGAACTTTTTTGTTGCAAATATGACAATTTTGCCATCCCGCTTGTTGCATTGTTTACAATGATTTTTGTTAAATCATTTGGTTTATTCTGAGTGTAGGGTTTTAGCTTGTCGATTATTGTTATGTGAAGGGTATACCTATTAATAACTAATAAATAGCAACAAGTATATTTGATATGGAGGATTAAACCCCTTCCATAATCGCGATGTTTGATTCAATGCGATTATCATTTCAGCAGCAATACTGCTATGAAATGGCTCTAGTATGGATGTTATTGCCATGCATAAAGATGAACTAATTCAACTGCACACGCTAATGGCGCAAATTAAAAAGTACCTCGAAAGTCAGGGGGTGGAACATGACTTCGGAGAGTACAATTCGCTTGCAATCAGTCCGGTGCACATTCATCGCAGCAAAGCAGAACACAAGCATGCAATATTTGTTCTCGGAAATCATCTTGCGTCTATAATTTCAGAAGATGATTTTTCATCTACAGGACGTACGTCTGTCAGAATGCAGGAACTTGCAGACAAATTAGGCAGACGAGCACTGGATGATCAGTAAAAGTCATCTACCATTCTCGCATCCGGCATTTGGAGATGCGTAGGCAATAAACGTTTTTTCATAACAAGTGCACATTCTCCGTCGGAATAGTACCCGGGTTCGTGCCAGCATTCCAAAAACCCTATTTTGTTGTAAAGTTCAATCGCTTTGAGATTACTTCCCCTGACTTCCAGCTTTGCGGATTGTAAATTCAGGAGTTGGAATTCTTGCAATATCTTTTGTAAAAGCTTTGATCCAATTCCTTTTCCACGTTGGTCTTTGTGAACTGCAAGGGAAAATATGCGACCTTCTGAAACTTCGCTGCGATATCCCATGACAAATCCGTATATGATTCCGTTTTCCTCTGCGACAAAAAAGCCTTCTGGATTCATCTCATAAAAATTCATGTAGATGTATGGGTTGTGCTCGGAAAAAGCTTCCATTTCAATCTGGATGATTTGTTCAAAATCAGATCCTCTGAAATTCCGGATTTGCACTGGAATCCTCCAATTAAATTAAACGGATCATAACTTTTTGACATGTCTCATGTCTACTGCAATTCCACGAGTAGATCTTTTCATTTCGTCTCCACTCATAAATGCACGTCCGACACCACTTGCTTTTTGACCTACAACAATAACTTCATCCAGTGGTCTGATCTCGGGATCTGCATCAGTAATGCCGGGTGCGAGAATTGAACCTTTTGGTACAAAATCATCTATATGGACAATGTATTTTTCCATTTCAATTATTCGTTTTACACCTTCAAGTCCCAGTGCAAGGGATCCATACTGGGGAACAAGAGTTGCAATTTGGCTTTTGCCGGCAAAGATCTGATGTTTCGGGTAAGGTGCTTTAATCCTGTCACTTTCCTGCACAAGCAACTTTCCAGCACCTGGGCCAAACTGATAGTCCGCAATTCCGCGTAGTGTATCCTTGCGCCAGTCGCCTTTTTTGAACGAATCAGTGTCAATATCGTTGAGAGTAGCTTCAAGTTTCTTAAGTGAAGAATTGGCAGTACAACTACCTTCGGCGGTATAGACAAACTCAATTCCGGTTTTCTTAGTGACTTCTTCACAAATTTCCTTGTATTCACCATCAACATGCGCAATGATATGTTTGTAGTGATGTTTTGAAAGGTAGTCTTCAAGACAACTTTCTACCCACTTTCGCTCTTCAGCATCCCAGTATCCGGTTACGGTTGTGTCATAATGTGCTGCGGGGTAAACAATCTCAAGCTCCCGTGGTACGATTCCCATTGGAGATGTGAGCACAAGTTCCTGCACATACTTACGATTCTTCCCCAATGCACGGATGAATTTGGAATGGGAAAGGGATGTTGAATATGGCTTTCTTGCTGAACATGGAAGTAAAAGGAGGATATCCTTTTCAGGAGGTACATATCGTTCCTGAACACGCTTCGCAAAACGTACGACTTCAGATCGGGTTAAGGCTTCAGAAGTTGTAGCTAGCAATGGATTCCTGCGTGAAATTGGCGTTCTGGATTCAATATAATTATATTCGGAATCAGCGTGCCTGAGCAAAGCGGTGAGCCATGGTTGGGTGCGGCATTTCCCTTCCACGTATTCCCGGAGGCTTCCTTTTCTGATCATTTCCCTGCAAAGTGCGATTTCAGATTCAAGAATCGAATTATTGTGATTTTCCAGCAATGCTCTTCGTTCATCAGATTTAAGGGCCAACAAGCTCGTAGGGGTGTGGTCTTTGCATGAAGGACATCCGCATGGCAATTCTGTGAGAGAATCCAGTCGGAATGCACCGGCTGGGGTGAAATAACGATTTCCGGCTGCAGCAACTAAAGCTTTAGTATTATCCACTGCATCAATTCCGAGGTATATGAGCATTGAAAGGTTTTCCGGGGTTGCAATATTTGGAGCATAAAGAACAGAATCCGGTGGAATCTGGTTTTTGATTTCAATGATTTTTTCAATCATTTTCCGGGATTTATTATCAAAACTCCCGGCACCATCCATTACATAGAGTTCTTTCGGAGATGTCCCATCATCTTCACTAAACGCTATTCCAACAGGTCCTTCAATTTTCTCATTGGATGGCTTTGAAATTTCACATTTTTCAGCGATTGCAGGGGGGTAGGTTCTCGAAGGGTAGATAATTAACACATTTTCATCCACAGATTCCCGAATTTCTTTCATTAGAGCAGTTGTATTTTTAACTCCGGGTACTCCCCAGAGGTTACCGGGGTAAACGATGGAACTGTTTTCAAGATCTCCAAATTGGTGGACGTCAAGAATGGTGGGCGTTGTAATTTTACGATTAAGTATTAGGGTGCCGATTCTCCCGGCTCCGTCCCTCTGATGCACTTCAAAAAATCTGCTCATAATTCATAGAATAGAGCTATATAGATGTAAACGTTTTCTACTCCCACGCCAATTGCCGTGAATAACCGTAGGTAAAAACATATGCTCCTTCAAAAACTCAGAGACATAGTCGGAAATGAGAATGTCAGCGATTCTACGTCGGACAAGCTTTGCTATTCTTGCGATGCTTCACAGGAAAAAGGGATGCCTGATTATATTGTAAGGCCAAAAAGTACCGATGAAATCAGTGAAATAGTAAAACTTGCTGCAAAGGAGAACATGGCTATTGTCGCAAGAGGTGCGGGCAGTGGTCTTGCAGGTGGAGCAGTTCCTCTAAGAGGTGGAATTGTTCTTGATATGAGCAGCATGAACAACATTCTTGATATTGATGTGAGCAATCTCCAGGTTACCCTGCAGCCGGGGGTTGTGCACGCAAAACTTAACGAAGTCCTCCAGCCATACGGTTTTTTCTTTCCTCCTGATCCCGGTAGCACCAAGATGTGCACCATCGGGGGGTTGATTGCATACAATGGTAGCGGAATGCGGTCTGTAAAATATGGGACTACTTCCCGTTATGCACTTGATCTTGAAGTGGTGCTTGCAGATAGCAGCATCATTCGTACTGGATCCCGGACACTGAAACACGCTTCCGGTTATGATCTGACGTCCCTTATGGTTGGTTCGGAAGGAACTTTAGGGGTTATCACAGAAGTGGTTCTCCGGATTCATCCACTTCCACGAACGCGTTTAGTGATATTGCTTACCTTTGAAAGTGCAAGCAAAGCCGGAGAAGCGGTTGTCCGAACTATCTCTTCCGGTGTAATTCCTTCAGCATGTGAAATTCTTGATAATACTACAATTAATGCTCTGAAAGCCTATGATCCCTCTCTCGATCTCCCTGATTCCGGGGACATGCTGATGATAGAGGTTGACGGCAATGAAGGGGCTGTAAAAGATGCTGCCCGTACGGTTGAAGAGGCGTGCAGGGATCTTGCATCTGATATAAGGGCTGCTTCGGACGAGGAAGAAAGTGAGAAACTGTGGGCTGCAAGAAGAGTTGTAGGCGCAGCAATTAGCCGCCTTGATCCCAAAAGGAACCGTGTTTATGTAGGTGAGGATCTCGGAGTTCCGATTAAACGCATCCCGGAGATGATTGAACACATACATTCAATTTCGGAAGAAGTCGGAATGCCAATTATGATCTATGGGCACATTGGGGACGGCAATCTCCATACCGGAATGAGCATAGACATGCTGAATGAAGATGAATGGGACAAAGTCTACAGGATTGCGGATATAATTTACAAGAAAGCTATTGAATTAGGTGGAACTGTTTCGGCTGAACACGGAATTGGTTCTGCCCGCGGAAAATATATGAAACTGGAGCATCCGACTTCAATGCCTGTTATGGTCGCCATTAAGAAAGCCCTTGATCCACAGGGAATTATGAATCCCGGAAAACTTGGACTGGAGGATTCTTGATGGATGAAGATTTGCGTACCGTACTTAAATGTGTCAATTGTGGAACCTGCAGGGCATATTGCCCCGTATTTGAAGAGCTGGGCTGGGAATCATCAAATGCAAGAGGACGTGTTCTGGTATCTCATGGCATTCTTGAAGGCATGGAAATAGATGGAAGTGTTATTGAAACCCTTGCTACCTGCACAACATGTGGATTATGTGAAGAAATGTGTCCAGCAGGAGCTACTCCGCCTTCAATTGTTGAAAGTGCTCGCAAGCAACTAGCTGAAAAAGGTCTCCAAACAGATGCCCAGAAGGGGCTTAGCGCTACTACAATTGAAAAAGGAAATCCTCTTGGTGAAGAAAAATTACGTTTACACTGGATGGAAGAACAAAACCTTCCCGAAAAGTCAGAGTATGTTTATTTTGTGGGATGCATGAATTCATATCGCTATCCCGAAGTTGCAAAAAAGGCATTTGAACTTCTTGAACCATATGGCGTTTTCCCCCTTCGGGATGAAGTCTGCTGTGGATCACCTCTTGAAAGAACCGGTTCAGATGCATCCAAACTTATAGAACACAATATTAAGCAAATCCGGGAACGGGGTGCTCACACAATTATAACCGGTTGTGCCGGTTGCTATGCTGCTCTCAGGAAATACTATCCGGATGATCTTAAGATAATACATGTAGCAGAATTCTTTGCAGAAAAGATGGATTCACTGGATATCAAGAAACAGGATATTGTGGTTTCCTACCACGATCCATGTCATCTTGGGCGCAGTGGTGGGGTGTATGAAGCTCCCCGTGAATTAATCAGGGAAGCAACAACACTTGTTGAAATGACATCACACCATGAAACTTCCCACTGCTGTGGTGGCGGTGGTGGAGTAAGACGTGGATATCCAGAATTATCTTTAAAAATTGCAGAAAAGAGAATCAGTGAAATGCCCGAAGAAGCGGAATTGCTTGTAACTTCATGTCCATTATGTCGCTCTAATCTTGAGCAAGTATGTCAAAAGAAGATCATCGATTTGGTAGAGTTACTGTGAATATCCGGGATTAAGTTGTGTCGGTAACAGTACTGTTATACGGCAATGCCCGTTTTCTTCTTCGATAGCAAGCTTGCCATTGTGGGCATCAATAATTCCCCTGCAGATGCCTATTCCGGCCATGTCCTTTTGCTGGAGGGGATCAAGTATGTATATTGGTTCCAGAAGATTTTCAATCTGGATTTTCACATTATTTTCCTGTTTGGTAATTGAAATAGTTACGTTGCTACCTTGAAGGCTAGCATCAATAACATCATCAAGAAGGTGCATTAAAACGCGCTCTAAGTAGGGTCGATTTCCCCTTACCAAAGGCAGTAACTCGGGAATTTCAACAATATGAGAGAGCTGCTTTTTCTCAAAATGAACTGAAATATCCGTGATTGTATTCCTGACTATTGGGGTTATATCAAGTGGTTTTGAAGAACACCCAATCGTTTTTTTTATGTCATTAGTAATGTAAAAGAGAGATTCAATAAGCTTTTGGAGGATGTGGGTGTTTCTGGTAATTGAGCCTATAATACTTTTCTGTTTTTCATTAATCTCTCCAAATCTCTCTTGATACAAGAGCTCACTAAATCCTTTCATTGATATTAGTGGTGTTCTTAATTCATGGCTCATATTGGCAATAAAATCATTTTTGATATGATCGATGGTTTCAAGTTCGCGGTTCGCTTCTAAAAGACATTTTTCTGTTTCTTTGCGTGAAGTAACGTCCTCGGCAGAAAGCACAATTTCTTTAATATCTCCCTTATCATCCCGGATTGTTGCCTGATTCCATCGAAGTAATCTCCTCTCCCCATTTTTGGTAACTATGTAGTTTTCAATGGCTTCCACATTGCTATCCTTTTCAGGATGGGTTGTCAACCAGGATTGAAGTATCTTTTTTTCACCATCAGGAATAAAATCAATCAGATCCAATCCATTTATTGTCTCTTTTTCATGTCCGAAGACTTTGTTAGCTTTCTGATTTGCCATCTGGATAGTAAGATCGCTGTCCAAAATTAGCATGATTGAACCGACTACATCAATGTATTTTCGAGCCAGATTACGCTCTCGAAAAATATCTTCCTGAAGGCGCTTTACTCTCAGAAGTGTGCGAATCCTGGCCCTTAAGGCAAGAACGTCAACAGGTTTTGTAAGAAAATCATCTGCACCATTTTCAAGACTTTTTATTTTCTCTTTTTCATCTTGAAGTGCAGTTATCATAACTATGGGGATGATTTTTGTGGCTTCTCGATTTCGTAGTTCAGCACAAACTTCATGTCCACTGATGTCAGGCATCATTATATCAAGCAAAATAAGATCAGGTTTTTTTGTTTCAATATTCTGAAAAGCTTCTGTGCCCGAATATGCTTTCTGAATATTGTAGTAATCGCCTAGAAGGGCTTCCATTAAGTCTACATTTGCAGGTTCGTCATCCACAACCAAAATAGATGCCTGTGTCTGTGTGACCATTTTATCTCCGAAAGAAGCGTTCCAGATATCCTTTTTTAGTTATTCACAATTCTATATAACAGTAACCGGCACTGTTTTTTTAGCAAAAAGGTCATTTTTTACCCAAGTGCGGTTTCTTTCTTCCGATCAAACATTTGCTATTATTGCCCACAAGATCAAGTCTGCCTGCCCTTTCCAGTCCTTCATATACACGGTTGCGATTTCTGGGTTCACGATAGTGGAGCATTGAACGCATTATTTTTTTGTCCCTTCTCCCCTTTATGACTTTTACTTCTTCTCCGGTAAACGGATCAATACCTGTGTGATACATACATGTTGAAGCAGTCATTGGGGTGGGAGTAAAATCCTGAACCTGTTCCGTGTAAAGGTCTGTGTCGCGGATGTATTCAGCAGTTTCTACCATGTCAGTGAAATCGCATCCGGGATGCCCGGACATAAGGTAGGTCAAAAGGTACTGATTTTTGCCTAGTTTTTTATTGGTTTTTGTGAACAGCTCATTAAATTCCTCAAAGACTTCCCTTTCAGGTTTTCTCATGAGTTGTGTAGTTTCCAGACTGTAGCTTTCAGGTGCAACGGTTAGCCTTCCGCTTACATGGTGTTCACATAGCAGTTCCATGTATTCCGGACTTTTAAGAGCAAGATCATGTCGGATGCCGTATCCAACAAAAACCTTACGAATATCTGGCATTTCTCGAAGTTGTGTCAGGAGTTTCATGGATGGGCCATGATCTGTGTCCAATGAAGGACAGATTGTGGGATAAAGGCAGCTTTTATCAGAGCATGCTCCCAACTTCTCCCATTTTTTGCACTTCATTCCGTACATGTTGGCAGTGGGTCCACCGACGCCTGAAATAATTCCTTTGAACTCTTTTAGTTTTGCTATTGTTTCTGCTTCTTTCAGGATAGAGTCAATACTTCGTGAGCTGATCATGCGGCCCTGATGGTATGTGATGGCACAGAATGAACAGGACCCGAAACATCCTCGGTGTGTGGCTAGTGAGAACCGAACGGTTTCCATTGCAGGTATTTTATCCTTGTAAGAAGGGTGAGGTTGTCTTGTGAAAGGTAGTTCATAGACGTGGTCCAGTTCTTCTTGGGTCAAAGGTCTTGCCGGTGGGTTTTGGACAACTACTGTTTTTGGATGTGGTTGGGCCAATGCACTTCCGCGGATAGGATCTTGTTCCATATGAATAGTTGCAAAAGCTGCCGCAAAAACGGAATCTTCGTCCACGACTTCTTTGTAAGAAGGAATAGTCTTGATGTTTTCATGTGGAAGTACTCTCCACTCCTTTGGAGGGATTTTCCACATTGTGCCTGGAATATCGCGGATTTGGTGGATGTCTTCTCCTTCTTTCATCCGCTGTGCCAATTCAGTTGTCTGCAATTCACCCATGCCGAAGATCAATATGTTTGCAGGTGCATCGGCCAGCAATGACTGGCGGACTTTATCCGATTGGAAATCGTAGTGAGCAAAACGCCTCAGAGATGCTTCAATTCCACCGAGAACGATAGGAGCATCTGGATATGTTTCATGAATGCGGTTGGAATACACAATTGTAGTTCTGTCAGGGCGGTTTCCAGCCTCGCCTCCTGGGGAATACATGTCTTTTTTCCTGGGCATTAGGGATGGTGTATAATTCGACACCATGGAGTCAACATTTCCCGCAGTTACGGCAAAGAATAGTTTTGGCTCACCCAGTTTTTTGAAATCTGTGGTATTTTCCCAATCGGGTTGAGCGATAATTCCGACTCTAAAACCCCGGTCTTCAAGAACCCTGCCGATAATTGCAGCTCCGAAGGACGGATGATCGATGTATGCATCCCCGGTAACGATGATTATGTCAAGTTGTTTCCAGCCTCTGGAGGATGCCTCTTTCAGGCTCATGGGAAGCGGCTGCATGTTGTTTATTTGTTTCATTTTTACCACATGGATCTGGAAGCACGAAGTGATAGTTGGATATTGTGGATTGCATTCTCAGAAGTCACGGGGCCGTGGCCCGGATAGAAAGTTTCAACATCCAATTCTGCAATTTTCTCAATGGATTCTGTGAGTTCTGTTGAAGAACCGCCTTCAAAATCAGTTCTCCCGATGCCACCTGAAGAAAAAATAGTATCTCCTGAAAAGAGGCTCTTTGACTTTCTTTCGTAAAGGCAAATCCCACCCTTTGTATGGCCCGGTGTGTGGATTATCTCAAGGAATTCTCCATCTTCAAGCGTAATTGTGTCTCCTTCTTCATAACTTTCATCCGGGATAATCTCCGGTGCACTTTTCCCAAAGAGATATGCTACACTTTTTTCCACATCTCTAACGCCATCTCCATCAATTTTGTGTATTGCGACCTTTGCACTGCTTTTTTTGACAATTTCCGGGACGGAGGCAGTATGATCAAAGTGGCAATGGGTAAGGACAATGAGCTGTAATTGGTCGATTGGAATTTTTTCTTCTATTAATTTTATAAGTCGCCCTGTATCGATGCTTGTGTCGATCAGTATTTTCCCATTAACAAGGTATGAGTTTGCATTATACTGTGATGTGGTGAATTTTATAACTTCCATTTTTGACCTCCTTCATAGTTTGAAAGCATTTTTGGTGTTTTTTGTCGTAACGTTTGCTACTTCTTCTACATCCATGTCGCGAATTTTGGCAATTGCTTCAAGAGAGTCTACGAGATAAGCAGGTTCATTGCGTCCTTTTCTTGGTGATAGATATGGACTATCGGTTTCGATAATCATTAATTCCTGAGGTACGTTTTTTGCAATTTCCCGATGGTGCTCTGAGAAACAAACAAGAGTCGGGATTGAAATATAGTAGCCAGCATCAGTTATTTTTCCCATTGTTTCGATGGATCCGCCATAGCAATGAAAAATAACAGTTTCAAGGGTTTTGGCCATTTCAAAACATTTGTCTTCCGCATCACGGCCATGGATTACAAGAGGTTTTCCAAGGGTTTCGGCAATATGAATTACTTTTTTGAACACTTCTTCCTGCTTTCGGCGCTCGCCCTGATCATTGTAATGATAGTAATCAAGTCCTGCTTCTCCGATCCCAATAACTTTTTCTCCCAATTCTGACAGCTGTTTCAGGACTTCTCCAATCTGCTCATCATCCTTTTTGGATGCGAGAAACGGACTAAGGCCGGCAGTTGGATAAATAAAATCGTATTGTTCCGCAAGCTGCAGACTGGATCGATTTGTCTTATAGTCTATCCCGGAATTAATCATTGCAGTTATTCCAGCTTCTTTCGCCCGGGAAATCGCTTCATTCCGATCTTTGCTGAATTTAGGAAAATCCAGATGGCAATGGGAGTCAATAATAGAAGAAAGCATGCTCCTTAGGTTTGAAGGAGCATGTTAATAGCTGTTACGAGAGCTTCTACGGAAGCAAGGACTATATCTGCATTTGCCGCTCTTGCGGTAACCATGCGTCCTTTTTTATCCTGCACTCCGATAATTACCTCTGCAACTGCATCGGAGCCACCGGTTACAGCTTCAATCTTGAAATCGTGGATTTTTATGCCCATATGTTGGCCGGTTATTTCATAAACGGCATTAAGTGCAGCATCCACTGGCCCGATTCCTACGTCAGAAGCAACCCTTTCCTCGCCTGCTACAATGGCTTTTACAACGGCAGTAGGAGTGGTTATGTTCCCTGTCATCACAGAGACTTCCAGGAGGTCTATTGCAGGCTTGCCCTGTGGTTTGCCCATCACAGCAAAAGCAATCGCATAAAGATCTGCATCTGTCATCTTCTTGCCTTTGTCTGCAATTTCCTTTACCTTTTCAATAATCAGATTGAGTTGTTCCTCTGTGGGGTCAAGGCTCACGGATTCAAGTGACTTCTTAATGGCATGTTTTCCAGCATGCTTGCCCAATACTATTCTGCGCATATGACCAACCATTTCAGGTGTCATTATGCCAGGTTCAAAAGTGTCGCTCTTTTCAAGAACGCCATGGGTATGGATTCCTGATTCGTGGGCGAATGCATTTTCACCAACAACCGGGGTATGTGGTGGAATTGCAATTCCAGTATAGCGTTCAACCAGTCTTGCGGTTTCCACAATATATTCGGTATTAATGTTGGTTTTTGCTCCATAGATAGATTGTAGGCTCATTACAGTTTCAGCAAGATCTGCATTTCCTGCTCTTTCCCCGAGGCCATTAATTGTAACTTGTGCCTGGCTTGCACCTGCTTCGACAGCCATGAGGGTGTTAGCTACCGCCAATCCAAAATCGTTATGGCAATGTGTGTCAATAGGGATGTTAACCTCGCTATGGATTTGCCTTATAAGGCTATACATGTGGGATGGTGCCATTACGCCAACTGTGTCAGGCACGTTGATGATGTCACATTTGGCATCTTCCACAGCTTTGAAAATTTCTATCAAGTAATCAAGATCAGTTCTTGTTGCATCCATTGCTGAAAACATGCATTTGATGCCATGATCCTTGATTTGTTCCACGGCGTTTATCGCCATGTCCATTACTTCCTCGCGGCTCCTTTTGATGGTATGTATCCTTTGGATATCCGAAGTGGATACAAAGGTGTGTACCATGTCAACGCCTACATCTATGCAGGTGTCTATATCTTTAGAGAGCACACGAGCCAATCCGCAGACCATCGTTGACGGCAATCCTGCAGCGGCGATGGAACGTACCGATTCTCTGTCTCCTTCGGAAGCAATTGGAAAACCAGCTTCTATGATATCGACGCCAAGCTTGTCGAGTTGGTACGCAATATCAAGTTTCTGCTGAGGAGTAAGAGATACACCGGGTGTTTGTTCCCCGTCGCGAAGAGTTGTGTCAAAAATAGTTATCTGTCGGTCCCGAAGCAAATCAGCGCCGTAAAAAGCGATCCCTCAGTTCAATCTTCGCATTCATAATAATCTTTGGCTACTTTCTTATTTCTGATATAAATAGATATGCGCATTTACTCATTAGTAGGGGTTATGTGGGACATTGGTAAATCCTTGGAAAGTTTGTGGATCTCGTAATCAATTGATGTCCGACCCAACCTCAATTGACATTTTTGAATTTTAATAGTGGATAAGGGTGTATAAATGATTAATTTTAGATGTTTTTTGCAAAAAATGGTTTCAAAATAAGCGTTTGTGGGTCATATAATTTCCAATCAATCGGTTGTATTTTCAGATGTAAGCCTTGTTGGTAGCCAATATCGCGCAAAGCTTATATACGATTGTGCAATTGTAGAGCTGCTTCTGATAGCATGGTCATATGTGGCACTGCGCCACGGTTTTTCTGTCCGGGTTCGCCGGGACGGAAATGCTTATATACGATCTTTACTATCAATCATCTCTCGCAAAGTATTGCGGGAATATCACCTCCTGTTATTGAATTTAAATTTATGGAGACAAGAATTTTCTCTTGTCTGACTTGTGATATGACAGTTCG
>CAZHNA010000008.1:0-24754 GCA_964532775.1 uncultured Methanosarcinales archaeon
CTGAAGCAACTGGTGAAGTCGCTGAAGCCGAAGACGTTGAATCTACTGAGAAAGCTGTCGAAAGTACTGAAACTCCGGCTGTAGATGCTGAAGCGGTTGAAGTCCCTGAAGTAGAAGTTAAACCAGAGGAAACTGTTGCAGAAAAGGCTGAAGAAATAGCCCCTAAAGCAGAAGCGACTGAAGAAACTGCAACTGAAGTGGAATCATCCGAAGAACAGCGCAGGGAAGTAGATGGTGTTTGGCAGCACAAACATGGCGGGCATAAATACTGGCATCCAATGGCACGTGTTCACAAGGAGGCATAATAATGGCAATTCTTAAAACAAAAGAAGTCAGAAATATGTCCCCAAATGAGCGTGTGGATGAAGTAGAAAAGCTCAGGAGCGAATTGATTCGTGAAAATGCACTGGCATCTGCTGGCGGAGCACCGGATAATCCGGGACGTATCCGGGAGCTTAAGAAAACCATTGCACGGGTCAAAACAATCCAAAAAGAAATGAAGGAGATCTAATTTGACGCTGTCACCGTGGAATCTGATCTACAATGAGCTGATCGGGCTTGAAGTAGAGGTTACAGATTCTACGAATAAGTGCGTCATTGGAATCCGCGGCAAAGTGGTTGATGAAACGAGAAATATTCTGGTGCTGGAAACCCATACTACGTTTGAAAAAATGGTTCCAAAATCAGGAAGCACTTTCGTGTTTCATTTACCAGATCCTTCAAAGGGCAATATTATGTATGTGGAGGTTCATGGCAACCTCCTTATCTCACAACCCGAGAACAGGACGAAGAACATCAAGAAATCACGCATGAGGTAATAATCATGGCAAAAAATATCGGATTGGATGTTCCGACACCGTCTGAGGAATGCGACGATTTAAATTGTCCATTCCACGGTGAACTCCCAGTTAGAGGACAGCTCCTCACTGGGACGGTCGTCAGTAACAAGATGGACCGAACGGTGGTTATCCAACAGAAATATGAGAAATTTATTAATAAATATCAGCGATATGAAAAGCGCCAATCTAAGATACATGCTCACAACCCACCTTGCGTTAATGCAAAAGTGGGCGATGTGGTCACTATCGCAGAATGTCGTCCGTTGAGTAAGACCAAATCATTTGTGGTCGTTGACACGGAGGGTCAGGCATGAGGGGAATCAGGTCTAGCATTCCCCGTGCATTAAACGCCGGCGCAAAAATTGAATGTGTAGATAATACTGGTGCTCGCACCGTTGAAATTATCTCCGTTAAAAAGTACAGGGGTGTCAAGAACAGGCAACCTCGTGCTGGCATTGGCGATATGTGTGTTGTGTCTGTAAAGAAAGGTACTCCTGAAATGAGAAAGCAAATTCTTCATGCCGTAATTGTCAGGCAGAAGAAGGAACTCCGCAGGCCAGATGGTCTTAGGGTCTCATTTGAAGATAATGCAGTAGTCCTTACCGATACAGATGGAATACCAAAGGGCACTGATATTAAGGGCCCAGTGGCCCGTGAAGTGGCAGAGCGCTATCCAAAGATAGGCACCACTGCATCCATAATTGTGTGAGGTGTATAATAAATGGTTTCAAAACAGCCAAGAAAACAGCGTAAGGCACGCTATAATGCACCTCTGCATGTGAAGCAGAAATATATGACTGCTCCACTTTCCAAAGACCTGCGTTCAAAATATGGTCGCAGTGCAAGGGTTGCAGTAGGTGACAAGGTAATTGTTACAAGAGGTGACCACACAGGTACAAAGGGAGAAGTAGAAGTTGTTTCTCTCAAGAACGGTACTATTGTCGTGGAAGGTATATACGTTACAAAAGCTGATGGTACTGAAGTGCCTAGGCCATTGTACCCATCCAATGTAGCTATAACAGACCTTAATCTGGACGATAAGCAGAGAGAAGC
Organism: uncultured Methanosarcinales archaeon; assembly: GCA_964532775.1. Taxonomy (GTDB): domain Archaea; phylum Halobacteriota; class Methanosarcinia; order Methanosarcinales; family Methanosarcinaceae; genus Methanohalophilus. The sequence continues at coordinate 1,893 of CAZHNA010000008.1, forward strand.
AAGATTATCAAAGAGCAGGTGATTTCGGATGGGCAAACATCAGAAAAGAATATCTGTTCCACGCAGCTGGCAGATTTCTAAGAAATCCAACAAATGGATTACAGCCACAAGGCCGGGTCCTCACAACCAGGAACAGAGTATTCCAATGGCAGTCTTATTGAGAGACATGCTTGGAATAGTTAACAACCGTGCAGAAGCAAAGAGAGTTCTCTCGGAAGGAAAAGTACTGGTCGACGGAATGATTCGTAAGGATCTTAGATTCCCAATTGGCTTGATGGATGTAATTAGCATACCTGAAAACAATGTTTCTTACCGTGTCCTTTTAGATAATAAGGGAAGGCTTGTTCTGAAACAGCTTGATGGTATTGAAAATACCAAGCTTTGCAGGATCAGCGATAAGACATATGTAAAGGGTGGCAAAATCCAGCTTAACCTTAGTGATGGAAGTAATATACTTGGTTCAAATGATTACAATACCAAGGATTCCCTTATTCTATCCCTCCCTGAAAGGGAAGTTGTTAAGCATATTGTGTACAAGGAAGGCAGCCTCGCAATGATTGTTGGTGGAGGCCATACCGGTGAAATTGGTACTATTAATGCCATAAATTCCGTACGCAGTTCCAGGAACAACACCGTTTCCATCTCAGGAGAATCTGATTTCGATACAATCGAAGATTACGTGTTTGTTGTCGGAGAAACAAAACCAGAGATTAATATCGGCGGTGGTGTGGTTGAGTAATCCGATGAGAACTCCAAAAGTCGAGAAAATCGTTGTTCACATGGGCGTTGGCGAAAGTGGTCAAAGGCTTGTTGATGCTGAGGGTATTCTCGGAGGTATCACCAATCAGGCTGTTGTCAGGTCATATGCAAAACGTACTCTTCCGGCATTTGGGATCAAGAAAGGCGAACCCATAGGTTGTAAGGTGACTCTTCGTGGAAGTTCAGCAGAAGATTTCTTGAAGACATCTCTTGGAATAGTCGAAAGCACATTGAGTGAATCCCAATTTGATGGCAATGGAAACGTTTCCTTTGGTATCGAAGAACACACGGATTACCCTGGAATGAGATATGATCCTAAAATCGGTATCTTTGGAATGGACATAAGTGTAATTGTCAATCGTCCAGGATATCGTATTAACAAGAGAAGGGTTGTAAAACGTAAGATCCCTAATTCACACAGGATCACAAAAGAGGATACCATTTCCTTTTTCCAGGCTAAATACGCTGTGGAGGTCGAATGATGGTACAAACCAAGAAAAGTTTTGGACGCGGAGCAAACGAATGCAAACGTTGTGGCCGCAAGCAGGGTTTGGTACGCAAGTACGATATCTACCTCTGCAGGCACTGTTTCAGGGAAATCGCCCATGACATGGGTTTTGAAAAGTATACATGAGGTGAATAATTATGGTACTGCTGGACCCACTTGCGGATGCGTTATCAGTTATCAAAAATGCTGAGGTTGTTGGAAAAAGGTCTTGTGTTATAAGACCTGCATCAAACCTCATTGGCAATGTGCTGAAGGTCATGCAGGATGGAGGATATATTGGTGAGTTCGAATTTGAAGATGACGGAAAAGCTGGAATATACCGTGTAAATCTGGTCGGCCAGATTAACAAGTGTGGTGCTATTAAACCACGTTATTCCGTAGGAGCTAATGACTTCGAGAAATGGGAGAAACAGTTCCTTCCGGCAAAGAACTTCGGCACACTAATCCTCACAACTCCTATGGGCGTAATGTCCCAGTATGATGCACGTGAAAAGAACGTTGGCGGCCAATTGCTTTCATTTGTCTATTGAGGAGGGAAGTTAATGGCTAAAGAGATGAAAAAGACAATCCCAATTCCTGAGGGAGTAAACGTATCCTATGAAAACAGGGTATTTACTGCTTCAGGCGGGAAAGGAACCAATACAAGGAATTTGTGGTATCCTGGGATTACAATAACCTTAAACGATTCAGAAGTTGTCGTTGATTCAACATCTACTCGCAAACAACAGAAAGCAATGGTTGGGACTCTTACATCCCATATCCGCAATCTGATGAAAGGAGTAGTTGATGGATTTGAATATCGCCTTAAAGTAGTATATGCTCACTTTCCAATGCAATTGAAAGTTGAAGGCGATAAAATGGTGATTAGCAACTTCCTCGGAGAAAAGAATCCGAGAACTGCAAGAATCCTCGGTGAAACCAAGGTAAAAACAGCTTCTGACGAAGTCGTGGTTACCGGTATCAACAAGGAAGATGTCGGACAGACTGCTTCTAACATTGAACAGGTTACAAAGATCAAAAGATTTGATCCCCGTGTTTTCCAGGATGGAGTCTATATAGTTGAGAAGAGTTGAATGTAGGTGATCTGAATGGGAAATAACAATGCTGAAAAAGCAGGTTCTTCCGGAAGTAGGACCTTTACCGATGACAAGCAGAAGAAGCTTTTCAAGGTAAGGAGAGTCCAGAAAGGCAGCAAGCCAACTTTCAGAAGAGCAAATCATCATAAATTCCAGCGTCTGGATTCCAACTGGAGGCGCCCTCGCGGTTTACAGGGTAAACAGCGTCGTCACTATAAGGCAAAAGGAGCTCTTGCTCAGATTGGGTATGGTAGTCCAAAAGCGGTAAAAGCACTCCATCCATCCGGTTACGCTGAAGTTTTCGTAAACAACCTGAAAGATGTTGATTCAGTAGATGCTGAAATCGAAGCAATCCGTATTGCTGCAAAAGTAGGCGGACGTAAGAAAGCTCTTATTGAATCAAAAGCTGCAGAACTTGGGATTAAAATCCTGAATCCTTCCAGGAGTGAGTGATTATGGCAAATCTCACTAACCAGAAGAAGCTTGCATCCAAGGTTATGGGCTGCGGAATGAACAGGGTCTGGCTGGATCCTAATGCATCTGAGGAAATTGCAGGAGCAATTACCAGAGAAGATATTCGTGGTCTTGTGGAAGGCGGACAGATCAAAGCTGTTCCGGCTCGCGGTGTAAGTCGTGGTCGTGCCAGAGTAAGGGATGCCAAACGTAAGTATGGACATCGCAAAGGGCATGGTTCCAGAAAAGGACGAAAAGGTGCCAGGAATCCACGTAAAGAGCAATGGATGAAGAAGATCCGTGCTCTTCGCAGGAGACTCAAGGAAATGCGCGAAGAAGGTGTGCTTGACAGGTCTACCTATTGTTTGGTATACCGCAAGGCAAAAGGCGGGGAATACAAGAGTGTTGCCCATCTTGAATCACATCTTGCAATCAAGAAAGATGAATGATGGTGCGGAGCTATCAATTATGTATAATATAAATCTGGAGGATTCATAATGGCAACAGGACCCAGATATAAAGTTCCTTTCCGGAGGCGAAGGGAGGGAAGGACTGATTATCATCAGCGTCTTAGGCTGCTTATTTCAAGGGAAAACCGTATGGTGGTCCGCAGGAGTGCGAAACATATTCGCATGCAACTTGTGGTGCCTAAACCAGAGGGAGATTCAACCCTTGTTTCAGCAATATCAACGGAATTAAAGAAATACGGGTATGAGGGTTCTACAGGAAACACCTCTGCTGCATATCTTACCGGTCTTCTTTTTGGAAAGAAGGCACTTAAGGAAGGATATGAGAGTGGTGTTCTTGACATGGGACTTTATTCCCCTTCACCTGGATGTCGTATCTATGCGGCTCTTATGGGTGCAGTGGATGCAGGTCTGGATGTTCCTCATAATCCATCCATATTCCCTGATGAAGAAAGGGTACGTGGAGAACACGTTGCAGAGCATATGGACATGGGAGACTTCCCGGAAATGTTCGACGCTTCAAAAGAGAAAATCCTTTCGGATTTCAGCTAAGGTGATTATATGGCATATCAATATGAAGAAGAATGGGTTCCCAAGACAAGACTTGGAGTACTTGTTTCAGAGGGCCAGATTACTTCAATGGATGAAGCTATTGATTCGGGCCTTCCAATCCGGGAATCCAAAATTGTGGATATTCTCTTGAAGGGTCTTGAAGACGAAGTTCTTGATATCAACATGGTTCAGAGGATGACTGACTCTGGACGTCGTGTGAAATTCAGGGCTACTGTCATTGTCGGTAACGGTGATGGCTTTGTAGGTCTGGGACAGGCTAAGGATGTACAGGTCGGTCCTGCTATCAGGAAAGCGATTGAAAACGCAAAGATCAACATTACCAGAGTTCGCCGCGGTTGCGGTTCCTGGGAATGCGGTTGTGGATTGCCTCATACCGTTCCTTCTGAAGTCAGAGGGAAAGCAGGCAGTGTTACAGTTGAATTGAAACCCGCTCCACGTGGACTTGGCCTTGCTGCCGGGGACACTGCACGTAAAGTGCTTGAAAAAGCAGGTATCAAGGATGTCTGGACCAGAACCGAAGGGCAGACAAGAACGACCCTCAACTTTGCAAAGGCAACTTACAATGCTCTTGTGAATACCGGCACTGTCCGTATTCCAAAAACTTGCGTTGAGGAGGCCTGAAAATGTATGCAGTTGTTCGAGTACGCGGTAGCATAAATGTAAGGGGTTCCATAGCAGACACCCTTTCCATGCTTCGCCTTCACAGGATAAACCACTGTGTGGTTTTGGAAGACAATCCTCATAACAGAGGAATGATCCAGAAAGTGAAGGACTTTGTTGCATTCGGAGAGATTGATGCTGAGAATCTTGTACAGATGCTTACAAACCGTGGAAGGCTTGAAGGCGGTGCTCGTCTCACTGATGCATATGTAACCGAAAACACTGACTTCGACTCAATTGTTGCTTTTTCGGAAGCAGTTCTTGCAGGAAAAGCCAGTATGAAAGATTTACCCGGTCTCAAACCGGTCTTCAGGTTACATCCTCCAAGGAAAGGGCATGATGGTATTAAGAGAACCTTCCAACAGGGTGGTATTCTCGGAAACCATGGTGAAGAAATCACTGTGCTCCTGAATAAAATGAGGTGAAGCGTATGAGCAAAACTATGACCAAAAAGTTCAGAGGCTCTCGTACTTGCGGTGGAGGCACTTCCAAAAACAGGCGTGGTGCAGGAAATCGTGGTGGACGTGGACGCTGTGGTGGAGTAAAACACCATTTTGTCCTTGCGCTAAAGGGAGGTTACACTCGCGGTAAATATGGATTCAAGCGTCCGCTTAAGTCCATTAGTTCAATTTCGATTGTGAACGTGGGTGAACTTGATGAACTTGCAGATCAGCTTGTAGAAGATGGATTTGCAAAACACGAAGATGGTGTATATCACATAAACCTTGAGGATCTTGAAATAGAGAAGGTCCTTGGGACTGGTCAGGTCTCAAAGAATATGGTAGTGACTGCCACAAGCTTCTCCGGCTCAGCCCGGGATAAAATTGAAGCTGCAGGCGGCAGTTGTCTTGGGATCGATGAGTAATGCCGAATTGGCATTACTCAATTTTCCAAATCAATAATTATTATTAGTTTACTGGATATCTGACAAGAGAGGGTGTCTTAGATGAGTTTAAAAGAGACTTTGGGGCCGTTTTTTAATAGGCTTCCTGCTGTAGCTAGCCCGGAAGGGCATGTTCATTTTAAGAACAAAATGATGTGGACACTGGCAATTTTAATGCTTTATTTTGCACTTGCTAATGTTCCGCTGTTTGGTCTATCTGAAAATTCCATTGACCTGTTTGAACAGTATCGTGCATTTTTCGCCGGTGCTTCAGGTTCACTGATGCTTCTTGGTATTGGACCAATTGTTACTGCTTCTATTGTGCTGCAGCTGCTTGTGGGGGCAGACGTCATTAAACTCGACATGTCTGATCCGGCAGATCAAGCGCTCTTCCAAGGAGCGCAGAAATTCCTCGTATTTGTAATGATAGTAGTGGAAGCTCTTCCACAGATTCTCGGCGGATATATCCAACCGGATGCAAATATTGCTTCGATAATGGGTATCAGCCCAGGATCTTTAACATTTATAATTTTCCTACAGATCTGTATTGGTGGTGTTCTTATCCTGTTCATGGATGAAATTGTTTCCAAATGGGGTATTGGCTCTGGTGTGGGACTTTTCATTGTTGCAGGGGTTTCACAACAGATTGTAACAGGTTTGATTAACTGGATTCCCGATTCATCAGGATTGCCTGTGGGTATTATTCCAAAATGGCTCTACATAGCGCAAAATGTGGATGCAGGCTATCTGTTTTCGGCAGACGGTCTGGGCTTCATGCTTATCAGTGGAGGAATATTGGCCCTGATAGGTACTGTGGCAATTTTCCTGATTGTAGTATTTGTAGAAAGTACAAGGATCGAAATTCCACTTTCACACAGTTCTGTGAAAGGTGCCAGAGGCAGATTCCCTGTAAAGCTCATCTATGCTTCAGTACTTCCAATGATTCTGGTTCGTGCCCTTCAGGCTAACCTGCAATTAATTGGTTTACTTCTTGCAGGTCGTGGATTCACGTTTATGGGTGAGTATTCAGGTTCTACTCCGGTGAACGGAATTATGTATTACCTTGCACCTATTAACAGTCCATTTGACTGGATTCCTTCTCTTGTAAGGGAAAACTTTGCAAGCTATGGATATGCAGCACCTGCAAACTGGCAAATAGGTTTGCATGTTATGACTGACGCTTTCATCCTGATTGTCGGAGGTATTATCTTCGCACTCTTCTGGATTGAGACAACAGGCATGGGCGCAAAACCAACTGCTAGAAAAGTATTCAATTCAGGTATGCAAATACCAGGTTTCCGAAGGAATGTAGGAAGTATTGAAAAAGTAATGCAGCGGTACATTCCAAAAGTGACAATAATCGGCGGTGCTTTCATCGGCGCTCTCACACTACTCGCAAGTCTTATGGGTACTCTTGGAGGCGCAGGTGGGACTGGTTTGTTGCTTACGGTAAGTATTGTATACCGTCTCTATGAAGACATTGCTTCCGAACAAATGATGGAAATGCATCCGATGGTGCGTTCATTCTTCGGACAGGAGTAATGTGGAGAACATAATGAATATTGTATTATTTGGGCCACCGGGTGCTGGTAAAGGCACCCAGGCCAAAGAACTTTCAAAACACTACGATATTCCCCATATTTCAACGGGGGATATCCTCCGTACAAATGTACGAGATGGCACTGATCTCGGAATAAAAGCAGCAGAATACATGAATAAGGGAGCACTTGTTCCCGATGAAGTTCTGATCGGAATTATCAAAAACAGGATTGCTGAATCCGACTGTGAAGCAGGCTATTTGTTAGACGGCTATCCACGGACTGTTCCTCAAGCAGATGCCCTTGGTGGAATTCTCGCTGATATTAATATGCCACTTGAAGTGGTTTTAAATATTGGAGTTCCAGATGAGGAGCTAGTTACGAGACTCGCAGATCGTTACAGTTGCAAATGCGGTGAAAGTTATCACATAAAGTTTAATCCTCCGGAAAAAGCAGGAGTCTGCGACGTTTGTGGAGGGGAACTTTACCAGCGTGACGATGACAAAGAAGAAATCATTCGTCAACGTCTTGTTTCATACAAGGAAAATACCCAGCCTCTTATTGAGTATTATGAGAAAGAGGGTGTTTTGGTAAATATCGAAGGTGCTGGAGATATTACTGACGTCTTCAATCAAATTATTACTGTACTTGATCAGTATAAATAATCATTAATGAGCGGTGGATGATCGACTTGGTAACGGCACATTTCAAAAAACTAATTGAAAGATTTATTTTAGCCATTGGGATTTCCCTAATGTTGGGGATTCTCCTGCTAGGCGCTGAAGGAAGAGAAGCAATTGGTTCCCTTGTGGGAACTGTTATGGATCCTCTTATTTCACTGGTTGGGGATTCTAACTTCCATATTGTGCTCTTTGTTATGGCCAGTATCACTGCTTTGTATGCATCCTTGATCCAGAAATATACCATTGACTGGGAATTAATGCGTGGTACTCAGGAAAAGATGAAAGCGTTCCAGAAAGAATTCCGTGAAGCACAGCTTTCCCAGAACAATTACATGGTCAAGAAGCTGGAAGAAGAGCGCTCAAAGATGATGGGCGATCAGATGGAAATGTCAAAACAGCAATTTAAACCAATGGCATACATCAGTATTATCTCTCTTCCATTGTTTATGTGGGCTTATCACTACATTGGTCTCCATGAGGCTGCATCACTTGTCTTCCCATTTTGGGGAGAGGTGATTCTTGTCGAAACTGTTATTGGTCCAATCCAGTATTGGATATTCTGGTATTTCATTACCTCCCTTGCTATCAGCCAGGTTGTAAGAAAAGCCCTGAATATTGGCGGCGTCTGAAATGCTGGTAACCGTAAGCGGACTTCCCGGAAGCGGGACTACTACCGCAGCAAAATTGCTTGCTGAGAAGTATGGAGTTGAAATGATTTCAGCAGGGGACGTTTTTCGTACCCTTGCAAAAGAGCGCTCCGTGTCCCTTGCAGAGTTTGGAAAGCTTGCGGAATCCGATCCTTCAATTGATAAAATGATTGATGAGAGGCAAAAGACGATTGCTCTGGAGCAGGATAATATAATTCTTGAAGGGCGGCTTGCAGGTCACATGGCAGAAGATGCACTTTGTATCTGGCTTGAAGCTCCTCAGGAAGAACGTGTCCGCAGGGTGGTGGAAAGAGAAGGTTCTTCTTTTGAGACTCGTCTTTCCGAAACAGTTGAGAGGGAAGCTTCTGAAGCTATCAGGTATCAAGAAATACATGGAATTGAGATCAATGATCTTTCCATTTACGATCTGGTTATAGATTCCACCAGATGGGATCCGTATGGAATTGGTATGATTATTTCTGCAGCAATTGATGGTGCAGGCGGATTTTCCTGAATGGGTGATTGGAAATGCCAGACGATTCTAGATTTTCAGCAGAAATGGGCCATCTTTTGAAATCCGAAGCAACTACGGATTCACGTTATGGGTGTTCTCCATACGAGCGTCCTATGAGGCAGCATCTGATGTATGGAGTTGTAAATCTCAACAAGCAATCAGGTCCTACAAGTCATGAAGTTACTGCTTGGGTTCGAGATATGTTTGATTTACCCAGAGCTGGTCATTCAGGTTCTCTTGATCCGAAGGTAACTGGCATTTTACCGATTATGCTGGGAAAAGCTACAAAGGCTGTTTCTGTTCTCCGGCTTTCAGGCAAGGAATACATGTGCATGATGCGGTTGCATAAGGAGATGCCTCATTCCCGAATACGATCTGTATGCGGGGAATTTGTTGGACCAATTTACCAGACTCCTCCGATTATATCAGCAGTGAAACGTTCTTTGAGAGTCCGGAATATTTATTCCCTTGACGTGCTGGATATTCAAGGTCCTCTTGTCCTCATGAAAGTTAAATGTGAGGCAGGAACTTACATTCGTAAACTTTGCCATGATATTGGTCTGGTTCTTGGCTGCGGCGGTCATATGCAGCAGTTGATAAGAACTGGCACAGGTCCCTTTGGTGATAGCACTGCGGTTACCTTGTATGATCTCAAGGATGCTTATGTGCTCTGGAAAGAGGAAGGATGCGAGGATGAGCTTCGCAAAGTTGTGAGGCCAATGGAAGAAGGGCTCAGGCATTTGCCTGCTATTACAATTCGCGATTCTGCTATCAATGCAATCTGTCATGGCGCTGCTCTGGCGGTAACCGGAGTTGTGGGTGTGGATGAATCACTTGAAAATGATTCTCCGGCATGTATTTTTTCCTTGAAAGGGGAGGCTGTTGCACTTTGTAATTCAAAGATGAGTGCAGAGGAAATCCTTTCCAGTGAGCATGGAATCTGTGCTGTTACCGAAAGAGTAATAATGGATGCCGATATTTATCCCAGAGGCTGGAAGACAAAGTCGCAAGGCAGCGACTGAATCTCCAAAATTATTACTGTTAAACAATGCCGAGGTAGTCTAGTGGTAGGGCGCAAGCCTGGAAAGCTTGTGGGGCTTGACCCCTCGGGAGTTCGAATCTCCCCCTCGGCGTCATAACTCTTTTTTGTTTTTGATTGATTCATGCTTATTTCATTATGCTTAATTGGTGATTTTCTTTTTCTGTCATTTTGCTGATGTTTGAAACAACATATCGCACTTTTCACAAACAGGTGTTCACAAATGATCAGCGAATAGCAATGTACGATGAAAACCGATAAACTTGTCCGATTCTGCGAACAGTCAGGACAAAAACGCCTTAACAAAAAAAGAACCAAGAAACGTTTTTATGAAATTTAATTAACATTCAGTTGGGCATTATTTAATTGTCCTGAGTTAGGGGGGATCAGGACTACCCCGATCACATCGGAAATATCACTTAGCCACGTTTCTTTATTACCAACCAAGCCGCTATCAATATAAAAGCCAATAAAATAACGATCAGAATGGGACCCCCTAGATCATTTAAAGAACTTGCACCCGAAGGATCTAAACCCGTACCATATTCCCCATAGTCTTTAGTAATATTTGACACGAAAAAAACATATTATAATAGTATTTATATATTTCCTTTACTTGTCGAAAATGGGCGAGGCACATCGTAGGATCCAATCTATCAAATCAGGCACAAACTAGATTACAAAGCCAATCCAAAGTAAATGAAGGAGCAACTATGAAAGCGATTGTCTACACCAAATACGGATCACCCGATGTTCTTTGTCTCGCAGAAGTGGAAAAATCTACTCCGAAAGCCAATGAAGTGCTGGTCAAAATTCATGCGACAACAGTAACCACTGGGGATACAATTATGCGAAGCTTCAATCTCCCTGCATACCATTGGCAATGGATCTTTGCGCGATTTTATCTGGGTATCAGAAAACCAAGACGAATCATACTCGGAATGGAATTAGCCGGGGAAATTGAAGCAGTCGGCAAAGATGTGAAGCGATTTAAGAAAGGTGATCAGGTTTTTGCATCTACTTTTAAGGAGAATTTTGGTGGGCATGCCGAATACAAATGTTTATCTGAAGCCGGAATCATTGCAATAAAACCGGAAAATTTAACTTATGAGGAAGCGGCCACTGTTCCCGGTGGCGGAATGACTGCGTTGGCATGTCTGAAAAAAGGAAATATTCAAAGCGGTCAGAAAGTTCTCATCTATGGCGCATCCGGGGCTGTAGGTACCAATGCAATACAGCTTGCCAAACACTTTGGTGCAGAAGTAACCGCTGTTTGCAGCACCACGAATTTAGAATTGGTGAAATCCCTTGGAGCCGAAAAGGTCATAGACTATACGCAAGAGGATTTTACTCAAAGCGGTGAGACTTATGACGTTATTTTTGATGCAGTTGGCAAGCTTTCAGCTTCAAAAGGTAAAAAGGCTCTTAAAAAGACCGGAACTTACCTAAACGTTCTTTCTTCATCAGACGGCGGTGAGACGATGGAACACTTGCTCTTCCTCAAAGAGTTAATTGAGGCGGGGAATCTAAAACCAGTCATAGATAGAATCTATCCTCTTGAACAAATTCCTGAGGCTCACAAATATGTTGAAAAAGGTCACAAAAAGGGAAATGTAGTCATAACTATTGAGCACAGTGACAGCGAAGCCTAACAAATCATGTATTTCCCATATGGGATTAAAAAGTGAGTGAAAGCTTATCCTTTCAAAGCTTCCACAACAGCCTCTCCAAACTTCTTTGCAGCTTTAGGATCGCGTCCGGTGATAATTTTACCTTCCCGGATTACTTCCTCGTCTGCATACTTAGCACCGTTTTTCTTGAGAGCTTTAACTGCAGTTGGATCTTTGAATACAGTAGTTTTCTTGCCTTTCAACAATCCTGCCTTTGCAAGTACCACTGGAGATAAGCAAATTGCTGCAACAACTTTGTCATTTTTGCTGGCTTCCTTTACAAGGCTCCTGAGCTTCACATTATCCCACAAGAACTTAACAGAACCTCCTCCGCCAACAACCACAATTGAATCATAGTCATTTGCACTTGCATCAGCAATTGCAAGATCAGGTTTTACTTTTTCCCCTTTAGCTCCTCTGGCTGTATCAGTTGAATTGCTTGCAACCGTAACATCGTAACCGCTTTTCTCAAAGATTTTTCGGGGGTCTGTATACTCCTCATCCCTGAAGTTCTCCTGAGCTATTACCATAAGAATTTTCTTACTGTCTGCCATTTTTGGTCATTCCGTCCACCCTTTCTTTCCTATTGGTATAAATCAATGGCGGAAATTCACTTTCCGGAGTTGTTTTTTTGTAAGTTTTCAAGAATAGGCATCAACTCTTTGATATCCTCAAGAACATAATCTGCAGAATCAATTTGGACTTTCTGGTTATTCCTGTCCCCATATGCTGCATAAGCCGTCACCATTCCGACATTTTTAGCTGGTTCAATATCCCTTCGGATGCTATCCCCGACGTAAATGCAACTATGAGCCAATAAGTCACATTTTTCTAGTGCAAAGCGAAATACTTTTTCAGATGGCTTTTTTGCTTCTGTCATATCACAGGTAATGATTTCATCCACCATTTCCAGAAGTTCGGTTTTTTCTAATCGATATAATGTGCCATTTGTATGTGCATCAGTGACAATTACCACCTTAAGTCCTTGTCTATTTATGCCACAAAGTGTCTCTTTCACATTTGGATAAAGCTCAATATTGTCCAGCTTTATTTTTTCGTAAATTGAAACACATTTTTCAAAATCATGGTCACTAAATATTCCTTTCTCATGCAGATAGTCGCTGATGTTTAAAGGATGCTCAAAATCATAGATTCCGCGCCTGAAGTAGCTAAACAGTTCTTCAGGAGATCCTTTTCCCAGATACTCGACCATTCCCCTGCAAGCTTCAAGTTTCGCACTAACAAAATCAAAAAGGGTATTATCCATATCAAGAAAAACGGCTTCAATTTTCCTGACTCTGGGTGTCATGGATAGTTTCCTGTAATTTAAGCAATATGTAATGAACTCAATTCTTTTACAAGATCTAACAGTTTCCGGCGATTAAATGCTCCCTTCGTCATGACAAAAGTTACGTTTTCTTTGAGCATCTTACAATTCTCGGATGTGAGCTCTTTAGCGGTACATACAATAATTGGAATATTAGCTGTACTGGAATCCTTTTTGAGGCATTCAATAACATCGAACCCATTAACTCCCGGCATCATTAAATCTAATGTGATTAATTCGGGGTGTTCCTTTTTTGCTAGTTCGATGCCATCCTTTCCTCCTTCTGCTTCAATAATTTCATATCCTTCGGGGTTTAGTATTGAAGCAATTAGTTCTCTCTCATCGGGGTTATCATCAATTACAAGTATCTGGGAATTGCCTGAAAGATCTCTTTTCTTGAACTTGTTAAGGGTTTCAAGTAGTTCTTCCCTTTCAACAGGTTTTACAAAATAATCCTCTGCATCGACTGTTTTATTTTGATAGCATTTGTCTAGAACAGAGATCATAATCACAGGAATGTCTTTTGTCTCTTCATCCTCTTTCAGTTTATTTAGCACCTGCCATCCGTTCATCCCTGGCATCATAATGTCGGTTGTAATTGCAAAAGGTTTTGTCCTTTTCGCAGTTTCCAGTACCTTGTCTCCCCTATCAACTTCAACAACTTCATAGCCAAGTGAATGTAATGTGGTGGTCAGCAATTCTCTTGCATCAGTTTCATCTTCAGCCACAAGTATTGTTGAATTATTCACTGCTCTCTTTTTTGAAATAGTTGAGATACTTGGTTTAGAAGCTTCAGGTTTTTTGGAAAGAGTTTCATCTTGAGATTGTGCAATAGGTATTGTAAACGTGAAAGTGCTTCCTTTTCCAACTTCGCTGTGTACTGTGACTTTTCCGTCATGAAGTTCCACAAATTTCTTCACGAGGGTAAGTCCGAGTCCGGTTCCTTCATATTGGCGGCGTGCAGATGAATCCAGTTGTGTAAAGGGCCTGAAAAGCTTTTTCTGGTCATCGGGCATAATCCCAATTCCAGTATCTTCTACCGACACACGTAATTCATTGTCATCTTTTTCAGAAGTAAGTTTTACACTTCCTCCTTCCGGAGTAAATTTAATGGCGTTATTGAGGAGGTTGTATAATGTCTGTTTGAATTTTCCTTTATCAGCAAAGATTGTGCCTGAATTTTGAGAATCAACAGAAAAATCAATTTTATTCTTTGTTGCTAAAGGGGAAGCAACTGTTGTTACTTCATTAAATGCAGTTTTCACATCAAAGACTTCGGGACTGAGTTTTACTTTCCCAGCTTCAACTTTTGAAAGGTCAAGAATATCATTTATTAAATCGAGAAGGTGTTTTCCACTTTTGAGGATATTGCCGACATACTTGCTCTGCTTTTCATCAAGATAACCGATATCTCCTTCACTGAGCAAATCCGAAAAACCGATAATTGAATTAAGAGGAGTGCGCAGTTCATGGCTCATAGTTGCAAGGAACTCGCTTCTTGCACGGTTTGCAACTTCAGCTGCAATTCTTGCATCCTCGATTTCCGTCTCAGCATATTTCATCTCAGAAAGATCACGTATAAAGTATAGAATTGCTGGTTTAGCCTTATACTCGATTAATTTTATTTTAACTTCAATTGGAAAAGAAGTGCCGTTTTTCGATAAATGGTGGCAATTCAAAACAAGCTCACTTTTATCCTTTATTCCAACGACATTTTCTACTATTGTTTCCGCATATTCTGGGGAACAAATATCTTTGAAATCCAGTTCTCGGAGTTCTTCTTCATAGTATCCAAGTTTCTCGCAAGCTATTGGATTTGCATCAAGAATTTGGCCATTTAAATTGCTGACAATGATTGCATCATTGGCATTATCGAAAATAGCCTGAAATAAATCATCTGGTTCAGATGAATTTTTTTTCATAGTAAGTTCTCCATTTTTTTTACAACCGCTTTTGTTTTTGATGTCATTTTATATATAGGGGCTAGCTCTTTAGTAATGTGCACTTTTGTTAGTACTCAAGCTACAATCGCAATCAACATTACTTCTTTTTTGTGACAATTAAGGTTATATACGAAAAAGGTAATTATGGAGACAAGCCTTTCAGGGTTATAACTTTTTTATAAAGCTGACTGGCTGTGCCGAAATATTATGTTTCGGGGCTACGGGATGTGTTTACATCCTTAAGGAGGAAAAATATGGCAGACGATGAAATTAGACATCTTGTCCGTATCATGAATACGGACCTTCAAGGCAGTCAACCTGTCCAGTATGCTCTTACAGGTATCAAGGGCATTGGAAGGAGAACTGCACGTATTATCACAGAATCAGCAGGCGTTGATCCTACCGCAACAATCGGTTATCTTCCAGATGAGGATGTTTCTAAACTGGATGAAACCATTACCACTTTTGAACAGCATCTTCCAATTTGGATGCTAAACAGGCGTAAAGATCTTGGAACCGGTGAAGACAAGCACCTTTTAGGTCAGGACATTTCAATGACCATCAGGGAAGAGATCAACGAGCTTAAGAAAGTTCGTGCATACCGTGGTATCAGGCACGAAAGAGGTCTTAAGGTTCGTGGTCAGAGGACAAAGTCCACTGGCAGAAGAGGCTCAACTATTGGTGTCAGTAAGAAGAAGTGAAGGTGATTTAGAATGGTTTATCCAGGAAAAAAGCGAAAAAGCTATGACACCCCGAACCACCCATGGCAGGCTGCCAGGATGGCTAGTGAAGTTGAACTTGTCAAGAAATACGGTCTCAGGAATAAGAAGGAACTCTGGAAAGCACATAGTATCCTTCGTCGCTACAGGGCTGATGCAAGACGTCTTTTGGCAGAATCTGCAGAGTCTGAACTCTCAGGTCATTCAAAGACAGAAGCAGATCAGATCCTTTCAAAGCTTATAAGGTACTCAATCCTTAAAACAGACTCAAATGTCGATGACATTCTTGGTCTTGCTACAGAATCTGTATTAGAGCGCAGGTTGCAGACAATTGTTCACAGGCTTGGTCTTGCAAGAACTCCTAAACAGGCTCGCCAGTTCATTACCCATGGACACATTTCAATTGAAGGGCAGAAAGTTACTGTTCCAAGTATGTTGATCTCCAAGGAAAATGAAATGAAAATTGACTACTACGGAAATTCCCCAATGGTCAATGAATCTCATCCAGAAAGGCCTGCACAGGTGGCATCATCTCTGGTTGAGGAGTAAACAGGAGGTTTAATTATGGCAGATGGAATTTGGGCTGTTGCACATATCAAATGTTCATTTAATAACACTCTTATAACCATAACTGATGTTACTGGTGCTGAAACTATTGCAAAGTCATCAGGTGGTATGGTTGTTAAAGCTGCAAGGGACGAAAGTTCCCCTTATACTGCTATGCAGATGGCAGGGCAGCTGGCTGATACTCTTAGGGACAAAGGCGTTATGGGAGTTCACATCAGGGTGCGTGCACCGGGTGGAAACAAACAGAGAAGCCCTGGTCCTGGCGCACAAGCAGCCATTCGGGCTTTTGCACGTGCAGGTATCAGGATTGGTCGAATTGAGGATGTAACTCCTGTCCCACACGATGGAACCCGTCCAAAAGGCGGCAGGCGTGTATAATAAAGGAGCTGAGGTTCCTAAACATGGAAGTTGATTTACTGGAATTATCGGACCGTTCAGCGAGATTCATCCTTTCAGGTGTGGATGCGTCTTTTGCAAACGGGTTAAGGCGGGCAATGCTCGCCGATGTTCCTACATTGGCAATTGATGAAGTTGGGATTTATAACAACACATCAGTGCTGTATGATGAACAAATCGGTCTTAGGATGGCACTTATTCCTATAGCTACAAACTTTGAGGAGTTTGTACCTCAGACTGAGTGTTCATGTGAAGATGGATGTCCGGCATGCAGTGTTGCATTTACGCTAAGTGTAGAGGCAGAGGAAGAGGATCGTATGGTCTATTCCGGTGACCTTATTTCTTCGGATCCGAAGATTACTCCGGCAGATTCCAGTATTCCTATCGTCAAGCTTAAACCAAGCCAGAAATTGGTTTTGGAAGCAACTGCAACAATGGGATTTGGACATGATCATGCCCGATGGCAGGCAGGTGTCGCTTGTGGTTACAAGAACATGCCTGTAATCGAGATCCATGATTGTGATCGGTGTGGTGCATGTGTTACAGCCTGTCCGAGGGATATTATCACTCTTGGTGCAGAGTCTGCTGAGGTTGTAGAAGATGGCGAATTGAAGTGCTCTCTTTGCAAGCTATGTGTAGGTGCCTGTGACATTAATGCCATCGATGTAAGTGAGGATGTAAATTCATTCATTTTCACTATGGAATCGGATGGCTCCTACAGTGCTCAACAGTTAATTATAAATGCTGTTAGTACTATTAAGGAAAAAGCTTCCAGACTCGATACGATTCTGAGTGAGCTGTAACGGGAAAGCTTCAAAACCTTTCCTATTTTTAAACCTTCGTGCGGGGGTTGCCGAGCGGCCAAAGGCGCTAGGTTGAGGGCCTAGTTTCGTAGGAATCCGCGAGTTCGAATCTCGTCTCCCGCACCATACACTTTTTAAATCTAAATTTTGATTATATTATTTAGTGATATTTATACACAACGGTTAATATATCTCTCAAATTTGCCTTGTGTTTCCTTGTGCATTCTGCATACATTTGGCAACGTGCAAGGAGTATACACTATGCACAAATCCTCATAACTATTTTATAAGCCCATCCACAAAACTAGGTATTACAGTTCCTAAGAGTATTGCAGATCTTAAAGGATGGAAGAAAGGAACCGAATTGAAGTTTGTAGAGCGCTCTGGTTATGTTTGCCTAATCGAAGAAAATTAAGCCCATCGAAGCCAATTGAGCAGTTTTTTAAACATAGGCATACATTTACAGCCTGCAACGAATAATATGTTAAATATGGCATTTTATGAACGGATTTAATAAAAAACGTGAAATCACATTGCTTGTTTCCGTGAAATACTAAATAAATTAATATTTTTGAAGTTAAAAGAGAGCTATTCCAAGAATCCTTTTTTAGAGTGTCAATTGTTAGAACAATCTTTCCAACAAATAATAAAATAAAAATGAGAGGGGCTTTTGACCCCGAGATTTCAAGCCAAGGGCGGGATTTGCATCTTTAACTAATTCTTCAAATGAAAGTTCCACAAATCTAGAAATGTCAATTTTAGTTTTTATAATAAAAACAGGAAGATTGAAAAAATTACAATATTCCCAAAAACTTAGATATCTGGATTCCTATTTTCCCAATGGTGATAGTAATTGTTTTCCCGATTCCTACACCCTCTATAGTTATATCTCCCCGATCATAAGATTCAAAGAACACATTAAGTGGATCTTGAGAACTCATCAATTCATTCATGGTATTCTCGCTTGTAGTCAATATAATAGAAGGATCAACTTCAGAGCTCAGACCAACTGCATTTTGTAGTATTATCCTTGCGTCAAGAGACGATACTTCTCCACTTTCATCTACATCTAGGACATTGTCCTGCTCTAATTTTCCCACACCCATCTGCAATGCGGAAAGAGCATCCAAGGCCGTCAGTTTTCCATCACCATTGCAATCACCTTTTCCAATGTCTATCTTTACCCCCAGCTTCGAAAATTCGATAATCTTTGCATCCGTGGTGATTAGTTTTACTTCCAGAGTATTTCCATCATTTAGCTCGATAATCCCATATATCTCCTCATTCCCGAGCAAACTTTTCAGGGGATCAGGCACCTTATTCACATTCTGATTGTAAACAGTTACCTTCTGATTCATGTCTGCAAAGAATTCAGCACTTGCCGGAACTACCAAAAAGAATAAGACTAGAAATGAAGCAATTAATATTTTTTTCATTTCTATCCTACCCTTATTTGCGTCTCCTGATTACATACAATGCCATAAATAACGAGCCTATTGCAAGCAGGGATGCATTCGCATAACCAGCACCTTTTGCCTCATCGGTAACACTAAAAGTACCATCTTCAGTTGTTGTAATAACTTCTACTCGTTCGATGTCATGTACTGAAACTTCCTCAAGTATCAGAGGGCTTGATGAGCCGGTATCGCCAACAACTTCAAAGGATACTAATGCAATCTGACCACTACCACTGATTCCAGATGCATCTGCAAGAGCAATCACAACTTCTCCATTACTTGCTGTATTCGACTCAAGGTATGCATTTTTACTCAGTTCACCGTTATCAACACCTATAGGATGTAAAACTCCTGTATCATAACTCATACGGATATCCATACTTCCAACATTGCTGGCGTCTTCCAAGTTGATGGGAACACCTACTGTTGCTCCGCTTCCTCCTGATGCATCAGTTACACTAACAATCACACTGCTTGCTGAAGCAAATGAGGTCAGAAACAACAAAACAACAAGTAACAAAATCGTCTTCATAGTTTCATCTCCTTTTTTATTATTCTTATCCTACTGAAATTTTTAAAATATTTCTGGCATCAAGGGATGTAACACTTCCATCTTCATTTACATCCATGACAGGATCTTTTGGTATCTTGTCCACTGCCATCTGAAGAGCATAGAGTGCATCCAATGCTGTGTAAACTCCATCCCCATCACTATCACCCATACCTTCTTCCATACTAATTACATTGAACAGACCATCATGTGCTTCTATCTCGAGGGTTTCATAATTGTCTGCCCTGTTTGTTGTCATGGCAGCGATATCAAGGTTGCAAGAAGAGCCTTTAGCACCGACAACATCAAACTTGACATAGGCAATTGATCCGTCTCCACTGAAACCCTGTTTATCAGCCAGACTTATCTTTATGGTCCCATCCACGATATTATAATCAAACAGGGAATCTGTACTCAGGCCACCTTTGATAACTTCGGTAGCTTCAAGAACAGAGGAATCATAATTTAGCGTCAGATCCATGTTTCCAATACTATCAGTAATCCCATTCAATGTCAGTGGAATCTGTATAGTGCTTCCGGCAGGTTTACTACGGGATTCGAATTCAAGACCCATGACATCTGTTGTATCTGGAGTAGTTTCATAGAATTCGTTCAATATGGTTTCAGTATCAAAGGATTGAACTTCACTCAAAATCCCATCGTCTGAAATTGACACCATCTGACCCTCAGTTAGAGTGACTTCGTCTCCTTTTACCGTTAATATATCAGGATTACCTTCTAGTATGTAAATCTCTATATTTTCACCAGTAGCATCAACAATTATTTTGGATCTAACTCGGACTTTTGTAATTATCGAGAATTTACTAAGGTCTATTCTTCCATACTGTTCATCAGATCTCTTCATGATGTTGATTATGTGGGAAAAGCCTGTGGATACAGTTTGAGCACCTGGCACAAAACTCTTACCTGTGTCAATTAGGGTCTTTGTTCCTTCATCATAGATCACTCCTGCAAAGGCTTTTGATAATTTATCAAAATCCGTGTAGAAATCGGATTGATATGCATCAGAACATAGCACCATATTGACACTGCAGACAAGCTGTTTCTCTTTAACACCATCGTATTTAGGAACAATCATTATAATACGATCGCCATTTACCCAGACAACTTCAATCCCCGTATCCCCATCTATGTTGATAATATCTCCCGGCATCAATTCAAATCCTTCCTCTACAGACTGATCAGTACCACGAGTTGGATAAACAAGAGATCTGTGTACCCTTACCTGCCCGGGACCTGAAACTACATACTGGAGCTGTCCTTCTGGAGGAGAATCAGGTACGCCATTTCCCCATATATCTACTATTTTTGCGAGATAGTCAAATTTGGCTGGAACTGAAGCTGAATTATTAACTTTCCAAGTCTGTTCCCATGAGTCTGCACCCTTTACAGTTTCCTTCTCGACTACAACTGCCTTTATAGTGCCTTTCACACTTCCTCCGTTTTTTACAAGATTGTCAGCAAGTATTTCAGAATGTACTAAACCTCTGAGAATATAATTTAAGCGTGCAATACCTTCGCCATCAGTCTCTGCATAGCCAATATAAGATAGTTGATCGGCATCACTAAGATATGGATAGATATCCCTCCATGGTTGGGATGTAGGCCCCGTTCCCGGTATATCCACAATGGTGCCATGAAGAGTTGACCCTTTTTCAATATAGAAATGGACAATTTTACCTGAAACACCTTTTCCATCTTCATCTTTAAGAATAGCTCTCAATTCACCACCTTTGATTTCATCAGGAGTACGAATTTCAGTTTGTTCCAGATATGGAAAAGGAGGTTCATACAGCAATTGAAAATCACTTCCTCCAATCAGTTTCTTTGCATTTTTTTCCAGTGCATCAAAAACGGACCGTACTATAGCTTCGCTACCCTGAGACTCAACACGAATGTTTATCACAGCGTTGTGGTAACGAATATTCCCTACCATTTCATGAAATCCAGGATCGTCAGGATCTGGTCCTGGCCTTCCACACAACAGGACAGACCTGTCGTCTGTACTTTCCAGTGTTTTACACCAACCCCCCATCCAATCTGGTTTAACACTACGACACTCGTCTTTCGTTCCAGAGGTGAAAATTTCCTTTACTCTTTCTTCATCAAGTTCAAGTAGATGCACCTCACAACTGGCCTTTCCACCTGTACTCTGGCTCTCGTAATAGCAATATAGTTTATGTGCTTTTACAAAATCTCCTGAGCCAGATGTCAATTCGCCAAAAGTCCATATAGCACGACCGTTTCCATTATCAGTAAATCCATATGGGAGTGCTACCTGACAATCACTTTTGTTAAACACTGTATCTTCATTGTAAATAGCGTTTCCAAACCCCGTCATAAAACTAATTGCAAATAAAGTTAGGATAAGCAGAATACATGTGTGTACACCAATTTTCACCAAATCGTCTTTATCCATCTTTAATCCCTCAATATCGTTTTGATCTTAAATACCACTCCATCATCATATTTCGTCCAATCCAGCTGCAATTCTCAATATTTTCCTGGTATCTATGGACGAGACCTGCCCGTCCCCATTCATATCCAGTGTCATATCTTCAGGTATTTTACCAACTGCCATCTGAAGGGCATAAAGGGCGTCCAGAGCAGTATATGTCTCATCGCCGTCAGCATCACCTAGACCTTCATCCTTGCTCAAGACCTTGAATACACCGTCTTTTGAAGGGATATTGATAGTTGAAAGGTCAGATGCTCTATTGGCAGAGATTTTCGCTATTTCAAGATCAGAGGATGAACCTTCAGCACCGACAACATCGAACCTCACGTATGCGATCGAACCGTCCCCACTGAATCCCTGCTTGTCAGCTAGGCTCATCTTAATGGTCCCGTCAATGATATTGTAGTCGAACAGGGAACCCGTTGTCAGGCCACCCTTGATAACTTCGGTAGCCTCAAGAACCGAAAAATCATAATTCAAAGTGATATCCATGTTCCCAATATCTTCATCTATTCCGCTCAGTGTCAGTGGGATCTGTACACTGCTTCCACTTGGTCTGCTGCGGGATTCGAAGATCAGGCCTGAGAAATCAACTGTAGATGGAGTTGAAATATCTTCTGCAGTTGGATCCATTTCTCCACCACCATAGAGAGCATTAATCTCGCTCTGGGAAAGTGCATAATTATAGATTCTGAGGTCGTCCATGGACCCTCTAAAGTATTCGGTGGCTCCAGGAGGATCAATTCCGATGAGAAGATCAGTGTCTGATTCAGGTATGGAAGCTGCTGATTTCTTTGTGTCCTTAAGTTCTCCGTCAATATAGAATTTTAGATCAGTCCCTTCTTTTGTAACTGTAACAAAATACCACTCATCAAAATTTGTTTTTGCATTTGATGAGATCGTTTGACCAGCAACCCGAACATTAGGATATATGCCGTTGGCATGAAACAGTGCGTAAGGACTACTACTGGCAGATATAGAAGAAGTATCCCCTTTTGACAAAACAACAGCCCATCCGCCAACACCTGCATCTTCTTTGTTGAGCCACACTGAGAAAGTAAAATCACCTGTGAGATCAAGAGAATTGCTATCTTTAACCTCTATGTAACTCTTGCCATCAAAACTGGCTGCAGCATTTCCAACCACACCAG
>CAZHNA010000009.1:0-23251 GCA_964532775.1 uncultured Methanosarcinales archaeon
CACATAATTGATCACATGCACGGTAGATCAACGGAATATCTTGCAATAGGCGGTATAATTATCTTCTTGATTGCTCTTCTAATGGTTCTTGCTACTCCCTATATTGGAGGCACAAAAGACCTGCAGATAAAAGCTTTGCTTGCTGGAATAATTGCTTTCCCGGTTCTTTCTTTTATCTCCATGTATATGAAAAAACAGGACTGTAAGAAATATTATTATCCTTTGACAATCGGGATCCTGTTTGTAGGTGGAATTGTCCTCGCTCGCTTTGTTTCAGATTCCGCTTATTCACTAGTAATCAGTATTTTTAGCTATTTTACACTAACCGGTGGAGGATTAACTGTTGCAGAAGCTTCACCATTTTTCTCAGTCGGAGGAGTTTTTTCCTTATCTCCACTTTGGTATAATTTTGGTATTACCGGAATACTGTCTTTTATAGCACTTGCAATTCTGGCTTACATTGCTATTTACAAACACAATAACCGGGAGCAAACATTCCTGATTATTTGGTCAATCATGATTGTCTGGGCAATGCTCCAGCAGAACCGCTTTGCATACTACTACTCAGTAAATGCATCAATACTGGCTGCTTATTTGGGAATACAAATTTTGGATTTTGCAGGCTGGAAAGATATAGGTGATCCATTCAAAGAAACGACTAGCAACATCGGGAACTGGTTCAAACAAATTAAACCCATCCATGCAATTTCCCTGATAATAGTCATACTTGTTCTGGCTTATCCATCATATAATATCTCCAGCCAGCAAAACCAGGGTACAAGTGGGCCCAACGGCTACTGGATAGAAGCGACAATGTGGCTAAACTCTAACACTCCTGATCCGGGATTGGATTACTACGAAAACTATGAAGTAATTGGAAGTGGAGAATTATATCCATATCCAGACACTGCTTATGGAGTCATGTCTTGGTGGGATTATGGTCACTGGATCGAAGTCATAGGACACCGGATTCCAAATGCTAACCCATTCCAACAGGGCATCGGTGGCCGACGAAACAACATTGATGAGGAAAACATGCCCGGGGCATCGACATTCTTCACTGCCCAGTCAGAGGAAGAAGCTACCGCAGTGCTTGAAGCGGTACATCCTGACCCAGATAAAACGGGAGCACGTTACGTTGTGTCAGATGTTGAAATGGCGACTGGAAAGTTTTATGCTATGACTGCATGGACACTTGACAGCTCCGATTATTATGTGGCAGTACAAACGGATCAAGGTACACAAACTGTTCCGGGGGAGAGATATTTTAATTCAATGGAATCTCGCCTCCATATATTTGATGGAAACGGAATGGAGCAATATCGTTTGGTTCATGAAACTCCTGCTGCCAGTACAGCTGAAGTTGGTTACAAACAGGTCTATAATGTACTGTTTTCTGGTGGAAACAATATTCAGGAAACCAACACCGGTTATGTAAAAATCTTTGAATATGTGGAAGGCGCAACCATAAAAGGTGAAGCTCCAGAAGGAGAGAAAGTTACTATCAGCACTACAATTTGGACAAGTGCAGGACGCACATTCCTGTATTCCCAATCACTGGTTTCTGATGGTTCGTTTGAATTCGTTGTCCCGTACTCAACTCAAGGGCCGATTTCTGGTGAAACTCAGTTTGACGTAGCTCCAACTGGCCCATATTCAGTATCCTACGGTTCTACAGTCGAGTCTGTAGATGTTCCAGAAGTTGCCGTGCTTGAAGGACAGGAAATCCAATTATGATTTCCTTTCCGCCACATACATATAATATGGTAAAAGTATCTGGCAGATTGGTGAGAGCATGAAAAACGTGATCAAAGGAAAAGCTTGGTTATACGGAGATGACGTTGACACTGATGTTATAATTCCAGGAAAGTACTTGAGAACCACCGACATGCAGGTCTTCGCGGATCATGCAATGGAAGGTATTGATCCCGGTTTTTCCAAAAAAATATCTTCTGGAGATATAATAATCGCAAAGAACAATTTTGGTTGTGGTTCTTCAAGGGAGCAGGCACCACTTGCTCTGAAGCATGCTGGAGTAGGCTGCGTAGTTGCTAAGTCCTTCGGGCGCATATTTTTCCGCAATTCTATTAATGTTGGCCTTCCTCTTATGGAGGTGGATGTTACCTGTGAAGAAGGCGATGAAGTGGAAGTCAATCTTCTCGAAGGTAGGGTAACAATTGGTGGCAATGTTTATGAGGGTCACAAATTACCGGATTTTTTGCTCGAAATTCTTACAGACGGTGGTCTTGTAGAGCATCGTAAAAAACAAAAACAGGTATAATTTATGATATTCCCACAGGAATACAAGCATGTGGGCGTGACTCACATCCCCCCGGAAAAGGGTGAGAATGAACCAATTTATTTTTTATCACAATACATGATCGTAAATCAGTGCGAGTGCGAGGATAAAAAATACTGGCTTTATGAGGTTCAGCATTCCGGAGATGGTTTGTTAAGAAAGGCAACAGACATAAAGTTGCTTGCAGGCCCTGAAAATATATTCAATTATGAAGAACCTCTTAATATAAAAAACAGAAATTTGCTGATTGAAACAGCTCTCTCTCTTTGTAAAGGAGATATAACTACAGTACTTTTTACGGGAATTGACAAACATGTGACTTTTGTCCATGAGCCAGATCCTTCAGAAATCATTGAAATTGAGATTCTGGATGTTGCACCACCATATCCTTCACGGCTTTGTGACGTAGTCAGAAGACTTGAAAAATCAGGCATTTTTGGGGAATTTGGAATACGGTTTACTGAGAATATAGTTGATCTAAGACAATTTGAGGGAGAATCAACAGTATTTCCATGTTCAGCTTCCGGTCTCTCGGGCAAATGCCTTGACAGTGATATTATTACTGAACCCGGCTCCTTGCTTGTGGGGTGTGAAATCTCACAGGCTCTTTTTGAATCTAGATTCCCGGGTTTAGAATATGATTTTATTAGCATTTGCTCATTTAGTTCTGATATTGTAAAACCCAGCAAGCCTTTTATTGCTCGTTGTTGTCAGGCTGAACGGTCTGGACAGGTGACGATTAATGGTATCTCAGGGGCTACTGTTCACTGGGGTGCATCAGAGTTTCAGGTAGCAGATACCGTTCGATCCCTTGTACAGAGGCTTAGGGAGGAAACGGAATGAAATTGGCAGTAATAGAAGGGGACGGAGTTGGAAAGGAAGTAATTCCAGCGGCTCTTCAAGTACTGGATTGTTTTCCTATTTCCTTTGAGAAAATATCTGTTGAGGTTGGCTATGGTCGCTGGGAGAAAACCGGGCAGGCAATTTCAGACGAGGATATTGAAGTCCTTAAAGAATGTGATTGTATTCTTTTTGGGGCTGTAACAACTCCTCCGGATCCTCACTACAAAAGCGTACTCTTGACCATTCGCAAAGAGTTGGATCTCTATGCAAATATAAGGCCTATTCATCCAATTAGTGGGATTAAGGGAGTAAATGAATCAAATGATTTCGATATCTTGATCGTCAGGGAAAACACCGAAGGCATGTATTCGGGTATTGAGGAAGTTGGTTCAGAGGAAGCTTTCACCAAGAGGGTTGTTACAAAACGAGGTTCTGCACGTATAGCAGAAATTGCATGCAAATTTGCAAGAAAACGAAACCAAAATTTAACAATCGTACACAAATCCAATGTACTCAAATCAGACACTCTTTTTTTGAATACTTGTAGACAAGTTGCTGATTCCATGAACGTTGAGCGAAACGATATGCTTGTAGACGCAATGGCATATGATATGATACGTTCTCCCGGGAAATATGGTGTAGTTGTTGCTACCAACCTCTTTGGGGATATACTGAGCGATTTAGGTGCGGCTCTCGTAGGCAGCCTTGGTCTTGTTCCCAGTGCAAACATTGGCGAAAAGCGAGCATTCTTTGAGCCAGTGCATGGGAGTGCTCCCGATATTGCAGGACAGGGAATAGCCAATCCAATTGCTGCAATTCTTTCTGTAAAAATGCTTCTCAATTGGATGGGTGAGGAAAAGGCAGCCAATCAAGTGGAATTGGCTGTCGAAAAAGCAATTCTCAACGGGGTAAAAACTCCTGATCTCGGTGGCAATGCAACAACTCAGGAATTAACCCGGGAAATTGTCGGAATACTTCGGTCAAGCATTTAATTTATTCCATTAATCCTTTTCAAGTCCCCAATAGACCTGAAACGCCTTTTTCCATGACCACTGCTCCTGCTCCACCAATCCACATCATTATTACAAAATCAGTGGTTCCGCTTAGCATATGTCCCCCATTTACAACTCTTATAAGTAGAGCTGAGACTAGAGCGTGTACAAAAACAATAAACATTATCATAAGGGAAAGTATTTCGACACTGCCGATATCTGTGTAAATAATCACACCCATTGACATATTAGAATCCATTTGCATGGATGCGAACATTTCCTGCATCAGACCCACCACGCTTACAGAAATATTCAGGGTAAAAGCGATACCTGCAGTGAGGCCATAGAGCACACCTACAAGGCTTGATGATGATTGGTATCTCTTTTTTCGAAGGTTTACAATTCTCATAAAATTGTTGGCAAGCATGTCCCCAATGATTTCAGGTTTACCGCCAAGATTTGTTGCTTCAACAAATATTTCACTGAAACGCTGGATAAGGTTACTTCCTGTGTTTGCTGCAAACATTTCCCATGCCTGAAATTTGTCAATTCGAGTATTAACTCTTCTATATAGATCATTAACATCTTTAGTAAGAGCACCAAAGTCGTGGTTTGTAAGAGATTTCAATGCATCATCAATTAATCCTCCCCGGGCACCAGCTGAGCTTCCAAGGGAGCGAATAAATGCAGGAAAATTTTCATCCATACGACGAATATCCTTCTCTATTTGACTTGCAACTCTTCCAGTATACATGAGAGGTGTCAAAACCATTGGTATATCGATTAGCGTTGGGAATCGATCTACAAAGAATAATACTATTGCAATTGCAAGGCAAGCTGCCAGAGAAATAGGAATCGAACGGAATAATTTAGCCTTTTTTTCTGTTGCCCTTTTAGTTTGTTGCCAGATTGGATCTTTTGGAACCTTACTTTTTGTGAAAAAGAGTATGGCAACATATACCATAGTAAACATGGCAGCGACCATTGCCATGAGCATTATTGCATCCATTCCCGTAATTACAGGCATAATTATTGCAAATGAAGCCATGAAAATAAGTGCCATAACCAATGAAACAAACAGTTCCTTAATCACTTCCACGGCGTAAAGAGATCCATCGTACATTGATTCATATTCATGCATCACAACAGATTGTTCTGCTTCAAGAAAAGAGCGGACGTTTTCTCCTGATTGTAATCCATGAGCAAAACGATCAAGAAAATCTTGATAAATAAGAGATGGTGTGCGCTTGGATGTGAACCGGCATGCATCTGAAAGACTGAGATTCCATACAACAACAAGATTGTAAATCTTACGACTTTCCTCTGAAAGGAGTGCGTAAGACGTGTTTTCAGAAAGAATCCTGATAATATCAATACGTGGAGTTTCTGCTGTAGATATCACTCCCATTTGTGTAATATAGTAGTGCATTTCGTTGTTGATCTTTGCAGCTTTACCGCCAAGTATTGAAATTGGATAATAAACTGCAAAAAGAATGCACACAAGTGTTATTACGATAGGAATAGAATTTGCACTTCCAGAAAAGAGATCCGGTAAGAATGTATACATTATTACCGGGAATAGAACACCAATGGCGACCAAGGGAAGTGCGAACTTCAACAAGTAAGTTGAAGGTTCCATGTCCATGGCTTTGAATGCCTTCTGGTAATCCATTCTAAATCTCCTCAGACGCTGAATGGGAGGCCATTAACACCGTATTTATAGAAGTCTACGATAATTTTGAGTACTTCGTGGTAATCTTCAATTCCACGATCTCTCATTTCATTCAGGATCCTTGTTCTCAGGAATAAATCTTCATATATCTGACGTTTATCCTCGTATCCCAGTTTTGTAGCGATTTTATCCTCAAGGATGAAACTATTGTTCATTCCCCTGAAACTATGTGTATCGTTTTCAGGATCCCATTGGAATACCCCTCTTGTAACAACACCGCCAGCTTCTTCATAGTATCCTTCAAGTTCTTCTATTGAAAGACATCTCCTGAGGAATTTACCTTTTCGATATACTGCTGACAATATCATTGCAACATTAAGATTATCAATAAATGTTACAGGAACATTGATCGGGTCTCCTGTAAGACGCTGTATCATCTTTGTGACTGCAGATGCGTGGAATGTTGCCAGTACAGGGTGCCCGGTCTGCATTCCCTGAAATGCTACACTACCTTCCACACCACGAATTTCACCAACAATAATATAGTTTGGCCTTGAACGCAAGGCCGCTTTGAGCAAATCAAACGTATCTACCCTTGAATCAGGTGGGCCATCTTCTCTGGTTATCAATTGTTGCCATACTGCCTGAGGTGGCTGAACTTCAGCTGTATCTTCTGCAGTATACATTTTTGCTTTTGGGTTAATAAAAACCAGACATGCATTGAGCATGGTTGTTTTACCGCTTGCAGTTTCGCCACTGAAGAAAACACTCATTCCATTTTCCAAACACATCCACATATATGCTGCCATTTCTGAACTAAGTGCACCCCAATTAATCAATTGGATAATACTTACGGGAACGTCACTGAATTTACGCATAGTAAAACTGCTTCCCCGTTTACTCACATCCAGACTGTAAATGATGTTAATACGAGATCCATCAGGAAGAGCACCATCCGCAATTGGTTTTGAGTCACTTACCGGCCTGCCGATGCGCTCACTCATACTCCTCAGCCATCCGTCGAGTCCTTCTTCAGTCCCAAAAGACAGATCGGTTTCCATCATTCCCAGTATTTTGTGGACAATAAATATTCCTTTAACTCCTATACTGTGAATATCTTCAAGGTACGGATCGCGAATAATTGGTTCAATTGGTCCGGAACCCACAATGTTTCTTTCGATATGATATCGAATATTCGTGTATTCAATTTGGTTTAGCGGTACCTTTTTGATCTGCGGACGAAGCTTTTGTAGAAGACTAACTTTTTCATCGCCATCCGGGAGGTTACCGCCGGCACCAACTTCTACAGAATCATTCAGGAGTTTGAGAATTAGGTCACGGAGCTGTTTTTCAGATCCAGGAACCGGTTCTTTTGCGGACTTCTCAAGAATTCCGTCCATTATAATACGATATTTTTTAGTTTCCTGAGTTGATAAACTGGGTTCAATTGCGTAGTATTTAGCTTCCCCCATTTCATGTGTTCCATATAAGTGTATGAAAACCGGATCGCCAACAGCAAGAATTAGATTAACATTTTCCTGATCCAGATCTTTTGGGAGCTTGGCCATAAAATCAGGCATATTCCCGCTCATTTTCATAAATTTATTAACGTAATGCTTAAGATGGGGGTTTCTTTGCATCGCTTTCTGGAATACGGGATCCGCCATGTTTTCACGTCCTTATCATGCAACAGCAGCAATTTCGACTACCAATCCGACTTTTGTATCTATTCTAAAACCAATCATTTGCCCAACTCGGCCCTTTGCACCTGTAAATTTGTTGACCACTAGTATCCTCTTTACTTCTGATGCCATTGCTTTTGATTTCAATGTCATGAATATATCACACGATGAGCGAAACATGGAGGCAAGTTCTTCGGTTAGCTGGTTTGGTTCAATAGTAAGGATAATAACTTTGCCCATTCCGTTTAATTTCTTAAAAAAGGAGATAAGTTCAAGACTTTTTGCAGGATCGGCACTATATTTGATAAGTGAGGATATTGTATCGATAACAATAACATCTTTATCAAAAAGCTTTTCTGCCGACATAAGTCGTTCTATGAAATCAAATTGGGATTTTGCTGCTTTTACAAGGGGAATAACCGGTATATATAGCAGCCTTCCTTTGAGCAGGTGATCAGCTATGGGATAATCGAGCGAGTACATTTGGTTGATAAAGCCCTTTGTTGTAAGCTGTGTGGAAATAAGTGTTACATTGGTGTTATTTTCGATTAAACCAAATGCTATTCTTTGGCAGATGGTGCTTTTACCACCTCCACTTCCGCCCTCTATGACCACAAGCGAACCACGAGGGAAGCCATTTCCAAGTTTTTCGTTAAACTCATCCCTATCTATTCGAAATGAAAAAACGTTATTATCCAATATTTCACCTCATTAGATCCTAAAATTCATTCCATCTGTTTTTCCATTCTTGGTTGCTATCAGGAAACGGTGGTCTCCAGAAGAAAGTGCATCAATAGATACATACACTTCCAGAACGTCTCCGCTTCTCCAGACGGATTCACCCGCAGGTAGCACCAAATTAGCATTATTGGGCAAAACCAACATGCCGTCGATAAAAATATTTATAAAATCAGTTGAAAGTTCGGTATAGCCTGTGTTTTTCACATAAAATGTGTATACAGAGCTATCATAGGGAATTATTTCAGGATCACTTATGACTGTTATATCAGTCCTTAGTTGTTCTGCCATAACCTGACTGCTAACGGCAGTAGATGCAGTAATGGATTGGACATTTGATGTTAAAACCGCAACAACACTAACTGCTATAATGATTGCTGCAATAAAAAAGATCAAATGCGTCATCGCACTGTCTGCGTTATCATTACAAAACATTCTTTTCATGATAGTTAGCATAAGATCCCTCTTGTTTGGTAGCTAGTATAGAATTTTATAATTTATGATGCACTTTTGGTTAATGTAATGGTTCTACTGTGTTACATACAACTCTTTTTAATTATAGTTTCCATAGGCACTGATGCCACTTTCGGAAATAACTTTAATTTTGTGCGAACTTCCTGAAAGGTCATTTACCAGAAAACGTACTGTTTCCTGAGGCATTACTATTTCATACTGGGACAAAAGGGTGGCAGACACGAGGTCTCCGTCGATCAGTATTTCCATATCTTCCCCACTGGTTGATACGCTTCCCTGATTCGTAACATTAATTACTAAGCTATGGGATGTTTCATCTCCCATCATTGTAATACTATTGATTGTAAGAGATGCTTGCATTTTCATTTGCTGTATTTCAAAGCTATCTTGTCTTGCATCTTCCACAAGTTCATTAGATGTGCTATATGCGCCATAATACGAACTTCCGAGAACCAGTCCGGATAATAGGAAAATTGCCACTACAATAGCAACTTCAAATCCCATAAAGTTCCTCCAGCCCGTGCTTGACTTTTGCCATCTCCCGATCGATAGTACTCAACTGGTTTTTATCTATCTTCCTTCCACGTAGTCTCTCAATGAAAAGGAGAGATTTGGTGTGGTCTTCAGGGAGAAGTCTCCATGTCGGCTTTTCCACATAGTAGTCAATGCCTCTGGCATAAGCCATAATCTCGGAACGTACTTCTTCACTAATCCATTCGATATCAACATAATAGTCAAGTGCATCCATCAGGTTATTTCTTCCAACTCGCTCCATCAAGAATTCTATCCAGTTGAGGAGCACAACTATATTCATGGGGTTTTTCTTAATTGAAGACAGCATGAGCAAAGGCAGTTTTTCATCATCCTCATCTTCAATAATCTCATGACCATTAGAATGTGTGGGTTTGTTTGTCTTTTTCTCTCCCACAGTTTTTGTTGCGATAGCAATACTCTCAGCAGTTATTTTTTCCAGATCCTTCACACTATTATCAATTTGTTCTGATCTTGCTGCCATATTCGTGAGCGTGTCACTAAGGTCTTCAATTTTTTCATGAAGATTTAGCATTGCATCGGCAAAAAGTTCCATTTTCTGCTCGATTTCATCGATTTGCACCTTTGTTCCAGTTGGAAGCTCAGCGGAAGGACTCTGATGATCAAGTCCCTCAAGCTCATTTTTCATCATTTTTGCAAGTGTTGTAAGTTCACTGATACGTTTTTCGTTCTGATCAAAACGGTCAATTACAGCTGTACTCGCAGAGTCATCGCCAACAAATGGGTTAACCTGATTTGAAACAATTTCGTAAAGGGAAAGTAAATCAAGGACACTTTGGTCGATTTTCTCGACAGTTTCTTTTACGTCCTGATTTTCTTTTTGTACCATTGAAATGGCAATATCAATTTTAGAGACTCTGCCATCAATACCATCAATGCGTTGGTTTGTCTCTTCAAAAAAGGCGTTTTGCTCTTCTTCAGCACTTTTATTTTCTTCAGTGGAATCATCATCGAGCGGTTCGCCACTGAATTCTGAATTGGGATCATCAAAGCTGCTTTCCCCAAAAGGATCTTCTTCAAAGGATGAACTATCTGCGGTGGAATCACCTTTTTTCTTAAACAATTTTGAACTAAGACCTTTAAAACGGTCTCCTATCCCTGTCATGTCTTTCACACAGAATTTATTGAGAACACTAGCTTTATAAATATATAGCAAAATGATATTATATAAAAATAATGCAAAAAAAGGCGCCTAATGGATATTTGGAAACGTAAACTATGCAAAAATGCTATAGCCAAAATATCTGAAGAAAAAAAATCACTATATGTAAAAAAGGAAGTTTTGAGGAATTGATTCCTCAACACACTCCAGAAACCGGTTTGATGACGTTAGCGGATAATGCGTGTTCCGATTGGAACTCCGTCCACTGGTTCACTTTTGACATTTTCCTGAAGTATTATGTTAGAAATATTTTCGGAATTACTTCCATCTAAGACAATTGTTTTCATGCCACAACGCTGGATAATTTTTGAAGCCAACGGGTCAACAGGTGACTTTGATCCGGCTTTCATTTCTGTGCTCATAACAACATTAATAAGTTCCTCGGGGGTCATGGTGTCGAATTTTGTTGCAGCCGGATTCTCGTTTGGATCTTCTGAATATACTCCATCAACCGAAGTTGCAATTACAAGCAGTTCCGCATTAAGGTATTCTGCAAGGATTGCAGAAACAGCATCTGTTGTCTGGCCGGGTATTACACCGCCCATTACCACAATTTTGCCAGAGGCAAGAGCTAATTCTGCTTCCTTATATGAGCAGGGGGGTTCGGGGTATGCTACACTCCCAAGAGCTGCGATAAGCAATTGTGCATTGAGGCGAGTAACGTCAATTCCAACAAAATCACATACTGATTCGTTTGCACCAAGTTGTCTGGCAGTATCGATATAACGACGGGCTGCAACTCCTCCACCAGTCACTATTACGATTTTATGTTCTTGTGCCAGCTTCTTGAGTACGCTTGCATATTCTCTGAATTTTTCCGGGTCCAGATCTTTCGCAAGTATGGATCCACCTATTGACAGAACTATCAACATTTCATCTAGCCTCCGGTATTGCAGAATTTGAATTTACCTGTAGCAAAATAAAAGAAACAATGACAGCCGTTTTTCCTGATTCATTTTGGTATTTTGGCGGCTGCATTATAATCACGTTATAACCGTTTCGTTTTGTGTAGCAGTTCAGCGTTAAGAACACTTGCTCCGGCTGCTCCACGAATTGTATTGTGGCCCATGGCAATATAACGGATTCCTTCACGAATCCTTCCCACAGACACGGCCATGCCGTTGCCAGCATTCTTGTCAAGGCGAGGTTGCGGACGATCTTCTTCATCCCTGACAATGATGGGCCTTTCAGGCTCCGTAGGGAGATCTCCAAGTTTGGGATCAAAGTCAAGGAATGCTTTCCTCACTTCTTCAGGAGTCGGATCATCATCCATTGTTGCCCATATGGCTTCAGTGTGACCATCCATTACAGGCACACGGTGACATGAAGCGCTCACTTCGAGTTCAGCTTTCACAATTTGGCTGCCGTCAAATGTTCCGAGCAACTTCTGGGGCTCAGTCTCAAGCTTGTCTTCTTCATCTCCAATATATGGAATTATATTATCAAGAATTGCCATTGAAGAGATGCCATTGTATCCTGCACCAGATATTGCTTGCATGGTAGCAACCGTTACATTGCTAAGTCCAAATTGCATGAGTGGCTTGAATGTAGTTGCCATCATTATGGTGGAACAGTTAGGATTTGTTATTATGTATCCATCCCATCCGCGATTGTCCTGTTGAACTTCAATGAGATCAAGGTGATCTGCATTTACTTCTGGGATTACAAGAGGTACATCTTCAACCATCCGATATGCAGATGCATTACTTGCAACCGCAAATCCGTTCTTTGCAAACGCTTCTTCAACTTCCAACGCCGATGAAGACGGCAAGGCTGAAAACACTACGTCAGCATCTACTTTGGAGGGGTCTACAGAAACTACTTCCATCTCGGCAATACTTTCCGGAAGGGAAACATCAAGTCTCCAATTTGCAGCATTCTTGTACTGCTTTCCTGCACTCTTCTCAGAAGCTGCCAAAGCTGTTATTTCAAACCAAGGATGATCTGCCAGTGCTTGTACGAAACGCTGCCCTACAGCACCTGTAGCTCCAAGTATTCCGGCCCTTATGGTCTTAGCCATATAGACGCCTCAATAAAAAATAAAATAAAAGAAGACAGGAATAATTATTCCTGAGTAATTGCATCTGTTGGGCAAATATCCACACAAGCACCGCAGTCAGTGCAGTCACTAGCATTGACTACTGCAATATTGTCTTTGTTCATAGAGATTGCTTCTACAGGACATTCGTCTACGCATGTTCCACAGCCAACACATTCATCTTTGTTAATTACAGCTACCATATATCTAACACTCCTAATTTTTTGAGATTTAGTAATAATCTGCACTATACCATTAAACAAGTGGGATAAAAATCTATCGATTAGCTGTCATAAGGCAGCACCATGGTATCATTTGTAATAAATTGCTAAAAACAAAAATATTTAAAGCATGAAAAGAAATTCAATATTGAATGAAGATTTCATCACTTTTAACCAATTCAAATGGTATGTCTCCTGTTGTTGGCACTTTTTTGATGATTGCACTTACTATTCTATTCTCGGGTGTAGTAATGGTGGGTCTTTTTGATGAGAACGTTAACGAAAAAATAGAGGTCTCCTTTAGGCCTACTCCACTTGCAATTGTTGAGATTGAGAGTATAGAAGGTGGAATTCCGAACGATGTCAGGTACAAGGAAAATTACATTAATCTGGCTCATGTGAATGGAGATTGTCTGAATCTGGATTCTACTTTTATTGTGTTGGAAGGGCAGGGTAGCAGTTATGTTGGGGAATTTGGTGCAGGTGGGAAGAAAGTGGTCGGTGATTTGGTAGTAAGGTATCATGATTTGACACCCGAAGGTTCGATTTCAAAGTATGAAAGTCGTAACACTATTATTAAAGATCACAAATGGTCGACCGGCGAGGCTCTTATTCTGAATGGGGATGACAGTGTAAATGGTACTGATGCTTCCTCAGTCAGTGTGACAGTCAATGGTCTGGAAAACACATCTAACAATTATGGATTTATGCAAGGTACAATTGTCACGATGAAAGTTTTCGATTCAAGAACGCAAAGGCTTATTGGAGAAGATTCGGCTGTTGTCAGGCCTGCTGATTAAGCAGCTACAATCCTTTATGTAGGGTTACCGTAGTAGGTAGGGCCATGAGTGGTTCGGACTATCTCAAGTATTTCCCAAAAAGTTCCTGTTATCCCAATCAGGAGGATGCGATGAAACGCATTCACTCCGCTATTTTTGCACAGGAAATTGTGCTTTTTGAAGGTGCCTGTGGTACCGGGAAAACATTGAGTGCTCTTGCCCCCGCTTTGCAGGCAGGAGAAGTCCTTGATAAAACAGTTTTCATTGCTACTAATGTCCACCAGCAAATGGTGCAATTCATAGATGAGGCGCTTCAGATCAAGCAAATCCATGACATTAAGGTAGTTGTGTTCAAGGGCAAAAAAGCCATGTGCCCCCTGCAACTTGGTTATGATGAGTGCGAGGCCAAGAGGGAAAACACATTCGAACTTCTTGATATTGAAAATGAGACAAAGCTCAAGAGAGCTGAAATGAAAGCAGCAATGGATAATTACAAGAAATCCAGTGATGCTTTGTACGTAGAACTTCGGGATCAACTTGATGCAGAATTAAAGAAACTTGATGAAAGGGCATATGTCCTCAGGGATCGGTGCTGCAATGAGTTGTATGAAGTACTGCGACTGGACAATGAAAAGTTTAAGGAATGGCTTTTCGAAACGGTTCGCGACCCCGATGAGGTTAATCAATATGCCTATGACAATGCGATGTGTGGATATGAGCTTCTCAAAAAGGAACTCAAATCAGCAGATCTCGTAATAGGTAATTTTCACCATTTGCTTGACGGGGATATTTTCTCCACCATGCTTAGATGGATGGAAAAAGAATCAGATGAAGTAATAATAATTCTTGATGAAGCACACAATATTGAAAGTGCCGCCAGATCCCATTCCTCAATAACTCTTACCGAGCATACCCTTGAAAGGGCTCTTTCAGAGCTGGAAGCGAACTCAATGGATGAGGCTTTCCAGGGACTTGATGTTGAAGATATTGATGGCGTACTTGCCGTTCTTCTGGACGTCCTGAAAGCGACCTACAATTCAAGATTCCGTTTTGGTGAAAAGGAAAGGGTTGGAGAAAACTGGCATGATATAAGGATTAGCGATCCCTTTGAGCGGGGAGATATTGTAAAAGCCAGATTCCTGAGAAATGCGAAAGAGGCTGGATACGGAGAAAAGAAAGATATCCAACGCCTATTGGGGATGGCTTCTGACATTGGCGCTGCTCTTGATGAAAAATACCGGGAGCAATACAAGGAAGGAAATTCAGGAATCTTGAAACGTTCCCATATCTGGCATGTAGCCGAGTTTTTATCATTTTATATTGAACATTCCGATGGACAGGAACATTATCCAATTATCAATGTGAGAAGGGATAACAGGAATGAGGTTTACGGCAGATTGGAGCTTTTTACTTGTATTCCTCAAAACGTCACTGCTCCTTTATTCAGAACAGTATATTCGGCTATACTGATGTCTGCGACCCTCAAGCCCTTTGACATGATTAAGAGGACACTTGGCATTGAAAGGGATACATGTGATTTGTCCTATGGCCTCACTTTTCCACCCGAACGTCGTCTTACAATTGCTGCGGCTGTGCAGCCACAGTTTGCGCGAAGCAGGGATGAACCCGGA
Organism: uncultured Methanosarcinales archaeon; assembly: GCA_964532775.1. Taxonomy (GTDB): domain Archaea; phylum Halobacteriota; class Methanosarcinia; order Methanosarcinales; family Methanosarcinaceae; genus Methanohalophilus. The sequence continues at coordinate 15,084 of CAZHNA010000009.1, forward strand.
AATCTCGAAGACGTTTTTGGTGCAATGAGAGATTCCATTGAGAACTCTCCCGGCAATGTTGTGGTCTTTTTCCAGAGTTCTTTTGAAGCACGCAGGTATTTCAAAATGCTTGAGGAAGCACTTGACATCCCCATTTTCCTTGATGAAGTGGGAGTGTCATCACAGGAAATCAGGCAGGAGTTTTTCAAGGTTGGAGAAGCTGGCGGCAAATCTGTTCTTCTTACATATATCTGGGGCACACTGAGTGAAGGTGTGGATTTCAGGAATGGCAGATGCAGAGTTGCGATTATTGTAGGCGTGGGCTATCCGGCTTTAAACGACAGGATGCACGCGGTAGAATCTGCTTATGATCATGAATTTGGTTTTGGGATGGGTTGGGAATATGCAGTCCAGATTCCTACAATTAGGAAAGTTCGGCAGGCTATGGGAAGGGTTGTACGGTCTCCTACGGATTACGGTGTAAGGATTTTGCTTGATGGCAGGTTCCTCACAGATTCGCAGCGTCGCTGGCCCAAGTATTCTGTTTTTGGTTTTTTCCCGGATGATGAAAAACCCGAAATTATCGACGTTGAACCTGCAAAAATAAAGTACTCATTGCTCAACTTTTTCCAGGACATGGAAGATTCACAATAACAACTCTTTTTAGGTTGTATGACAGATCTCTTCTATCCTAAAAGGGGAGGTATTCTAAGATGGGACTTGAAGATTTAATGAAAGAAGTTTCTGCGGAACTTGAGAAACTGGTGAGTACGAAAACTGTTGTTGGAGAGCCGATTGAAGCGGCAGGAGCAACAATAATCCCGGTTAGCCGTGTTAGTTTTGGTTTCGGAAGTGGTGGCGGGGAAGGTAAGAAAGGCGCAACTGAAGAAGGCTTTGGTGGTGGCGGTGGAGCAGGTGCAAAAATTGAGCCTGTGGCATTCATCGTTATATCCAATGGAGATGTCCGGCTTCTCACAATTTCCGGTGGAAGCAATGTGGATAAATTCATCGAAGCTATGCCTGAAGTATTCTCAAAGATGAAATCTCTTAAGAAGAATCACAAGAAAAACGGTGGGAAGGGCTCTTCGGAGACCGAAGAAAGCGAAAAGTGAGTATTCTTTATGGGTTTGATTCTTTACTTGCTCCTTGCTCTAATAGTCATACCACTGTTGCTTCTCTTCTTTCCGGTCAAGATTTACCTGAAAGCCCGGGTAGCTGATGAAGCACTTGAGCATAGCATCAGGATCAACTGGCTTGGCATAACTGTCAATCTAGAAAGATTTAGTCGTTCGGGCAAGAAGAAAAAAGAAATAAAAGAAACCGGGTCTGGAAAAGGCAAGAAGAAAGAGAAAACCGGGAAAAAAGAGGGGAAAAGTAAAACCTCTTTTCCGGTAAGGCAAATTCCTGTATTTATCAAACCTGTCAAGCAACTGCTTTGCGATCTTTTGAAAGCAATTGATTTTCCAGTAATGAGAATCAACGCAGCATTTGGGTTTGATGACCCTGCGAATACTGGGATGGCATGTGGTTTAATGCATGGGGCAGCTTCGGTTGCCAACTACCATATCCCGGCTTTCAGATACAGTTTATCTCCGGTTTTTCACGAAAAAAAGCTTGATTTTTCACTTGCCTCCACGGTCAGGATAAAGCTTTACAGAATTATTTTTGCTGCTCTTCATTTGGTGTATAGCAGAGATGGGAGACAGGCTATCTGGATGATGTGGAAGATGCGCAGTAGTTGAAAGTTGAAACAAAAAGCTCATCCAACAGCTATAGTAAAATCAAGCGTCTTTGGGGAACAAATAATGATGAAAATGCTATGATTATAGTTCTGACTTTAGCAGCGTAGCCTAATCACTTTTTTTATAGGTACAATCTTTAGATTTCATATATTTGAGATTTTGATCCTTGATCTTCTTTTGATTTCAGTTGCCATAATTTCGAAATTGAGTTCTTCTGAAACCGGATCTCGATTCGTTTGGAATTGTAATTCACCTCTCCTGTGGGGTCAGCCTGCACACATATAAATGAAAGTTCAAATTAGTTGAAACTCTAATAGGGGAATACGAAAGAGGTTTCTTGATGGATAAGTACAACAAAAAGATGTTTTTTTATTATATCCTTCTAGCAATTGTGACTTTAGCTTTAATGGCTCGATCTCTTGACACAAGGTATGAATCTTATGTACAAATTGCTTTTAGTGGGGTATTTGTCTTTGTGACAACCATATACGTTGTTGTAACAGCTGAAATATTGAAAGACAACCAAAAAACTCGGGAAATTGCATACATTGAGAGACAAATCGAGATTTTTTACATTCCGTTCAAACAATTCTTTACTTACGATGTGAAAACAAATTTTAGACCCAACGCGTATGGAGAAGCACGTAGTTCCAGACCCCATGTTTTTTTACAATACATAGATAATCCTGATAATAATGTCAGCAACGATGAGTTGGTTGGTTTAAACTACGACAACTCGGATTCCATATTTAAGGAATTAGAAATTCACAAATATCTATCATTAAAAAAGTCACGGGATGTTTTTAGCAGATTCTTTACAATAATGAATGAGGGAAACAAGGTAAGTGTAACCGACATGCGCACGATGATTGAGGATTTAGATCTGGCTATCGAATCGGACACAAATCAGTTGATGGAAAAATTGGATCACCTCAATTAATCCTCAAACGGTTGCCATGATCCTTATATTCCGTGGGAACGACACCCGGCTTCTCAGCAAGCATTTCTTGGTGCTTCTGCTGGCAATCTGATGAACAATATGGAAGGGAAATAATCCCATATCTCCGGAAATATTCCACAAAGAACTGCTTCTTCTGTTCTCGGGTTATTTCTACAACATTGTTGCAATCAGGATTACTGCAGCTATACTGCATCATTTCAGTTTCCGGCAACACATACCCCATTCACGCAAGCTTCAGAGTAGACATGAATATGAAGGTCAAAATCAGTTCTAAGACAGTTGATAGTGTTGACAGCATTGTTTTGCTGGAGTAAATAAATATACTAGCATGAGATAGTTGCTAGTTACCATGCTAGAGATTCTCTCACCTTCGAGGCTCCACCTTTCTCTTATTGATTTGAATGCGTCATTGGGACGTATAGACGGTGGCATGGGAATCTGCCTCGAAAATCCTTATACTCACATACGTGCCGAAAGGGCGGAAAAAATAGAAATTACAGGTTCATCTCTTCTTGCCGAAAGAATGGAAATGGCTGCTTCTGCAGTGTTACCGGAAGGCGAAGGACTCCATATCCATGTTGAAAAGGATGTGTCTGCACACATAGGACTGGGTTCGGGTACACAGGCAGCTCTTTGTGCCGCTGTAGCAGTGAATGAACTTTATGATCTTGGCATGTCCATCAGGGAACTCGCTATTGCGGTAGGCAGGGGTGGAACTTCCGGTATTGGAGTTGCTGGTTTCGAAACAGGTGGTTTTCTTGTGGATTGTGGACATCATTTTTCCGAAAAAGGTTCGTTTTCTCCCTCATCCACAAGTATGGCACCTCCAGCACCAATTATCTTCAGGGAAGATTTTCCCGATTGGCATATTGTTCTTGCGCTTCCGGATACTCAGGGAGCATATGACTCGATGGAAGTTGATATTTTTAAGGAAAAATGCCCGATACCACTTAATGAAGTGCAGGAAGTATCACATGTTGTCCTGATGCAGATGATGCCAGCAATAGTGGAGAAAGACATCGAGAGTTTTGGGGAATCAATTGATCATCTACAGAATGTAGGATTCAAGAAAGAAGAAGTAAATCTTCAATCACTTGAAGTACAATCTCTGATTACATTTATGAGAAATGCCGGTACTTTTGGAGCGGGAATGAGTTCCTTTGGGCCGGCAATTTATGGTTTTGTCGAATCAGAAAATGAAGGTCGGCAAATTAAGGAACAAGTGCAGGAATACCTTGATGAAACGATTGGTGGAAGCGTTATGCTTACAACTGCCAACAATTCCGGTGCAACTATCAGGAGGAGTTAATTCTGAAATTGGATAACTGGTTTGGAGAAGTTGAAATCTCCGAAGATGGAGATATAGAAGAGTGCAATCTTTCAAGCAGGGATCCAGATAAGCTTGCTGTAAGAATCCGTGAGATCCAGAAAAAAGCAAGCAACTTTCCTGCGGGGATTGAATTGCGTGATATTGCCCAGGAATGTGGTTTTATCGCTAACGATTCAGAGTACATTTCCTTGTTACAACAGGCATGTGTGGAAGCTACTCGTGCATCTATAAAAGATTCTTACACACCGGATCTGCCGATTATACATGCAGTCGGAGCAATTGATGACGTTGATGAAGCAGTGAATCTGCTTGCAGAGCGTCTATCTGTCTGGTATGGGGATCATTTCCCGGAACTTGACCTTAAGACTTCGGATCTTGCATCCTTTGTTGCATCAACCGGATTAAGGGATGATGTTTCCCCGGATGATACTTTTTATGACCTCACTAAGAATTCAATGGGTTGTCCAATGGATGAAAAAGATGGGCTGATTCTGAAAGGGTTTGCGAGTGATATTTCCTCCCTTTACGAGCGTCGGTCTGCCCTTGAACAATACCTCAGGGATAACATGGAAGAAGTGGCACCAAATCTTTGTTATCTTGCAGGTCCCCTGCTTGGTGCACGGCTTATGAGCATGGCAGGAAGTCTCAAAAAACTAGCTTTTATGCCTTCAAGTACTGTTCAGGTTATAGGTGCAAATAATGCACTCTTCAAACACCTTCGTTCAAAAGCTCCTTCGCCCAAACACGGAATTATTTTCAACCATCCGTTGATAAAAGGTTCATCTCCAAGAATCCGGGGTAAAATATCCCGTGCTCTTGCTGCAAAAATAAGCCTCGCTGCCAGAACGGATGCTTTTTCGGGAGAATTCCATCCGTCTATTAAAGACGAGCTGGAGAAAAAAGTAGCTTCAATTGAATCCCGCCAGAAAAAGGAGGCAGGCAAATGAGAGTACAGGAAATTTCGAGTGGTATTTATGAAACAAAGGGTGGCAGGAAGAAACAGATAGCCACGCGAAACCTTGTTCCGGGAAATACCGTTTATGGTGAGAGAACACTCGAAGATGATTCAGCTGAGTACCGTATCTGGAACCCACGTCGAAGTAAACTTGGCGCAATGGCAGTAAGGAAATTCCAGATGCCATTTTCAAAGGACAGCCGGGTGCTTTACCTAGGAGCAGCTTCAGGCACTACAGTAAGTCATGTTTCTGATATGGTTCCTGAAGGCGTAGTTTATGCAGTGGAATTCGCACCTACGACGATGCGACAACTTCTTCGTCTTTGTGATGTCCGCAAAAATCTTGTTCCCTTGCTTGCCGATGCTTCAAGGCCGCTTTTGTATGCACATATCGTGGAGCCCGTAGATGTTATTTTTCAGGATGTTGCACAGGCAAACCAGGCAGAAATTGCTCTTAGAAATGCAAAACAATACCTCAAGAAGGGAGGCTACCTTCTTCTTTCAATCAAGGCACGCAGTGTTGATTCAACCGTAGCTCCTGAAAAGATCTTCAAAGAGCAGCTAAAAATCCTCTCTGCTGATCAGGGAATCAAATTAAAGATACTGAAGAAGCAAAATCTTTCCCCGTTCCATATTGATCATATGGGGGTTGTTGCTCAAAGAATAGAGTGAAGAGGATTTGTTTGGAAGAAGATTCTGATCTGAGGAAGGGTATGGGCAAGTATTTCGGCGTTTGTCCCTCGTACCACCATTCCAAAGCATGCAAGTGCTCCAATTGTCCTTCATATCCGGGAGATGACAGGTACATGTATTGTGCAAGAGGGGTCGCTGAAAAACCAGCTGAAGATCTGGGCTGCATGTGCGAAGAATGCTATGTATATCACCAGTTTGCTCTTGAAGGAAATCAATTTTGCAGGAGGAATCCCGAATGAAAAAATTAATTGCAATTCTTATCCTTTTCACCCTATTTTCAGGATGTACTGGACTTCAATCACTGGCTATATCCCCGGCTTTAGAGTGTGGAATTTATGATATTAACGTTGATGAAGCAAAGGCCCTTGTGGATTCAGGTGAGATTTTTATTCTTGACGTAAGGACTGCTTCGGAATACGATGCCGGTCATCTTTTTAATTCAACTTTGATTCCGGTGTCCGAATTGTCCAACAGGTTGGATGAAGTTCCTAAAGATAAACCTCTACTGGTCTACTGCAAAACGGGAAGACACAGTACCACTGCTGCCGATATTCTTGAGGAAAACGGGTTCTGTGTTATTTACGATGTTGATGGTGGATTCAGGGATTGGCAGGCTGCAGATTATCCGTATGAGGAATGAAAAAGCAACAGCTTTTTTATCCTTCAAGTTGACTTTTTTGTATGTCTGATACGATTGATTGGGGTAAAGTTTGGAAAGACCAGATGACGCGATATGAAGATGCTGATATACTCGGTGAGGCAGAGGACATCTGGGGTACGTATGAGAATGCAAAAAAGTTCTGGGAATCCTCACGAAAAGATGATCTACGTATTAAGAAAGCTTTCAGCGAAATTGAGTTTGACGAAAACTCAAGAGTTCTGGATATTGGTGCAGGCCCGGGATCACTCGCACTTCCACTCGCGGAACATGTTGCACATGTGACAGCGGTTGAGCCTTCGGAAGGCATGACTCAGGTACTGGCAGAGAACATTGCTGATAGTGGATTGGAGAATATCACTCACATCAAAAAGGCATGGGAAGATATTGATGTTAAGGAACTTGCCGGTCCATACGACGTAATAGTCGCCTCCTATTCCCTTCATGTTCCTGACATGAAGCAGGCAATTGAAAAGATTCAGGCTGTAAGCAATGGAAATGTCTACGTTTACTGGTTTGCCGGGGATACTTCCTGGGATGTCTATTACGGTAAAATATGGTTAGCCCTGCACAACAGGGAATATTACCCATTCCCGAAAAGCAATGTCATTTACAACATTCTCTATGACATGGGGATTTATCCTGACATGGAAACATTTGAATTAACCCATACCTCACGCTTTTCGTCGCTTGACGATGCAGTCAGGCATTATCACTCACATTATAGGATTTCAAGCAGTGAGCAGGAACAAATCCTGAGAAAGCATCTTGATTCAATCCTCAAAAAAGATGGCAATGAATTGGTGATGCAAGCTTCCACTACAAGAGTGAGAATGTGGTGGAATAATTCCACCTGATCATTTTTTAGTAGTTATCTTCAAAATAGTCAAAGGCATCAATTATGTCCAGATAGACGCCGTCGTAACCTGAATCAAGAATGAGCTGAAGGTAGGCTTCATCGCAGCTGTATATTATTTCCTGCCAGCCGCTCTCCCAGTACCGGACTTTGTAGTTGCCTTCCCAGTAAGGATTTTCTTCCTCAATCCATGATGGTGCATTGTTGTTCCAGCTATCCTGCCAGTAGTGCCTATAATCCTCAGCTTCACCGATACTCATGTAGGCAATGACAAGGCGCTGTCCCCCGTTATTTTTTGTTTTCAGGGATTCCACTTCTTCAGATGTAAGTGGGGAATCATCGTAAAATGCGTCCAGAATTATGATGTCGTAATCCGTCTCACGTATTGAATCAAAGAAATCATTCTTGCTTGAAAACTCGCCGGGGTTGATTAGATAGAGGAAGTTTTGCGCATCGTTTAGAGCTACAACATCCAATTCATTCGAATTATATGGCTGTTGGGGATAGTCGGGAATATTATCCAATTCCCTGTGATCGGCAGCAAATGATATGGAGCCTTTGTTGTTGTTTTCTGAATACGATTTGTCCATGTAGTTATGATTGGAACAGTAGTCGGTAACCAATACGGCAACATCGTTATTTCTGGCTACATCGAGAAATCCGATCATGTACTCATTTTCATCTTTTGGGGTCGGTTTATTATCATCTTCATATCCGTAAAACAGATCTTCTCTCCCGACTCCATCAATTGCATCAATATAGGCTTCTGCCGGATTTCCATCAGCTTCCCCATTTTCTGTCAGTAATTCCTGTCCGTTCTGGGGAATTACTATGAAATTTGGATTATGTGTTTTTGAGCAGGCAGCTATATTGATGACGAAATTCCGCATTTCTTGTCGATAGTCAATTTCGGATGTGAATTCTTTGTTTTCCACAATGCATGCTTTTGTTTGCTTGATTGCATCCTCGGAATCGTTAGTACTTGGTTGTTGAT